>CALWBA010000168.1 GCA_944375815.1 uncultured Lachnospiraceae bacterium | reverse complement strand
CACCTCCCCGTGATTTGTAGTATACCGGGCTCCCTACAAGAAGAATTATAAAGAAAAAATAAGCTCAGGGAAATATTTTCATAACGTTTTGTGCCTGAGCGAAGCGAAAGGAATGGATATAATTATGAAACGTATTATTTCTTTTCTTCTCTGTATGCTGATGCTTTTCGCAGCACTGACTGGCTGTTCATTGTCTGGTAATACGTTGAGTGCTGACAGTGATTTGATGAGCGGAGTACAGCCACAAGTGCTGACCGAAGCAACTGTTTCAGTTAGCGGTGAGAATTCCATTAAGCCTACAGATTTTGCTGTCCGTCTTTTCCAATCCAGCCTTAGTGCGGATGAAAACACTATGATATCGCCAGTATCTGTTCTTTATGCTCTGTCTATGACAGCAAATGGTGCAAAGGGTGAAACCCTTGCTCAGATGGAAGAAGTGTTTGGTATGAGTGTAGATGAATTGAATGCTTATCTAAAAGCATACATGGATTCTTTGCCGGAGGACAAAAAATATAAGCTGAGCATTGCCAACTCAATCTGGCTTAGTGACGATGAGCGTTTTTCCGTAAAACAAAGCTTTTTGCAAACCAACGCAGATTATTACGGTGCAGATATTTTCAAAGTACCATTTGATAATGCTGCTCTCAAAAATATAAATTCATGGGTTGAGCGTAACACAGATGGAATGATTCAGAACATCCTCGATAAAATTTCGTCAGACGCTGTGATGTATTTGGTCAATGCCATGGCTTTTGATGCTGAGTGGAAAGAAATTTATAAGGACGTTCAAATTCATGACGGCATTTTTACTGCGAAAGACGGAACGGAAACGGATGTAGAAATGATGCACTCTGAAGAATATCTGTATTTGACTGATAAGAGTGCTACCGGGTTTATAAAACCATACGCCGATTCCAAATATGCCTTTGTCGCACTTCTGCCCAATGAGGGAATTAGCTGCAGCGAATATATCTCTGCTATGACCGGCGAGAGTCTGGCTTCTCTGCTTGCCAACCCACAGCAGGCAACTGTATATGCCGCTATACCAAAGTTTGAAAGCGAGTACCGTGTTGAGATGAGCAGAATTCTGTCTGCTATGGGTATGAAGAATGCCTTTGATGAGGATACCGCTGATTTCTCAAATCTCGGGACCTCCACAGCGGGTAATATCTTCATTAATCGTGTAATTCATAAAACATTAATTACCGTAGATGAAAAAGGAACAAAGGCAGGGGCAGCGACTGTAGTGGGAATGGCTGATGGGGCGGCCGGAATTGACGATTTCAAAGAAGTTGTTTTGAACCGTCCATTTGTCTATATGATTATCGACTGTGAGGCTAATCTGCCGCTGTTCATCGGAACAATGATGGATATGAAGTGACATTCTTTTAAAGAGAAACAGGCATGATCAAAATCATGCCTGTTCCAAAAAAATTGCATATTACTGTTTTACATTACTCTTCCCAGTTGTGATATACATACTGTACGTCGTCGTCATCCTCAAGCAGATCCAGTGTTTTCTGCAGGTTTTTGATGGCATCGTCGTCTGTCAGTGTTACATATGTCTGCGGAATCATAGTCACATCTGCTTCCGCCATTGGAATACCTTCTTTTTCCAGCGCCTCGCGCACTACAGAGAAATCATCCGGATCTGTAAGAACCTCGTAGCTGTCTTCCTCCTCATTGAAATCCTCTGCACCTGCATCAAGAGCAATCATCATCAGTTCATCAGCGTCCATCTCGCACTCTTCTTTGTCAATGATGATCTGACCCTTTTTATCAAACATGAACGAAACGCATCCCTGGGTTCCGATACTTCCGTTTCCTTTCGTAAATGCACTTCTCACATTTCCTGCAGTACGGTTCTTATTGTCTGTGAGTGCCTCAACAATGATTGCAATACCGTTCGGACCATAGCCTTCGTACGTAACATGCTCATAATTGTCGCTGTTAGAATCACCGGCAGCCTTCTTGATACCGCGCTCGATGGTATCGTTCGGCATATTGTTTGCTTTTGCTTTCGCGATAACATCGCGCAGCTTGCTGTTATTAGCCGGATCCGGACCACCCTCTTTTACAGCAATCACGATCTCACGTCCGATAACAGTGAAGATCTTACCTTTTTTGGCGTCGTTTTTCTCTTTCTTATGTTTAATGTTGGCAAATTTAGAATGTCCTGACATGTTGATAATCTCCTCTTCGTCTTATGTTAGATTTTTTCTGCTTTGAGCTTTTGAATAATATTGTTGCGGACAGACAGGATCTGGAATCGGTAGCCCTTTGCTACAACTTCCTTGTCATCCGGCGTCGGAATGTGATCAAGAACAGACGTCAGATAACCGTTTATTGTCTCAAATTCCTCCTCAGAGAAATCGATTCCCAATACATCCCCGGCCTCTTCAAGGGGCGTCAGTCCGTCCATCAGCATACTGTTGTCATGCAGCGGCACGATATACTGCTCAGACTCATCGTATTCATCGAAAATATTTCCCACAATTTCCTCGAGAATATCCTCCATGGTGATCAGTCCGCTTGTCTGTCCGTATTCGTCTACTACGATCGCCATGTGCGCTTTCTTCATCTGCATTCCCCTAAACAGCTCGTCTATGCCGCGAGTCTCCGGAATGATGGGAACTGTACGCAGCAGATTCGGGATGTCCTTGATTGCCCAGGAATCGTAACGCCCGGTATTTCGCTTAGCCATGACGTCGCGCAGATGGATGATTCCGACGATATTGTCCATATCGTCCTGATACACCGGAAAGCGTGAATTGTTTTCCTTCAGGATCCGTTCTGCCGCCTCTTTGAGCGTCATCGTCCCGTCAAGTGCTGCAATATTGACGCGGTGCGTCATGATATCTTTCGCACTCTTATCGGAAAACTCCATGATGTTGTGCATCATTGCCGCTTCGCTTTCCATGAGCACACCCTGCTCGTGTGCTTCATCGAGAAATTCACGAATTTCATCCTCTGTAACATCATCGCTCAGCGTGTCGGGATTCTTGCCGAATAAACGCAGAATTCCCTTCGCAATCAGCCGCAGAAATGCAGTAAGCGGCCGAAGAACCATCATAGTTCCATGTACAACTCCTCCGAGTGCAAAAGCAGACCCGGCCGGAGAAAAGCTGCACAGCAGGTGCGGGATAAATATCCCAAACGGAACCAGCACTATCACCGCGGCAAGGATGATCAGAATCAAAGCGAGGACACGAATCGCCTCGCGGCAAAGATACATATGTAATCCCGAGGAAAGGAGCAGCCGGTACAGAGGTGCTGTAAATCCAAGCACTGCAAAACCGGCAAGCATTCCGAATACAGTTGTGACCAGATAAAATGTATCATGGAAACGTCCCGGCTCATCTAAAACGCACTCGATAAAGTGCAGCCGCTTTGGCTTCTTCTTCCCGCCCGCGTATGCTGACAGTTCACTCTCTGACAGAGAATCAACCGCGGCGTTGAATCCGTGGAAGCAAGCATAGAACACCAGAAACAGCAGCAGAATTATGATATTCAGCCCTGGGTCATACCCGTCATTCATGGAAAACTCCCTTTCTCTTTCATTAGTCCTATCAAAATATAACACTGAAAAGCCAGTTCGTCAAGGTACGCCGCGGGACAAATTTTCCCGCGGCTATGTAGTTTGTATCTCCCTGACGCGCCTGTTTCAGGCGTCCGGCAGTTCCAGGCTGATGTGCAGCGCATGATCCACCTCATCCAGAATCTTGCGGTCCAGATGGCAGATCTTATCTTTAAGCCGCTGCTTGTCGATTGTGCGAAGCTGCTCCAGCAGTATCACGGAATCCCGCACAATCGCATACGATGATGCGTCAATTTCTACATGTGTTGGAAGCTTTGCTTTGTTCATTTTCGATGTGATTGCCGCACAGATAACGGTAGGGCTGTGGCAATTGCCCACATCATTCTGAATGATCAGCACCGGACGGATACCGCCCTGTTCACTTCCGACTACGGGTCTTAAATCCGCGTAAAAAATATCGCCTCTTCTAATAATCACTCCATTCACACTCCGATTTCAGTTTGTTTACCTGGAGTATTTCCAATATTTTGCAGAAGTATACGAAGCCTCAGAAAATCCCGAGCTTATGCATGACCTCAGGAACCGCCCTCAGAATTTCTCCTGCGGTAAGTGCCGGGCGCGCGCCGCGGCATGCGGCAGCTGTTCCGCACAGACCGTGGAAATGTACTGCGGCAGGAACAGCTTTTACATCTGCGCCTCGCTGTGCGAGCATACCTGCCATAATTCCAGTGAGAACATCTCCTGATCCTGCAGTGGCCATTCCGGAGTTGCCCGAAGCTGTCAGATAGACACGCCCGTCCGGAAATGCAGTGACTGTCCTGGCATCTTTGAGCACGCAAATCACACCGTATGCTGCAGCAAATTTCACGGCGCACGCGATCGGATCCGCTTTGATTACAGCCGGACTTTCTCCTGTAAGACGTGCCATCTCCCCAATATGAGGTGTAATGACCGTGAGATTTTTCCGCTGCCGCAGCATGTCCGTGTCCTCACTGATGATGTTAAGAGCATCGGCGTCGAACACACATGGCTTTTCACAGGAAACAAGAAGTCTGTGTACAAGCAGGCGGGCTGCCCCGGATGTACCAAGTCCCGGTCCCGCTGCGATCAGATCCGCCCATTCTTCTCCAGGGGCAAACGCTTCAAGCTCAGCATTTTCACCGGTATTTTCTTTCGGGTAAAACGACAGCATGGCTTCCGGCAGGCTGATGCGCAGAGCATCTGCATTTTCCCGCGCAGTGTGTATTTTTACCATTCCCGCTCCCGACAGGAGTGCTGCCGATGCGCTCAGATATGCCGCTCCATACATGGCATCACATCCGGCAAGCAGCAGAATTTTTCCAAAGGTGCCTTTATTTCCCCAGTCAGGACGCTGACCGTAAAATTCCGTCACGTCACAGTCCTCAGTCAGCGCACAGCCGGGAAGTTCTCCCTTAGGCAGATAGATGCCGATATCCGCAGTCAGCACTTTCCCCGCATACGCTGCCCCGGGGTATAGAATCAGCCCCCTCTTTTCCCATGCAAACGTCTGCGTCATATCCGCGTGTACCGCAGTGCCGAGCACAGCCCCCGTTGTTCCGCTGACACCTGAAGGCACATCCACACTCAAAACGCGAGCATTGCTGTCATTGATCTTATGTACAGCTTCCGCAAATACGCCCTCGAGATTTCTGTGCAGGCCGATGCCAAAGAGCGCATCCACTATAGTAGTATATTCGTGAGGGTCGGGAGAATGTACGAAAGTCACGTCATAATTTTCCGCAATTTTCATCTGCTTTCTCAGATCCGGCGAAAATTTCTCCGGGTTTCCAACCATCCACACTTCTGTACATATTCCTCTCAGATGCAGAATTCTTGCCGCGGCCACTCCGTCTGCTCCATTATTTCCCGTGCCGCAGACTACAAGCACGCGTGTAAGGTCAAAACCGTTGTCATATAGGGCATCTACACACGATAATGCAGCACGCTCCATGAGTACCAGCGATGGAATTCCCATACTCTGAATTGTCCATCGATCATATGCTTTCATCTCTTCGTCCGTCAGTATATATCTCATATCTCTGCTCCTTTCCGTATGTAAAGTGCCGGAACCCATCTAAGGTTCCGGCACTTTACATCAGTCCTATTTCTTATGCTCTTCGCCGCTGTATGTATTCAGATTGTAAGACAGACGCATCAGACTCTCTGAAAGGTGTACGTTCTCGACAACCACATCTTTGGGAAGAATCAGATTCAGGTCCGTCAGGGCGAAATTCCAGATCGCTTTTACTCCATTATCCACAAGGCATTTTGCCATCTCCAGCGCTTTCGTCTTTGGCAGAGTGAGCGCTGCGATCTCAACGTTATGCGTGCGGATAAATTCCGGAAGTTCATCTGTCATACGGATCTCAATGCCTCTGACGCTGACGCCTTTCAAAACCGGGTTTACATCGAAGAGCCCTACCGTTTTAAAGCCGCTGCGTTCAAAGCTGGCATAATTTGCAAGTGCCTGTCCGAGATTTCCGGCACCTACGATAATCATATTGTGCGTCCGATCCAGCCCTAAAATTTTTGCAATCTCCGTATGGAGATGGCGAACGTTGTACCCGTATCCCTGCTGTCCGAAACCACCGAAATTATTGAGATCCTGCCGGATTTGAGAAGCGGTCACCTTCATCCGTTCACTGAGCTCACCCGAGGAGATACGCTCTACCCCTGCTTCTAATAACTCTCCTAAATAACGATAATAGCGGGGCAGCCTCTTTATTACAGCCCGTGATATTCCTTTTTGGTCCACAATCCAGCCTCCTCACGTTTGTTTTCTTCATTCATTATAGCCAGTTGTTAAAGTAATGTCAAACATCCTTCTGTATTTTTATGTATTTGACCGACCGAAAAAAGAAATTTCATGATACATTTCAGAAGAAATATGTCCGCCCTTTTTCCAGCCTTTGTGCAAACTGCTGATAGAAATCTTCATCTGCCTTAAAGGGTTCCAGATAGAAATTCTTAAGCAGATACATGCTTGCGTTTTTTGTCAGCGCATCATCATGGGCACGTTCCAAAAGTTCCTGAACATCCTTCAAAAAATAATGCCAGTCTTTGATAAACGTTTCGTACTTTGCCAAATCCGGGCGATCCAGCCATTTTTTCACCTTAATCTTTGCCCGATTTACCTTTTTGCACTCATGAACCTGAAGAAAATACTGAAAGGATCTGTTCTCATAATATCTGCCCAGTGGAAACATCCTGCAGAATCCCGGGCGGATACTGTGAATGCTGCATCTTCCCTGCGCATTTAAAAACACACAGCTTTCTTCCTCTCCCGCCATTTTAAGATTCGGCAGAATCAGGCCGTCACACACCTGAAGTTCCGCTGCATAGGACAAAAGCTCCTCAAAAGACTTCCCAAGACCGGTACACAGCGTGTGAACATCCAGAGGATCAAGCACCAGGGATGTTCCCATCCCGCGGCAGCAGTCTGAGCATCCCGTGCAATCCTGACAGTCTGCCTTAACCATATCGTTTAATCCGTAGAGTTTTCCGTCGGAAATCTCATTCAAATCTACTTCTCTTTGCATATATGTCACCTGCCATTATTTAAAAATAAAAAATCCGCTTTTCCTGTATTACAGAAAATCAAACGGGAGCCGCACCGGCAGCTCCCGAAACCAGGCTGCTCAGATGAGCAGCAGATATATCGTTGCGATGGAAATAACGATCTGGATAATCACAAAGCGGAATACCGTCTGTGTGTTTGACCAGCCGCGTACTTTGCGCACATGGTCGTGAAGCGGTGTCCGTGTGTGCTGCAGAATCTTAATTTTCAGGAAACGCATCAGGAACACTTTCACAAGTCCAAGTCCGCCGTCGACAATGAGAACTGCTGCGGCAAGCAGATATAAAAACGGACTTTCTGTCTGCAGAATTACAATAGCGATGAATACGCCCATTGCACGAGAGCCGGCATCTCCCATCAACAGTTTACTCGGGGTTGCGTTATACCACAGATAGCCGAGCAGACATACGACAAAAAGCAGAATTAAAAACTGTGTGCTTTCGCCGACACCCTTTACGGAATCAATCGCATAGATTGTCACAAGAGTCACGATAGTAAGTGTTCCAG
The DNA here is from genome assembly GCA_944375815.1 of uncultured Lachnospiraceae bacterium. Lineage (GTDB taxonomy): Bacteria > Bacillota > Clostridia > Lachnospirales > Lachnospiraceae > Egerieimonas_A. Next base: position 1,129 of record CALWBA010000168.1, on the reverse strand, counting down.
ACAGGCCGTCGACTCCATCGGAGCAGTTTGTCACATTGATAGACACCCAGACCAGGATAACCGTCAGAATACCGAAAACTACCGGCGGAATCGTAAATGATACGCCGATTGTCGCAAGCTCTACCGTTGTGGAATGGAAGTGAATAAAAGTTACTGCCACGATTACAGCCACGATCAGATCGAGAATACCTTTTTTATACTCGCCCCACGGCTTGTCCGATGCGTCATCGAGATATCCGGTCAGCATCTCCACCACCACGAGGGCAAGATAAATGAGGATCTCTACACTCAGTTCGCAGAACAGCAGAGCTGCTGCAGTAAATACAAGGATAAATATAATCCCCGCTCCTCTGGGCTTTCCGGCAGACAGACTGCCGTCATGGGCGAACTCACGCCCCATATCCTTCGGAAGAAACTTCTGAAGTTTCGCCGTAAACAGACACGTTGCAAAGAAAGCAAATAAAATCCCCGCAAATGCGGTCAGCGGATAAAATCCGTCTGTTATGTAGTTAATCATTGGTCTTTCTCCTTTGATATAATCTTGATACTACGGATTCTACCATAAATATAAGATAAAGTAAACCAGGACTTATACCTCAGAGACCAGAATGCCGGTCTCTGAGAGTGCTTTCTCAATGGCATCAAGTGTCTGATCACTGTCAGCGCTGATTGTATGATAATGCTGTCCGCTGGTTAAATCCTTTAAAGGAGAAGACTTTCCCTCACGGATTTCCTCCAGAAATTTTCTGACCTTCAATCGGGAGGAAATCTGAAGTGAGGCCCGCAGTTCCCCATAAACCTGATGGCGGATGAATACGTCCACCACTGTGCCTCCGAAATCGACCACTGTATTGAGCTCTTCTTCCATCTGTTCATCCGTGTGGCAGACGTGGATCACACGGACAGTACTTTGGGGATTCTGCAGAATATAGCCGCGGTGCGTTGACAGAATCTCGTGATCAGTGGCGCGCAGAAGCGCAATATCCTGCACAATAACCTGACGGCTGACTTCAAACTTCTGTGCAAGCGCGGTTCCCGATACCGGGGATGTACTCTGTGCTATATAATTTAAAATCTCTTTGCGCCGTGTTTCTCCGTCCATAAAACACCCTCCTGTAACTGTTTTTTT
>CALWBA010000167.1 GCA_944375815.1 uncultured Lachnospiraceae bacterium | reverse complement strand
CTTCTAGCGGAATCCATTTTGGAAACAGCCGCAGGCAGGCGATCCGCAGACAGTGATCTTCTGCTTCTGGAACCGATCATTGCTGAAATGCATCCCGGGGAGAGAAAACTCAGAATCTGGTTCGCCGGCTGCCGGGACGGTCTGGGAGCTTATCTTCTCGCAATGCTCTTATGTGAGCTGATGAGCAGTGCGGGGGAGAACGAAAAGTTTAAGATTTTTGCAACGGATGTTGAACTCCGTGCAGTAAATGAGGCGGCAGATGGAATCTACGGCGCGGAGGCTCTGGAAGCTGTATCGCCCAAATGGCAGAAGAAATATTTTGAGCAGACTGCAGAGGGATTCCGTGTGGTGCAAAGCATTCGGAGCCGCGTCATTTTCTCCGTGCACGATATGCTTGTAAATCCGCCGTTTTCCCGGCTGGATCTGCTGGTGTGCAGGGGAATTCTGAAAAATTTAAGACCTCATAAGAGGCGATCTGCTGCGGCCCGCTTTTCCTATGCTCTGCGCATGGATGGCTGTCTGGTGCTTGGAAGCGGAGAAAGTCCGGGGGAGCTGGAGGAATGGTTCAGTGAAGACGGCAGACTGCCGTTCGTATACCGTAAAATACAGACTGCGCCATCGCCGTTTGGACAGGGCATACTGCCCTATGCGGCGGAGCGGGATGATGCATTTTCTCTGCCTCGTATGATGGGCACCTTTCTGATGGCAGCCATACCGTCAGGGATTATCTTCAATGACCGAATGGAGCTTCTTTACACCGGCCGGGAAGCGGGAGTATATCTGAAGTTCCGAACGGGAATATTCACCAGGGATCTGTTTGAAAATCTGCAGCAGGAGATAGGCACATATGTCAAAGTACTGGTTCGCCAGATGCAGAAAGAAGACAGGGAAAGCATCTCGAACACGATGACTGTGGAGCGCAGCGGATCCTTGGAGGTGATCCGGATTTTTTTGGTTCGACGTCCGATTTTCGGCAGGGATTACTACATGCTGTGGTTTGGAAACAAAAAGAGCTGGGGTGCCCAGGAACAGAATGAAATTGCGTGTGAAGAACGTACCCAGCTTGAGCAGGAACTTCGCGTGACGAAAAGCAATCTTTATCAGGCTTTACAGGAGCTCGATGCAATAAAAAGCAAATATGACCTGCTGAATGAGGAATTTCAGAGTTCAAACGAGGAGCTTTCTCTGATCAATGAGGAGCTGCAGAGCTCCAATTTTGAGCTGGAGACGTCGAACAGAGAGCTTACAAGATTAAATGCAGAGTATCAGAAAAAAATATGCGAATGTTCCGATGAGACTCCAAGCGGTGATGAAGTGCTTTCAACTCTCGGTATGGAGGCATTCTGGATGGACGAAAATCTTTGCATCTGTAAAATGACAGAAGGAATTATGAACATAACGAACCTTCGGAGGTTTGATCTGGGACGCAGCGCAGGAGATCTTGTACTGATGGACGGGTATACGCAGTGGAAACAGGATCTGGCAAAGCTCAGAAGCAGCCGGGAAACAGTGAAAAGGCGTGTCTGCACAGCTTCCCGGGCAGAATATTTACTCAGACTGCTTCCGGAGCAGGGAAAAAAGAAGGGGTTTCTGGCAGTGTTTGAGGAGACGGTCACAGAAGAGGAGGGGTGATGTATGAAACAGAAAGAAAAACAGGAGGACTTTTATGTGGTGGGCGTCGGAGCATCCGCCGGAGGACTGGAGGCACTGCAGGATTATTTTAAAAACATTCCGGATGATACGGGCGCTGCATATGTCGTGATACAACACTTGTCTCCTGACTATAAGAGTCTCATGGATGAGCTTTTGTCACGATGCACAGGAATGCCTGTAAAAGTCGTGCAGGATGGGATGGATGTGAAAAAAAACCATGTTTATCTGATTCCGCCGAAGAAGGAACTGAAAATCAGCAACAGACGCCTGCATCTGTCGGATCAGCCGCATGAGACGTGAATAAACCTTGCGATTGACACCTTTTTTAAATCTCTTGCGGAAGAGTGCGGAAAGTATGCAATTGCCGTTGTACTCTCCGGTGCCGGCAGTGATGGAACGCTCGGCATCCGATATATTAAGGAGAGCGGAGGCATGATTATGGTTCAGGATCCGCATTCTGCTGCATTTAACAGTATGCCGCTGAGCGCTATAGCAACAGGTCTTGTTGATTATGTGCTGGAGCCGGATGCGATGGGAGCGGCCATGATTTCCTATATTGAACATCCGTTCAGCAAAGAGAAACGAATAGGAGAACAGCGCAGTGAGGATGAAGTGTTTCAGGAGATCCTCAACATTCTGCAGGCAAAGAACGGCATCGATTTTACAAACTATAAGGAACAGACAATCCGTCGGCGCCTGGAACGAAGAGCAAGTATCAGCCAGTTTAATTCTCTGGAGGAATACTTTGGATTTTTTTCAAGTTCGCCGAGAGAAAAGGAGAGTCTGTTCAAGGAATTTCTGATTGGGGTGACAGGATTTTTCAGGGACAAAGAGGCATTTGAATACCTGGCCCAGCAGGTGCTGCCGAGCATTACGCCGCAGAACGGAGGATACCGTATCTGGTCGGTCGCATGTTCGACAGGAGAGGAAGCATACACGCTTGCAATGCTTCTGTCAGAGCATATGGAAAAAAATCATATTGCGGCAGATGTCAAGATCTTTGCGACTGATATTGATAAGTCAGCGCTTGCCACTGCAAGTCAGGGAGTATATGCGGAGAGTGTTGCATCAGATATACCGCCGGAATATCTGACAAAGTATTTCAACAAGACTGAGGGCGGATATAAGGTAATCTCCAAGCTGCGCAAAATGATCATTTTCAGCTCTCATGACGTATTGACTGATCCGCCGTTTTCCAGGCTGGATCTGCTGGTATGCAGGAATCTGTTCATTTATCTTAAGCCCGGCAGTCAGCAGAACCTGCTATACAGATTCTACTATTCTTTAAATGAGTATGGATATCTCTTTATGGGAAACAGCGAGTCGATCGGTGAGATGAGCGATGCATTCCAGGCAAGAAGCAGGAAGTATAAGATATATCAGAAAAAAGATATGGCGGGAGATCTGCCGTTTATGGGGACGCGGATCAACCGTACGAACGGCAGCTATACGGTCAGAAGCTATCAGAATGATGGTAAAATTGAGGGCAGAAGCGTACAGGTAGACAAAATCATAGAACAGGCTTTCGGTGCTGTTGCACCCTCCTCCATTGTGGTGAATGACAGTGACAGCATCATTTACATGGGAAGGGATATGAATAAGATTCTGCAGTACCGTCAGGGTCTGTTTTCCCAGAATGTATTTTCGAATCTTCCGCATGGGCTTGGGACTTTTGTAAACGGGATTCTGCGCAAACTGAAAAGCGGGGAGATGGAGGCGTCTACAATCTGTGCCGCCGGTCTGCCGCAGTTCCCAAATGAAAATATGATGATTACCGGTTATCGGCTGACAGTCAATAAGTCTCCGTTTTTCCTGCTTACGTTTGAGCAGAGGGGGATTTCAGAGCGTGATGAGGAAGTTCTGGAAAAAGATGGAGCACAGATCGGCATCAGTGAACGGATTACGGATCTCGAGGAAGAACTGCAGATTACAAAGGAGAATCTGCAGAGTACAATCGAGGAGCTTGAAACAGCAAATGAAGAACTGCAGAGCACAAATGAAGAACTCGTAGCGGCAAACGAGGAGCTGCAAAGTACAAATGAGGAACTGCAGTCCGTGAATGAGGAACTTTATACAGTAAATTCGGAGTACCAGTCCAAAATCGATGAGATGACACGCATCAACGCAGATATGGATAATCTGCTGAATAATGTTGAGGTTGGTGCGCTTTATCTCGACAGCCAGTTCTGTATCCGAAAGATTACACCCATGATTCCCAAGATTACCCATATCATGGATGTGGATGTGGGAAGACCCATTTCACATCTTTTTCTGATGGATACCTATCCGAACTGGCAGGAAGATGTAAAGAACGTTTATCAGACGCTCCAGCCTCTTGACCGTGAGATTTCCGAGCCGGGCGGCAGATACTGGCTTGTGCGGATCCGGCCTTATCGGACAGAGTATAATTCCATTGAGGGTGTGATAATGACATTTGTAGAGGCAACGGAGCTCAGAATGATGAAGAACTCGACGTTTGTAAATGCGGGACTTCTGTATTGGCAGAGAGAAAACTGCGAGGTGATTCGCTGGAGATATAATGTGGACAACTGTGTATGCACGGTTTTTAAGCCTGACGGACTTGAGGCGGAAAAGGAAATCGTAATCACGCCGGAAGAGTTTTTTTCAAGGCTGCATCCCGATGACGAGCGTCATATACGCAGTGCACTCAAAGAGATGATGGAGACGGAAAGAAAAAGCTGCGAGCTGACCTGCCGCTTTCGGGAACAGATACTCGGTATGGAGATCGGATGGATGTATATTCAGGTCTATAAAATTGAGCAGGGAGAACTGTCAGAAGTGCGCGTGCTCCAGGGCGGCGCTACGAGTCTGGAAAGCCGGGAAAATACGGCGAAAAATGACAATCTATGACACGGTTCGACGGATGATATCGGGCGTAACCAAAAGTTGACAAAAAGTTGATGGTATGCCACTTCCGTGAGTGTTAGAATCAGTTTCATAATGACAGAAAAACAAAAGAAAGAAGGGGTTGCAGTGGAATATCATGAAATTGAGCAGGCACTGAAGAAAACGGCAAAAGAAAGTTTGCATATGCTGGAGAGGGGAGAACTTTCTCCCCGTGGCTTTTGCGTAGCTGCAAATTATATAAAGAAAGCGGCATACTTCTGCGGTGTGACGGAGAAAGACTTTTTTAAGTATTATCCTAAAAACATATGCGGCAGATGCGCGGAGACGTCTGTAAAGCTGACAGATTTTTATGAACTGGCAGACAGGAAGATGGATTTGCTGCTGTACGATAGAGTGGAGAGGCCGCTTTTATCCGACAATGAAATCTGGCACACAAGGCTGTGTCCGAAATGCATGCGTGAAAAACTGATACAAGGAAGGACAATTCCCAGAGAAATCGGAAGGATGAAAGAGTATCTCAGTCGGTATGAAGCACATAAAGCAGCCGGAGAGAAGACAGCAGGATTAATGTCCTATGTGGATGAGCTTGAAAAATGTCAGACAAAGGAGGAAAGCGGCTGTACAGACAGTGAGGAACTTATGTCTGCTGTGCAGTTTCTGGTGCCGTATATACTGAAACTTACAAAGAGCATTCAAAAAACCGCAGAGCTTTTGGAAACACAAGAAGAATACATACAGAGACTTGAGGCAGCAGGGGAATAATATGAGACAGGGGACTTCCTGCATAAGGAGGTCTCCTTATTTTTCAGAAAGGAATGACAGAGAGATGAAAGTGTTAATTACTGGCTTTGAACCGTTCGGGGGAGAGAAGATTAACCCTGCCTGGGAGGCAGTAAAGCACCTGCCGGACAGTATTGGCGGTGCTGAGATTATAAAAAGAGAAATTCCGACTGTATTTGAGGATGCGCAGAGGATTTTGGAAAGGGAAGTGTCTGATCTGAAGCCGGATCTGCTTATCAGCGTAGGACAGGCTGGAGGAAGAAGCTGCGTAACCGTGGAACGGATTGCGGTCAATCTGATAGATGCACGAATTCCTGATAATGCAGGGATTCAGCCCGTGGATGTACCGGTGCAGCCCGGCGGAGAAGACGCATATTTTTCAACACTTCCGGTTAAAACTATGGCAGAGTATGTTCGCAGACACGGACTTCCCTGCGATATTTCCTACAGTGCAGGCACGTTTGTCTGCAACTGCGTGATGTACCGCGGTCTGTATCTGTGTGCACATCACTATCCTAAAATGCGGGCAGGTTTTATCCATGTTCCGTATCTGCCGCAGCAGACTGCACAGAAACCGCAGGGAACGGCAGCCATGAGTCTTGCGGACATAACAGAGAGTCTTTGCCTGGCGGTAGAAGCAGCAGTGAAAAGCTGTGTATAAAAATGAACGGGATATGATTTTAAATGCATGCTGCATTGTCATAGAGTATAGTAAAATCAGCCGCTGGAAAAGCCGGCGGTTACTTCCGGTTCATCTTCAGATACTCAGTCGGCGTATAGCCTGTAAACTGTTTGAAGACGGAAGCAAAATAGTTGCTGGAAGAGAAATTCAGGTCAAACGCAACCTCAGTGATCGTTCTGGAACCGTGAAGCAGGAGTTCCTTTGCGCGGTCAATTTTGAGACGATTGATATACTCTCTGGGAGCTGTACCCAGCTGTTCGCGGAACTTGCTCTTTAAATGCGAGACAGACATGGTTCCGACATCAGCAAGCGTATCGAAGTCAAGCTCTGAGGCAATATGCGACTCTATATAATCAAGCACACGCTGTATATCTGCTGTGATCTGGGGTGTATCGTCCCCAGGAAGAAGAAGTGCAGATAAAAAGGCAAGGAACAGGCTGTGTCCCAGCCTTCGCTGCGCATCTGTATCCGCCAAAAAGCATTGGAAGGAACGCGACAGCAGGTCGATATCAGCGGATGGAATATGAGTCACTCTGCGGCGATATCCGATTAAAGCCTCGTATAGACGGTCGCTGAATGGATGATCAAGGCCGAGAAATCCGCAGGCACAGGAAATATCCAGCTGAAACCACAGAAAACGGGCTACAGACTGAGGCATCTGATTGTTGCCGTGTATTTCGTTCGGAGAAGTCATAAAGACATCTCCGCCTGTAAGCAGATACGTTTCTGAACCAACGGAATATTGCTGTGATCCTGTGAGGATCAGAGTGAATTCATAACGGTTCGGATGAATATGTTCATGCAGAGGGATTGCAGCCTTTTTAAAATCTGTTTCCCCGAACATATGAAGCCCGGGAATTGCGAGAAAGCTGCGGTTGAGTTTCTGCAGTTTTGGTTGGCGTACATATTCGTCGTCGTGGTATATCAGCATGGGTTATGTACCTCCTGATGTAATGTTCTTCACAGCCGCTATTACTATAAAGCATTTAGTTCAAAAAGTAAACCGAAAATTAATCCGGGAAGTAAAGAATTTTGAGACAAACGGAGGAATTAAGATGAGTACAATAACAGACGAAAAAGACGATGTAGTAGAGCAGGGCGTGCATAACTACAGCTCCGCAAAATCCTATGTAAAACCTACAGAGCCTGAAGTATTAGAGCAACTTGAGTGGTTTCAGGATCAGAAGCTGGCTTTAATGATGCACTGGGGATTATACTGTCAGGCGGGTATTGTAGCATCCTGGGCGTTAAGTGATGTGGATGAGGAATGGTCCCGCCATCAGATTAACTGGACGGACGCAGAGACGTTTAAAAAGCAGTACTATGATTTAAACAAATCTTTCAATCCTATCCGCTTTCAGCCGGAGGAGTGGGCGCAGATGGCAAAAGACTGCGGATTCAAATATCTGCTTCTGACCACAAAGCACCACGACGGTTTCTGTCTGTGGGATTCTAAATATACAGATTATAAAGTAACAGCAGAGGACTGCCGGTAGCATACAAATGAGCATGCAGACAGCGTAAAGAGCATGTTTGATGCTTTCCGCGACAAGGGAATCGGCATTGGCGCGTACTTCTCCAAAGCTGACTGGCATACTCCATACTACCGCACTCCGGAGATTGCGGATGATAAACCGACGAACCGCGGACCGATGTATGATCCGAAGGAGGATCCAAAGAGATGGGAGAAGTTCGTACAGTTTACGAAAAAACAGG
>CALWBA010000166.1 GCA_944375815.1 uncultured Lachnospiraceae bacterium | reverse complement strand
AAGCTGTTCCAGCATCAGACTTATGGGGGTAAGGGGGAGTTATAGGCATTTTTAGGAAAAAATATGTGACCATGTATAAAAAGGGAGCTGCGAAAAAATGATTTCTCATTTTTTCACAGCCCCTTTTCACAGTCCAATTCTTTTAGAGATACAAATTCAAATACTATTTTTTATTTTAATGCTTCTACATCTGTCGGATCCCAGAACCAGTCTAACGGGATTTTCTGCATGTATGGTCTGTCATACGGCTGGAAGTAATTATCTCCGATCGTTACCTGTGTACCAATCGCACAATTCTCATAAATCCATCTCGCATCACGTACGCACATGCGGATGCAGCCATGAGATGCCGGTGTACCCAGTTTATTGAACTCAGCAGCCGGAAGACTGAACGTCACGTTATTCGGGTCGGAGCACGCTACAGAATGGAAATATACGCCATTGTAAACACGTGTCGCATACTTGCCCCATGACGGTCCCATCAGCTCTTTGACTTTGAACTTGGCTGAGGTATAGAATGTTCCCGCAGAGGTCGGAGTCGCCGGGAGACCTACGGAGCAGATCATCTCCTTGACAGGAATGATATATCCATTGCTTCCATCCTTTGCATATACAGTTACAATACATGCGGTACGGTCTACTTTCAGTACATAGGAAGACTGTTGGCCGATCAGCGTTGAGAGATCCTGCAGCAGTTTGCCGTCTGCCTGGAAGTAATACTTATATCCGTCAATATAATACCAGCCATTGCGGTAATTTACGCCTCTGTCGTCAAAGTAGTATCTGTCATCTCCGAATCTGTGCCAGCCGTCTGCAAGACGTGTTCCGTCATCCTGTAAATAATATACATTGTCTCCGACCTGCTGCCATCCTGTTGCCATGGTTCCGTCTCCGCGGAAATATCGGTATGATCCGTCGATCTTTACCCAGCCGGTCTGCATGATACCGTCCTCGCTGAAGTAATATTTGGCGTTGCCGATCTGCTGGAAGCCTGTCACCATATGACCCGAGGCATTCAGGAAGTATCTGTGTCCTCCGGATTCTACCCAGCCGACTCTCATCGCGCCGGATGCATCGGTCAGATACCAGTATCCCTCATCCTGGAACCAGCCGAACTGGAGTGCTCCGCTCGATTTATCCAGGAAGTAATATTTACCATCATCGAGAACCCATCCGTAACTCTTCTGTCCTTCGCGGGTGAAATAATAATACGTACCGTTGTCCAGAAGCCATCCGGTAGCCATCTCGCCGGTTTCGGGAGTAAAATAATAATCTTTGCCGTTAACATTCTGCCAGCCATATACCCGATGTCCGTCTGCCGCATCCATATAATACCATGTGGTGCCGATCTGTACCCATCCTGTCTGTTTTACGCCGCTGGCATTGCAGAAGTAGTACGTATCGCCATCCTGAATCCAGCCGGAACAGATACCATTGCTGTTCAGATAATACCACTTGCCATCTGACGGATCCTGCTGCCAGCCCATGAGTTTTACGCCGTCCTTGCAGAGATACCACTTGCCGTCTACGATATTCCATCCGTCTTTTAAATCCGGATTTTCCTCGCCCACAAGGCGCCCTTCCTCATCAAAGTGGTATGTGATATTATCGATTATAATCTCTGTGCTCACAACCGCATATCCGGTTTTCGGATCAATATAGTAGCGATTGCTGCCGTCATTCACCCAGCCTTCTGTTACGGCTGCACCATTATCTTTTTCATCATAGTAGCGTTTGCCAACATATGTGCCGTCCTGCATCACTGCATGCCAGCCGCTGGTTCGCTGACCGACTGTGCTGTTCTCGGGTGTTTCTGTTTCCTCAGCCGCTTCCTGAAGATAGTATTCTTTCCCATCCTCGTCCTTTACTTCACCGGTACGCATATAGCCGTTCTTATCAAACAGATAATATGCATCTTTGATCTTCACCCATTGATCCGCATCTGTATAATATTCACCGTTTGCGGCTTCTGTCGTCTTATATCGGAATCCCTCGGAAGTATTCTCCCATTGCGGTTCTGTCTGTACATCTTCGCTATTGTCAGCTTCCTCTCCGTCCGGAGATACTGATGCAGCTGCATCGGTGTTCTCTGTCCCTCCGGCATTCTCTGCAGCGTTATCTGCCGCATTCGCCTCAGGCATCACATCCCCCTCACCGGCCGGCTCTTCCTCTGCCTGTACTGCCTCCTCGCGTACATCCTCTGCGTTTGCAGCGGGAGCGGCATATGCGCTCAGAACAGGTGAGAGTCCCATACTCGCACAAAGGGCGGCAATCATTAATTTTTTCTTTTTCATACTCCCTCTTCCTTCCTATCTATGTAAGCATTTATAGATTCCAATGATCTATGTATAATTTACTACATTCTGACCTGAAATGCAATCCTATCGTGGGGTATTAAATCTTACAATTCTCTTATAATTTTGCTTGACTTCCCCTGTTTTTTTTTTTACAATGATGGAAAATGTCATCAAGGAGAAGAATTGTGACTGAACAGGAATTTTATCAATATATCAAACAGGAAAATTATAAAATGATCCAGCAGTACCGTGTTGACAATGCGGTAATTCTGGCTGCAGGATTTGCTTCGAGATTCGCTCCGCTTTCCTATACAACGCCGAAAGCACTTTTGAATGTACGCGGTGAGGTGCTTATTGAGCGCCAGATCAGGCAGCTTCTGGAGGCAGGCATTCCGGAAATCTTCGTTGTGACCGGATATAAAAGTGAAATGTTTGCTTATCTTGAGAACAAATTCGGCGTGCATCTGATTCAAAATCATGAATATCAGATCCGCAACAATCATTCCTCCATCTACGCCGCCAGAGAGGTGCTGGGAAACTCTTATATCTGTTCTGCAGATAACTATTTTACCGTAAACCCCTTTGAGAAGTATATACTGCGTCCGTACTATTCTGCGCTGTATGCAGAAGGTGAAACAGAGGAATACTGTCTTACGGAGGATGAAAGCGGCCGCATCACAGGTGTGCATATCGGCGGCTCAGACGCCTGGTATATGCTCGGTCATGTCTACTGGAACCGCACATTCTCGAAACGTTTTCTGGAGATTCTGGAGAGTGAATATGACTTTCCGCAGACACGGGATCTTCTGTGGGAAAAAATTTATATGAAACACCTTGATGAGCTTGCGCTTTATATCCGAAAGTATCCGAATGGCGTTATCTACGAATTTGATTCATTAGATGATCTGTGCAAGTTTGATCCGGCATATGAAAAGGTCCGGGAATCACTCCTGCACACCTAAAAAGGGAGAGGCATATATCAGTTCTATGCCTCTCCCATAACTGTTTAATCCAGACGTACAGCCGTTCCTGAAACTGTGACCATCAGCATCCCATTATCCGAACCGAGGACCTCATAATCGATGTCCACACCTACAATGGCATCCGCTCCCATCCCTTCTGCTCTCTGCTGCATCTCCTGCATCGCTTCTGTTCTGGCTCTCATCAGCTCCTCCTCATAAGAGCCGCTTCTGCCTCCGAACATATTGGTGAGACCTGCCATAAAGTCTTTTACCAGGTTGACTCCGGAAATCACTTCACCAAAGACTATACCCTGATATTCTCTAATTGTTCTCCCCTCCACCGATGGGGTTGTTGTGATAATCATGCAATCCCTCCTTTTGAGTTGTTGTTATTCCCCAAGTCCGCTCTCGATCAGATCTACGAGTGCCTGGAGCGCCCGCTCCTCATCTTCTCCCTCGCACACCAGCTCGATCTCATCACCGCACTTTACACATGCGCCCAGAACACTTAAAACGCTCTTTGCGTTTGCAGTACCTCCGCGAAATGTAAACGTAATCAAAGACTTATATTTAATTGCCTCCTTGCACAGCATTCCTGCAGGACGCAGATGAAGACCTGTCGGATTTTTAATCGTTACCTTCTGACTAATCATGCTTGTCATCTCCTATTCACTTGTGATTGTATCTCCGGCAGTGGAATCCACTTTCTGGTTCAGACGGATATGCGCTGTAGGCGTATCCACCAAAGAGTATCCTTCAGGCAGCGTAACATTTACCGGAATCGTGTATTCTCCCTCACCTTTTCCAGCCAGATCAATGCTTGCTGTAACCTGACTGATATCAAAGGCATCGAGGTCGCCCTTATTCGCCTGAATGCGAAGCGCCACCACATCCTGCGTAAACGTCACAAACAGCCCGTCCGCTGTGTTCAGCTTCTGAATCTGCGTTACCGGCAGATCAACCTCTTTGCTGTCAAGCGGCAGAACGGTTCCTTTCACAATGACTTCCTTATTATCATCGTCGTATATCCATATGATA
>CALWBA010000165.1 GCA_944375815.1 uncultured Lachnospiraceae bacterium | reverse complement strand
CTGGCCGCGCATCGGATGCTGGAACATGTGTATCCCGCTGCTGAATTCTTCTTAGAATAATATTACACGCATGTGCTCTTACGGTGTAAAGTACAACGCTGTCGGTATGCTGAATACAGACTGGGGTGATTACGGTCATATCAATCATCCTGTCATGAGCATTCCGGGTGTGATCTACGGTGCAGAATTTTCCTGGAATCAGAAAGAATTGACATTTGAGGAACTGAACCGCAGAATCTCAAAGGTAGAATACAGGGATTCATCTGAGAACCTGCTCTCTATTGTGGATAAACTGGGGGTACTTTCCGAGTTCGGATGGTGGAGAGCTGTAAAATATAAGGAAACAATGGCAGACGGGGATGTGCAGAGTGCGCTGCAGTTTACGCTGGACGATGATAAAAAGAAAGAGTCAGCGAGAGAGAATAATAAGAAACAGCCGCTTCTGGCACAGGAGCTTGCCGGATGCATGAAGTATCTGGATACAGACACAAGGGAGGATGTCGGAGCGTATCTGACCGCATCTGAAGGTATGCGTATCTTTAACGAGATAGGACTTGTGGTATCCGGTGAGGAGTACACGAAGGAACAGCTTCTTGCTCTGGCAGATGCGCTTGAGCATTGGTACTGGCACTTTAAAAATCTCTGGAGAAGCGTGAGCAGGGAATCCGAGCTTTATCAGATTACGGATGTGATCTGCTGGTATGCAGATGAGCTTCGCACCAGAGCGGGACTTGAGAAGTAAATGATTGACAGGAGGAATACTATGACAATACGAGAAATGAAAGAAGGATGGCAGCTTCGATGCACCGAAAATGAGGAATGGATAGATGCGGTTGTTCCGGGCACCGTCTATACAGATCTGCTGCGAGGCGGCAAAATCGAAGATCCTTATTTTAAGGACAATGAGTACCAGACAAAAGCTCTGATGGAGAAGGACTACGAGTACCGCACCGTATTTAAAGTACAGGACGGCGAGTTCGCTGACTGCGATGAAGTATTTCTGCACTTTGACGGAATTGACACTGTAGCAGACGTATACTTAAACGGAGAACATCTCGGAAGCCCCTGCAACATGCACCGCATCTGGGAATTTAAAGTCAAGAACCTGTTAAAAGAATCCGACAACGTTTTAAGTGTGACACTGCACTCCCCGTTGAAGTTCATGGCAGAAGCATTCAAGAAATACGGAAATATCGGCAATGATGACACCATCGAAGGATTTATGCATCTGAGAAAAGCTCACTATATGAGCGGCTGGGACTGGGGCGCATGCCTGCCGGATGCCGGACTGTTCCGCCCGGTCAGCCTTCTGGGTGTAAAGAAAGCACGGCTTGACAGCGTATATATCCGTCAGCGTCACGAGGAGGGAAAGGTGACGCTGCTTCTCGAGGTTGAGACAGAGCTGATGGAGCTTGATGATACGGATTATACCTACACAGTAACTGTGACAGATCCGGATGGACAGTCACAGATTTTCGAGGGAGAGCCTGAGAGCATCGAAATCAATAATCCGAAGCTGTGGTGGCCGAACGGACTCGGCGATCAGCCGCTGTACAGTGTAAAGGTGGATCTCTACTGCGGAGGAGAGCTGCTGGATACCTGGCAGAAACGTATCGGACTTCGCACCCTGACCATGCGTATTGAAAAAGACCAGTGGGGAGAGAGTTTTGCTCACGAAGTAAACGGAAAGACGGTATTTGCGATGGGCGCTGACTATATACCGGAGGAGCATCTGCTTGGAAGAACATCGGCAGAGCGCACGAGAAAGCTTCTTTTAGACTGTAAGAGAGCAAATTTCAACTCGGTACGCGTATGGGGCGGCGGATATTATCCGGAAGACTGGTTCTTTGACGCCTGCGATGAGTATGGACTGCTCGTATGGGAGGATTTCATGTTCGCATGCTCCGTATATGAGCTGACACCTGAGTTCGAGGCAAATATCCGTCAGGAATTTATCGATAATATCAAGAGACTGCGTCATCATGCATCTCTTGCTCTGTGGTGCGGAAACAACGAAATGGAGATGTTCGTTGCATCGAAGACATGGGTGACAAAGCCTACAGAGGTGCGGGATTATCTGCTGATGTATGAACGCATTATTCCGGAGGTGTTAAAGGAGTACGATCCGGAAACGTTCTACTGGCCGGCAAGCCCGTCCTCAGGCGGTTCCTTTGATTTCCCGAATGATCCGACCCGCGGCGATGTACACAACTGGGAGGTATGGCACGGCAATAAACCATTCTCACAGTACCGCAATAATTTCTTCCGCTATCTGTCTGAATTCGGCTTCCAGGCATTCCCGTCCGTGAAGACGCTTGAGACAATCACAGATGACGAGAGAGATTTAAACCCGTATTCCTATGTGATGGAGAAGCATCAGAGAAATTACGGCGCAAACGGAAAAATTTCCAATTATATGCAGGCGGCATACCGCTATCCGCTGACTTTCTCTGACTATGTATACGCATCCCAGCTTCTGCAGGCTGACGGTATCCGCTACGGTGTGGAGCACTACCGCCGCAACAGAGGCAGATGTATGGGAGCCGTTTACTGGCAGTTAAATGACTGCTGGCCGGTAATCTCCTGGTCCTCCATTGACTATTATGGAAGATGGAAGGCGCTTCATTACTATGCGAAGAGATTCTTTGCTCCGGTAATGCTCTCCTGCGAGGAAGTAAGCTGGATGACAACAGAAGCGAATATGAACCGTCAGCACTTTGAGTTTGAGAAGTCCATCCGTCTGAATGTGACAAATGAAACGCTTCATAACCGTACGGTACTTGTACGCTGGGCTGTCAGAAATGAGAAAGCACAGATTCTGCGCCAGGAGGAGCAGACGGTACATGTGGACGCGCTTTCCAGCGTATGGCTTGACAAGGTTGAGCTGCCGGATATTGACGTATTCCGCGAGTATGTAAGTTATGAGGCTGAGGAGAACGGAGAGGTATTTTCACAGGGAACCGTTATCTTCTCATATCCGAAGTATTTCAAATATGAGGATCCGAAGCTGACCTGCCGCGTTGAGGGAGACGAGATCATGGTACAGGCATCGGCTTATGCAAAGAGCGTGGAGATTCTCAATGAGAACGAAGACCTGATTCTGGACGATAACTATTTTGATATGAATGCCGGAGAGCGCCGCGTGAAGATAATCAGCGGAAATCCGGATAACCTGCGCCTGCGCAGCGTATTCGATATCGGATAATTATAAAGTAGGAGAAAAGAAAAATGAGTAAATTATTAATTGGCTATGTGGGAATTCCAAAACTTTCCACAATGACGGATGAAGATATTAAGGCGCTCGACGTAATCAATCTTGCATTC
>CALWBA010000164.1 GCA_944375815.1 uncultured Lachnospiraceae bacterium | reverse complement strand
AAAATATCGTCCATGCAGGCCATAACTTCTTCTTCTGACCATACTCCATTTGCTCCGCGCTCAATCAAAAGAGCTGGTATTTTTTGTTGAACCGCCCAGCTATACAAACCATTTTTAGCTTTAGATTTTACACGATAAGGTACTGATAATACTTTTGCACCTTCCATTGCCATGGCATTTATCTCAATCGCTCCTGCATCAGGACAGAACACTAACGGCTGTAAAGACTCATTACAGTCTCCGCTATGCAGATCAATCAGGAAATCAGCATAAGGGTAAATATTTTTTTCAATACTATATGCAATCCGTCTGGAGATTGTACCATCTTTTTTCCCTGGAAAAATGCGATTCAGATTTTCCCCATCTTCCGGGACCACCTGTTTCCTGCCTTCAAAAAAACCATCTGCATTCAATAATGGAATTAATATAAGATTTCCCTGTAATCCAGAAGGATCTATCTTTTCAGAAAGTCTCTTTGCCGCTTCAATTCCTACATATTCGCATCCATGAACTCCTGCTGTGATTACCAATGTTTTTCCTGGTTCTTTTCCACAAATAACCAGTACATCCATCGCTACTTCCTCTGTAACAGGAATTTTCAGATTCTTCTTCTGTCCAGGTATGATATCATATCCACAAAATCTCATACTGCCTCCTCTGTCTCGAAAACCACAATAGATTCCAGTAATTTTTTCGCATAAGTATCTTTTGTTTCGTTAATGCGTTTCACAGAAAGATGTTCTGTTACATGTCCCTGATATAAGAACAGTACATCATCACAAAGATATGTGATTGATGTCAGATCATGAGTAATAAAGATATAGGTAAGTGACAGTTTTTCTTTCAGTTCCAATAACAGATCCATAATCTGAACCTGTGTATGTGCATCTAATGAAGAAATAGCCTCATCAAACAGAATGATTTCCGGATTGCAGGCTATAGCCCGTGCGATACATACACGCTGCAATTGTCCTCCGGATAATTCATGGGGAAATCGCTCTGCAAAATCCGAGGATAGCCCAACCAATTCCAGCAGTCTATTGATTTCCTTTTCCTGATCCAGACGCATTCGTTCTTTTCTCTGGCGGACATACAGCCCCTCTCTCAAAATATCCCGCACACGAAAGCGAGGATTTGCTGATGTTGTATAATCCTGAAAAACAATACTCAGTTTATTCTGCAGTTCCCGACGCCCTGATTTAGAAGCATAGACCGGAATGTCATTTATAAGTACATTGCCGGAGTCCGGTTTCAGAAGACCGCATAGAACACGTCCCATCGTGGACTTACCACTTCCTGATTCGCCAAGAATTCCCAGACAGGTCCCTTTTTTCACTTCCACAGACACATCAAATAAAATCTGTTGTTTTGTATGGCCAAAGATTTTATCCTGCCGTTCACTGCGGAAACTGACACATATCTTATCTAGCTTTAACATGACTATACTCCTCCCTGCAAGGCCAGTTTATATCTTCTCATTACATCCGTTCTTTTTTCTATCAGTAATCTGGTATAAGGATCCGTTGCATGATGTATGATATGATGGAAATCCCCCTGATCTACTACAGTTCCCTGATTCAAAACTACGATTCTATCTGCCACCCTGGAAATTGCATTCAGATCATGAGATATAAAAATCATGGCTACTTTATAGTTTTTTTTAATATCTACGAGTTCATTCAAAATTTCAAACTGTGTAATTGCATCAATCGCAGTCGTAGGTTCATCCGCAATTAAAAGAGACGGTTTCATGGATGTGGCAATCCCAATCATAATACGCTGAAGCATCCCTCCCGAAAGCTGATGGGGATACTTTTCTAAAACCTCCTCCGGATTGCGAATTTTCATCTTATTCAGCATAGCGATCGATCGTTCTCTGATTTCTTTTGCACCCCATTTACGATGTGCCATAAAAGTTTCAGAAATCTGGTTTCCAATCCGATAAAGCGGATCGAAACAGGTTATAGGATTTTGCAATACCATTCCGATTTTTCCGCCTCTTAGTCCTCGCAGCTCCTCCGAACTTTTTCCAATCAATTCCTCTCCCAAAAATTTAGCACTTCCGGAAACAAGAAAATTTTTGTCCAGGATTCCCATTGCAGCTTTCATTGACATTGATTTTCCGCTGCCCGACTCACCTAAAATCCCAAGACACTCTCCCTGCATTACGGAGAATGTAACACCTTTCACCAACTCATGGTTCTGTTTTCTGCTATGTAAAGACACCTGTAATTGATTCAGCTCTAATACTGGTTTCATCACTTCACCTCCTTGGGATCTAAAACGTCACGCAGCGCATCTCCCATCAGATTAAAGCAGCACACTAACGCAACAATTGCAACTCCTGGTGCAATCATCTGTGTGGGATTACTCGTCAAAACCTCTTTCGCCTCATTCAGCATCGCTCCCCATTCTGGTGTCGGTGCCTGAACTCCCAACCCCAAAAATGACAGTGTAGAAATATTGATGATTGCCCACCCAATGTCCAAAGAAGCCAGCACAGCCAGATCCGATGTTATGGATGGCAGTAAATGACGAAACAGGATAAATCGTTCCGGCATACCAACACAACATGAAAACTGCACAAAATTCTTATCACGATACTGCATAACCCCTGTACGAATCATACGTGCATACCATGCCCATTTAATAAATACATTTGCAATAATGACATTTTGAACACTTACACCCAGCAATG
Source organism: uncultured Lachnospiraceae bacterium (assembly GCA_944375815.1). Classification (GTDB taxonomy): domain Bacteria; phylum Bacillota; class Clostridia; order Lachnospirales; family Lachnospiraceae; genus Egerieimonas_A. The sequence goes on along the minus strand of CALWBA010000164.1, from coordinate 34,542 downwards.
CTACTACGGCAAATACCATGATCTGGCTTGGGAACGAAAGCATCACGTCAACAATGCGCATAATGACTTCCTCCACAATGCCTCTGAAGTATCCCGCCATGATCCCTAAGACAGCTCCGATTCCAATAGTTCCTACCATTGTCAGTGCGGCAAGTCCTAAAGTAGGACGGATACCATAGATCATACGGGACAGCACACATCTTCCCAACTGGTCTGTTCCAAGCGGATATTCCATGCTGTATCCCGCAAATTTATTAATGATATTGGTTTCATAAGGATCATTTGGCGCAATTACAGGAGCCAATATTCCTATGAGTGCAACTACCAGAACGATCAGCGTGGTAAACACAGCAGTTTTATTTTGAAAAAAACGTTTTGACATTTTAATTCTCCTTCCTCAGACGCGGGTCAGATACTGTCTGTAAAATATCAAACACAAGATTGAACACTACAAACAGTACACCAATCAATAGTACATACGTCTGGATTACCGGGTAATCCCTGTTAAAAATAGAACTAATACATAATGTGCCTAACCCTGGCCAGGAGAATACATTCTCAACCACGATCGTACCTGATATCAACTGTGGTATACTCATTCCCATTGCAACAATGCATGTATGCATAGAATTTTTCAGCACATGTTTCACCCAGATTGATTTCTGTGGTAAACCTCTGACATTCGCATACAGCACATAATCCTGTTTCATGTTTTCCAGCATATTGTTTCTAATCAGCCTGATATAAGTGGATATATAACTCAATCCCACAGTAAATGCGGGAAGGATCAAATGCTGCCATGTACCATTTCCGTTGGTGGGAAGCCATCCAAGTTTTACTCCTATCGCCCACATAAGCAATAAACCAACCCAGTAAGGCGGCATTGCAGTTGTAACAAACACTGCGCCCCGCATAATTCGGTCAAACCATCCATCTTTATATATGGCACATAAAAATCCTATTGGAATACTCAGTACAATAACAATAACAAAAGATGCTCCCGCCAGCTGCAGTGTTGCAGGCAAAGATCGAAGGATTTCTCCTGCAACCGTCCGGGCTGGATTAACATAACTGATTCCAAAGTCACCTTGCAGACATCCAACTAACCAGTCCAGATATCGCACGAAAAACGGTTTGTTTAATCCCAGCATTTCTTCCATTTCCGCAATGGCTTCTTCCGTTATAACCGGCATTTGCTGCACACGAAGTGCTACTTCTGCCGGGTTTGATGGAATCAGGTTGATAAACATAAAACAGATAAATGAAATGGCAAACAATAGTGGAATGGCCAGGAGTAATCTCCGTATTACATATCGTTTCATAGCTGTTTTCCTTTCTTATCTTCTTTAAAAAAGCCGTTTCCAAATAGAAACGGCTTTTCCGATCACTCAAAATACATGTCCGCAAAAGGAACATCGTACTGATCTGTTCCGAAATGAACGCCCTCCAGATCCGTTGTATAAAGTGCCTTATTACACTCAAATGTTAATGGGATATAAACTGCATCTTCATGCAGACGGGTAAGAACAAATTCATACAATTCCTGACGCTCAGTTTCATCTGTCGTAGTCAGAATGCTGGTAATTGCCTGATCGATTTCTTCTTTATCAGCCAGACCAAGCTGCGCTGCATAATCGCCATAAACCGGCGCCCGCATTGCCGCCAAAGAGGACTGCGGATCATAAGGCATACCCCAGCAGATGTTAAATACCATATCGAAATTTCCGGCCTTCATATTATCGCGATAAGACTGTTCTTCTTCGCCATGAATGTTTAAGGAAATTCCCAGTTTTAAATACTCACTCTGTAAATATTCAGAAATGGTTTTTTCTGTTACACTGTCACTATTATAAAGCAGATCCAATTCAAGTTTTTTCCCATCTTTTTCTCGGACACCGTTACTTCCCATCGTCCAGCCTGCTTCTTCCAGCATTGCAGATGCCGTATCAGCACTGTACTCATATGGCTCCAGGTCTATATCACAGTAAGGAACTGTAGTTGCATAAAGAGTATCGGCCGGCTCTTCCAAGCCATAAAAGATTCCTTCAGAAATCGCTTCCCTGTTTGTTGCATGCTGCAATGCCTGACGAACCAACGTATCGTTTAAAATATCATTAGTGGTATTTAATACAATATGTCTTGTGGATGTAGGATCTGACAACGCCACTTCAAATTCATCGCTCTCTACATACTGGCTGATCGCATCTGCATCCAACATATTTTTTCCAAAAATCAGATCAATTTCCCCGGATTCTAATGCCATAATACGTGTTTGATTATCCGGAATTACTTTTACCGTGATTTTTTCAATTTCAGGAAGTTCTCCCCAATAGTTTTCATTCCGCTCAAAAACAGCATATTCATCTGTTACAAAATCGGTAAGAATATAAGGACCAGTTCCTATATATCCCTCCACTCCGTCTTTCGTACTGCCATCAATCATACAGTTCGGTGAGATCATCGCAAATGGCCTGATGCATCCCAATTCAGTAAGCATCGGGTAATAAGCTTCACTCAGTTCAATGACAAATGTATGATCATCAGGTGCCGATACTCCTACCAGAAGATTCATCATCTCCAGCCAGGTGTGACGTTCCTTATTTTCAATAATTGCATTGAAATTAGCTAAAATAGCGTTTGCATCACAAACTGTTCCATCTGAAAAAGTTACACCTTCACGAATCTTAAACGTATATGTTTTTCCGTCTTCACTGATTGTCCAGCTTTCTGCTAGGCATCCTTCATATCCATCCTCAGTAATGCTGACAAGCGTATCATACAAAATACTTTGTGCGTACATTTCACCTGCATACAGATGTGGATTCAAATCCCGTATATCTCGATAATTTACAAATACTAATTCATTATCTCGGTTTTCGGACGATGTAACAGATTCCGTTGCTGTGGATGATGTCTCCTTATTTTTGCCGCAGCCTGCCATAAGGCCCATAGCTAATACTCCGCTCATAGCCAAAACAAAAACTTTCTTTTTCATAATACCTGTTTACCTCCAGTAATTTATTTCTTGCATCAACAACAAGTATTATACATGGGTTAGTCATCACTTACTAGTTAGTATTTTGTTTTACCATTCTATAACAAATTGTTATAACATTAACTGAAATTTATCAATAATCCACTTTGCCTGTTCTGAAAGTGTACGTTCCGGGTCTCTTACATAACCTATTTGTAAAAACGGCTCGCATCCATCAATTGATAAAGCCTTTACTTGATATTGGGAGTATGGCCCATGCATAAAATCCAATCCTAAACTGCATACATCCGTATAGAGTAACAAATTAATCGTCAAGTGATCGCTGTTGCTGTATACTACATGATTAAGTTTTTTTGTATCAATAATTCCCATACTGACAGTTTCTAAATGATGTTCCATAGAAAAAAAATCTCTTACTCCCCGAACAAACTTCAAAGAGTGAAGAGCCGAAAATTCTACACTTTCTTCTTGATATAATGGGTGATTTTTTCCTACATACAAGCAAATCTTCTTGGTTTTCAGTGGAACAAACTCTAAATTTTTATGCGACAGAATGTGCTGAAATGTTTGAACCTGATGTTGAGCCACATATACAACTCCAATCTCAGAAATTCCTTGATGAACCTGATCTGTTATATCCTCTACCGTTCCTTCGTGATGCTCGATCGAAAACAGATGTCCCCATTCTATATAAAAATCAGTCAATAATCTCGCAAGCATATTACTGGGATATGTAGATATACGAATACTGTTTTTTACATCTGGAACGGATAAAGATGAAATCGTTGCTGTAGCTTTCAAAATCATCCTTGCGTACTCTAAAACCGTTTCCCCATAAACAGTAGGAGAAACCCCCTTTCCACTGCGTTTGAGCAGAGGTCTTCCCAATTCATACTCCAAAGAGCGGATTGTTTTACTGACATTTGGTTGTGACGTATACATACAGGCAGCTGCCTTAGATAAACTTCCTCTCTCACAGGCTATAACAAAAAATTCCAGTTGTTTGATATCCATAAAAGTCTCCTTTATTTTCCAGTGTCCTGTTCTTTCATCACTCATTTAGTGAATAAAAATCAACGCCATCAGTTAGTTGTGCCTAATTATTATAATTTATCGAAAACTAAAAATCAATCGTAAAACACTTTCTTTCACTTGGTACAGATTTCATGCTCATGCATTACTATTCTCTCGGTTCATTATATTGACAATATTTTTATCATCACCAGATCAGAATAGCGATGTTGTGATATGAATCCTGACACGGACATTTTTAAAATGGTATGGTAAAATTTACCATTTTCCTTGTTTTTTTTATATAAAAAATAGGGACACTCTGCTGTAAGTATCCCTATCTTTTATCAATAAATTGATAGCTCTCTATTCACTTTCATAATTCACGATTTTTTGTGCTCCCCGTATTTTCACTCACTTGACGGGAACTGAAAAAGTCTGTAAAGTGCGTAAGTTCAAGAATTTCTACATAGCTCGCTTTTGTAATAATACACAGGTCTCCACATGCACCGTATGACAGAATTGATCAATGCAGCAGACTTTTTCCACCTGATATCCCATGTGCAGAAACGTTCCCAGATCTCTGGCAAGACTTGTGGGTTTACATGATATATATACCATCCGATCCACCCCGTATCTCAGAATCTTCGGCAGTGCCTTCGGATGAATTCCATCTCTGGGCGGGTCCAGCACAATAAAGTCAGGTTTCTCCTGAATATCGTCTATAACCTTCAGGACATCTCCGGCAATGAATTCACAGTTTTCAATCCCGTTCAGCGCTGCATTCTGTGCTGCTGCGTGCACTGCTTCCTCCACAATCTCGACACCTATTACTTTTTTTGCCACTTTGGCAAGAATCTGCGAAATGGTTCCTGTTCCGCTGTACAGATCGAATACCGTCATATCCTTTGTGTTTCCGATATATTCCCTTGCCGTTTCATACAGCACCTCTGCTGCGTAGGAATTGGGCTGGAAAAAGGAGAACGGAGTAATCTTGAACTTCAGACCTAAAATCTCCTCATAGAAGTAATCCTGTCCGTACAGAATTCTCGTCTCGTCACTTTGTACCGTGTCTGAAAGGCTGTCATTTATGATGTGCAGAATTCCTACAATTCTGCCCTCCAGAGGCAGCGCGAGCAGGCGCTCTTTCAATGCAGAAAGGTCAGGATCTTCCTGGCTTGTCGTCACAAGATTTACGAGAATTTCTCCTGTGGTGTTTCCGCGGCGCAGCAGCAGATGACGGAGATAACCCGTGTGCTGCATCTTGTGATAATACGTAAATCCCTGTTCACGGCAATATGTAAGAACGCAGCTCAGAATATCCGTCATATCTTTGTGAACCAGTCTGCAGTCGCAGGCGTCCAGCACATCATAGGTGCTTCCTTTTTTGTGAAGACCCAGCGTCAGCTCACCGCCCTTGCAGGCATCGCCAAATGAAAATTCCATCTTATTGCGGTAGGCAAATTCTCTGGGGCTTCCCTTGATCCCCTCAAAGCAGTATCCGGATGTCTGTCCGCCTGCCTCAAGCGCATCATCAATAAGTTTTTTCACCTGATCTGCCTTCATCTTCAGCTGTTCCTCATACGGCATGGTCTGATACATACAGCCGCCGCACGCAGGAAATACAGAACAGACAGGCTCTCTCGTCTCAAGCGGTGATTTCTCGAGTACCTCCAGGAGCCTTCCCTCTGCTCTGCCGCTTCGTTTTTTATTGATCATAAACCGGACTTTCTGTCCCGGGATTCCGTTCTTGACCGTGACGGTCTCCTCTCCCACCTTTATTCTTCCTTTATTCGGGAAATCCACACGCTCGATGATCCCCTCGTAAATTTCTCCTTTTTTCACAGATCTTATCCTTTCTTTTCTATGATGCTGCGGATTCCTCCGCATGATATTTTCTCATGATTATAAAATACGACGGTATCAGAACCGCCAGCGCTCCGAACCATGCGAGCGGCTCCGCATAGAAAATCCCATTGCTGCTCATAAACCGGGGCAGCAGAAGTGCCGCACAGACGCGCATCATAAATTCCATAATACCTGCTGCCATCGGCAGCACTGCATTTCCAATGCCCTGCAGTACGCCGCGCATCAGATGCAGCAGATAAAGTGCCGCCAGCGTCACGCTCATTACCGCGAGATATTTGTAAGCTACCGCAAGTACTTCCGCCTTCTGATCCGCATCCCCGGAGACAAAGAGTCCCAGGATCGGCTTTCCGAACATCAGCATGACAGCGGATATAGCCACGGATGTCAATACTGCCATTGCAGCGGCAGCACGCGTTCCTTTTCGGATTCTTCCGTACAGTCCGGCTCCCATGTTCTGACCTGCGAACGTTGTTATGGAAAATCCGAAGGAAATAGATGCTGTCTCCAGCAATCCATATAATTTATTGGTAGCCGTAAATCCTGCGACAAAAATGAATCCAAATCCGTTTACCACGTTCTGTACCACCATGCCGCCTACGGCAATCACACAGTTCTGGAACATCACCGGGATTCCCAGCACAATCAGGCGGCGCATCATGGACAGATCGGGCTTAAAGTCCTCTCTTTGAGGATGCAGCCACTCAAGTTTCAGGACTGCATACAGGCAGATCACCATGGAAATGCACTGGGCAAGAACCGTAGCGAACGCTGCACCCGCGATTCCCCAGTGAAAACCAATCACAAACAGCAGATCCAGCACCACATTTACAAGCGCTGCCGCAACCATTGCATACAGGGGCGTCCTGCTGTCGCCAAGCGCCCGCAGCATTGCGGCGAGCAGGTTGTAGCCCAGAATCACGGGTATCCCGGCAAATGCCACCCGCAGATATATCTCTGATCCTTCTATGATATCTGCAGGCGTATCCAGGATCCTGAGAAACAGCCGCAGACCGCCTTCTCCGGCAAGCAGCAGCACTGCTCCAAAGCCCACAGAGAGCAGCAGTGAGTTGCCCACGGCTTTCTTAAGTGAGGATTTATCTCCCGCTCCGTAAAACTGGGCAAAAAGAATGGAAAAGCCCTGTGTGATGCCTGTCATCATTCCCAGGAACATCCAGTTTAACCAGTCTGCAGCTCCCAGAGAGGCAAGAGCCTTCACGCCGACTCCCTGCCCCACAACCATTGTGTCTACCATGATATAGAGCTGCTGAAAAATGTTTCCAATCATCAGAGGGATCGCAAACAGGAAAATCAGTTTTCCCGGCGAGCCCTCTGTCATATTCTTTACTTTAGCCATAATCTGTTTCTCTCAGAAAAAAGCTCCGGTGTACACTGTGCACCGGAGCTTTTACTTTCGCTCCAAGGATCCTGGTTTCTTACTCCTCTTCATCCTCGTCTTCGAAATAGTCATCAAAATCATCGTCGAAGTCGTCTTCAAAATCTTCCAGATAATCCGGCGTGAAGAAACGGTATACCGCATAGGCAATTCCTGCCACCGCTGCGACTGCACCTACGATTGCAAGTACCCAGAGGAGTGTGTTCTTTCCTTTTTCTTCCTCTTTTGTCTTAGTCTTCAGTAAATCAACAAGCTCATCGATCTTATTCATACAGGTCACCATCCTTTACGTTCGTTAGTAAGATTATACCACCTTTTCCAGTACATTACCACAGTTTCTTCAAATTTTCGAATTTATATCTTCTTCAGCTTTGCAAAAGCAGCGAACATTTTTTTGACGCCGACACGTTCAAAATCTACGGTTACCTCGTAGTCCTTGCCGCCCTCCACAATCGCGGTCACCATGCCGACACCGAACTTGATGTGGCGTACCGTATCTCCCACTTCGTAGTCCAGCTTATCCGCTTTTTTGACTGTAAACTGGCGCGGGTCAAAAGCGCGCGCTTTGAAATTCTGCTTCATCTGCATGAAAGAGGTGTTTGGCAGAGGGATCTCCTTTTTTGCGGGAGCATCCGCACTGCGGCCCAGATCTACCAGCTCTCTTGGAATTTCTCTGATAAATCTCGATACCTTATTATACTGCGTTTCCCCGCGAATCATACGCTGCTGCGCTGCAGTAAGCGTCAAATGCTTCATCGCACGGGTGATTCCCACATAGCAGAGTCTGCGCTCTTCTTCCAGACCGTCCGCATCCTCGCCGTTGATTGCCATATAACTCGGAAAGATACCGTCCTCCATACCTGCCATATACACATTTTCAAACTCGAGTCCCTTTGCGCTGTGCAGTGTCATTAAGAGCACACGATCATTGTTGGAATCCACCGAGTCAATATCCGCAACCAGAGCTACCTCGCTTAAAAATCCTTCCACCGTGGGTTTTTCCTCAAGTGCCCGTTTCTCTTCCTCATACGTTACGATTTTCGTGATAAATTCATCAATATTTTCGATGCGCCCGAGCGCTTCATCCGTGCCCTCCTCCTGGAGTTCTCTGACATAACCTGTCTTCTCAATAATCTCATCCATCAGCTCTTTGACGGAAAGATATTCCGACCTCGTGCGGAGTACATGGATGAATTCCGCAAAACTCTCCAGTTTTGGAAGACTTCTTCCGATCGCCGGTATCTCCCGCGCTTCGCAGAGCGCGTCAAAAAATCCGATTCCCTGTTCCTGCGCATGCTCCGCTACGCGGCTGATTGTTGTCGCACCGATGCCGCGCTTGGGGACATTGATAATTCTGCGGATCGCAAGATCATCACTCGGGTTGGCCACAGTCTTCAGGTAAGCAAGCAGATCATTAATCTCCTTGCGGTCGTAGAAGTTGACGCCTCCCACAAGACGGTAGGGGATATTCGCCATCAGCAGCTTCTCTTCAAACAGACGCGACTGCGCGTTCGTGCGGTAGAGCACTTCGCAGTCTTTATAACTGCACTTTCCCTCACGCACCTGCTTCGCTATATCGCCGGTGATATATTCCGCCTCCTCAAACCCATTGTAGAACTGGCAGAAATCAATCTTATCTCCCTGTTCATTCTCTGTCCAGAGCGACTTCTCCTTTCTGCCTGCGTTGTGAGAAATCACTCCGTTTGCAGCGTTTAATATGTTTTTTGTTGAACGGTAGTTCTGCTCCAGCTTGATGACCCTGGCATCCGGAAACACCTTCTCAAAGCTTAATATATTCTGAATGTTTGCTCCCCGAAAACGGTAGATTGACTGGTCATCATCACCCACAACACAGAGATTGCGGTAGCGGCCGGCAAGCATGCTCACCAGTTTAAACTGCACGGTATTCGTGTCCTGATACTCATCCACCATAATGTAGCGCAGACGTTCCTGATATGACTCAAGCACATCCGGACATTTCACAAACAGCTCCACGGTCTTCATCAGCAGATCATCAAAATCGAGGGCGTTGTTCTGTCTTAACTGTTTCTGATATTCGCGGTAAACCTCTGCAGTTCTGCGTCTCGCCCATTCGCCGCCTGCCTGTTTTTCAAACTGATCCGGATCGATGTTTTCATTCTTGGCACGCGAGATTTCCGCAAGCATTGCCCGCTCCTTATACGTTTTCGGATCCATCTCCAGAGTCTTTAAAACGTCCTTCATCAGCGTTTTCTGGTCCTCCGGCTTATAGATGGAAAAATTGTTGCTGTAGCCGATCCTGTCAATATAGCCGCGCAGAATGCGCACGCAGGCAGAATGAAATGTTGATACCCATACACTGCCGGCACCGTACTCAAGCAGTTTGTCCACACGCTCACGCATCTCCTGCGCAGCCTTATTTGTAAATGTGATCGCCATGATATTCCACGGCGCCACTCCATTATGTTCTATCAGATATGCAATCCTGTGCGTCAGCACACGGGTCTTTCCCGAGCCTGCGCCCGCAAGCAGAAGCAGCGGTCCTTCCGTATGCTCCACCGCCTCCTGCTGCTGTGGATTCATTCCTTCATATAAATTCATATCCTATTCTCCTGTTATTCCATATGTCCGTGTTCCCTTATTATAAGTGGTGTTGCAGATGAAGTCAATTCTGCAAATATTTTTACTTTTTGGTTTACAAATAGTTTTTAAAACTATATACTGTAGTAGAGGTGATACAATGACGATAGATAAGAATGATATGCTGAACAGCATCCTGAGCAGCCTGTCAAAAATTGATTATATTAAACCCGAGGAAATCCCGGGGATTGATCTTTATATGGATCAGGTGACGACCTTCATGGACGCGAAGCTGGCTTCATCCAAGCGGCATGAGTCGGACAAGATTCTGACCAAGACCATGATCAACAACTACGCCAAGAATGATCTTCTGCCCCCTCCTGTGAAGAAGAAATATTCCAGGGAGCATATGCTGGCTCTGATCTTTATTTATTATTTCAAAAACATCCTCTCCATCACGGATCTGCAGGCCCTCTTTAAGCCGCTGGAGGATAAGTTCTTCCATGCGCAGTCCGGCATCAGCCTCACGGATATCTACAATGAGGTATTCAGCATGGAGAAGGAACAGACAGAGCAGCTGAAGGCAAACATTGCCGAGACATTTTCCGCTGCCCGGCAGACTTTCACTGACGCCCCCGAGGATGAACGGGAACGGCTTCAGATTTTTTCCTTTATCTGCCTGCTGAGCTTTGACGTATATATGAAAAAACAGATCATCGAAAAACTTATTGACGATATGAATGAATGACAAAAAGAGGAATCCCTTTTTCGGATTCCTCTTTTATCTTACTCCTTATCCAGATCTAATCTGTTAAATACCATCTCATATCCGTCGTTTCCGTACGTCAGAGAACGGTTTACGCGGCTGATTGTCGCAGTCGACGCTCCTGTTTTCTCGGAAATCTCCAGATAAGTCTTCTTCTGTCTGAGCATTCTTGCCACCTCAAAGCGCTGGGACAGGGATAATAATTCGTTGATTGTGCAGACATCTTCAAAAAATGTGTAGCACTCGTCCTTATTCTTCAGACTCAAGATCGCTTCAAACAGATGATCGACTGCTTCTGAATGAATGTTTTTGCTCATTTTCTTGTGCCTCCTGCTCTTTTTCGTATAGTAAGAGTTTAGCACATTAAAGTTTTACAATCAAGAATTTATTTTCATTTCCTGCAATTAACCTATTTTTTAGGGAATTTTTCCTTATTATCCCCCGGAAATTTCCCCCTTATGGCTTTTCAGGCTAAAAGTTTCCAGGTCTTTTTACGCTTTACTTTCCAAATTTGAAATGGTATGATGATAGGGAGTTGTGGAAATTTTCAGAAAGGAACCGGCGCAGGCCGGAGATGTTTTTATGATTCTTTGGAACCAGAAGCCTTATCACTCGTTTGACTATATGCTGAAAAAACGCTTCGGAGAAAAGGTTTATAAGCTGGCTCTTGACATTGGAGCCACCTGTCCGAACCGGGATGGTACGATTGGAAACCGCGGCTGTATTTTCTGCAGTGCCGGCGGCTCCGGTGATTTTGCGGGAGATCGGATGCTGTCTGTCACAGATCAGATCGAACGTCAGAAAGAGCAGATACTGCAGAAGCGGCCGGTGCATAAGTTTATTTCCTATTTTCAGGCCTATACGAGCACTTATCTGCCGTTTTCGCGGTTTCAGGCGCAGCTGGAAGAAGCTGTCCGCCATCCGGACATTGCTGCCGTATCAATAGGTACGCGCCCCGACTGTCTGGGTATTTCTCCTGCAAAGAGCGGCGGTTCTGAGAGGATCTTGTGTGATCCCGGTATTCTTGATTTTCTCTCACGTATGAATCAGATAAAACCCGTCTGGGTTGAGCTGGGGCTTCAGACGATTCATGAGAGCACCGCATCCTACATCCGCAGAGGTTATCCTCTTCGCTGTTTTGATGCCGCTGTCAGCGAGCTTCAGAAAAGAGGGCTTGAGACAATCGTACATCTGATCCTGGGTCTTCCCGGTGAGAGCCCGGATGACGTATTTCAGACTATTTCCTATATCAACAGCAGCCATATTCAGGGCGTAAAGCTGCAGCTTCTCCACGTACTTAAGGGTACCGATCTGGCACGTGATTATGAGGACGGACAGTTTTCCGTACTCTCGCAGGAGGAGTATCTCGATCTTCTGATCGGGTGCATTGCCCGCCTTGATCCTGAGATTGTGATTCACCGTGTAACGGGTGACGGTCCGAAAGATCTTCTTATCGCACCGCTGTGGAGTTCTGCAAAGCGCACAGTCTTAAATGAGCTTCACCGGCAGATGAAACTGCGCGGTGTGTGGCAGGGCAGGGATTATACCCCGTAACGGCTGGGAAAGGAGTTTTTATTTATGGAATCTTCACTGACACTCTATAAGCTGATTATTTTATATATGCTCACAAAAGTTAGCTTTCCGATGACCAATGCCCAGATTTCCGATTTTATACTGGGCGAGGAATATACAAGCTATTTTCATCTGCAGCAGGCACTCTCAGAGATGGCAGAGTCAAATCTTGTCCATATCGAAACGCGCCGCAATACATCGTATTATCATCTTACAAAAGAGGGTGAAAAGACTCTGCACTACTTCGGCAATCAGATTTCAGACGCGATCAAGGACGATATCGCCCGCTATCTTGAAAAGAATTCCTATGAAATGCGGAATGAAATCTCACACCGGGCTGACTTTTATCAGACAGACTCCGGTGAGTATGAGGCACGCTGTCAGGTTCTCGAGCGAAGACATAAGGTAATTGAACTGACACTGACCGTTCCCACTGAGGAGGCTGCAGACGCCATCTGTAAGAACTGGGAAAAGAAAAGCCAGGATGTATATGCATACCTGATGGATGAACTGTTAAAATAACGTCTCCTGCAGTCTTTGCACTGTCTCCTCCCAATCCGGTACCAGCATGTCCTGTCCGTTGACATAGATTACGCGGTACATGCCGTCATAGGGAATTCTGTCCTTTACGAGTTTGTAGCCGGAAAGGGAGGGGATCTTCAGCATCAGTCTCCACAGTTCGCTCTCCGGAACATTGTGCGTCACCAGAGGGAGTGTCTCTTTCGCAAACCGGTAAAGCTGCTGCATATCAAGCAATTGCAGTTTTTCCATCATTTTTGTCAGCACTGTACGCTGGCGCTCCGTTCTTTCGTAATCGGCATTTCCCACATATCGGATTCTGGCGTAGGCCACCGCGCGCATACCGCTGCAGTTATATGTCCCCGCCTCAGGATAGAGATAATCTTCCGCGTCTAGTCCCTGCAGTCTGCACATTTCACGGATATATCCATTTGCTACCCGTACTTCTTCCTCAGAAAGCGTAAGCTCTATGCCTCCCAGGTCATCAATGATTCCCATCATTCCCGCAAAGTCCACGGAAATATATCTGTCCACCTGTACCTTAAAGTTCTCTGAGACTGTCTGTACCAGAAGCGGTCCTGCCCCGTTTGCATGCGCGGCATTTAATTTTCTCATCCCGATTCCCGGTATGTTCACGTAGGTGTCCCGCATCAGAGAAATCATACTGATCTGCTCTTTTTTGTAGTTGATCGAAAGCAGAATCATGGTATCTGAGTTTCCCGCCCAGCTCTCGTCCCTGCGGTCTACCCCTGCAAGGAGAATATTGTAGACATCACTGTCGGTCACGACCGGCTCCTCGGAAGAAAACTGTTCTATCTTTTCCTCAAGTTCTTTCTGCTCCTCTTCTGAGAGAATTTCTCCCTGTGCTTCCTGCTCGGGAACATTTTCTGATTCTGATGCCGGAGGCGTCACATATCCTTCCATCGCCTGCTCATCTTTAACAAAATTGGAATCGCGGTAAAATCCGTGTGTAAACGCGTAAAATGCGATACCCGCCGCAGTCAGAAGCACCAGGATACCACTTAACAGAATCAGAAATACCTTTCCTGTCTTTTTCACGCTTCCACACTCCTGTTTTCCACCAGCCATTCTATGAACTCACGGACCGCTCCCTGCCCTCCTGCGTTTTCGCATACACGGGCAGCCTGCAGCCGTACTGCCCCTGCAGCGTCTGCCGGGCACGCACTTACTGCGCACATCGCCATACAGGCAATATCGAGCAGATCATCGCCCATGTATGCAATCTCCCGGTAAACACCGCTGTTATCCGGCTTATATCCGTATTTTCCGGCAAGGGCCCGGATCCCTGCTGTCTTGTCCCGACAGCCCTGCAGCACGTCCGTAATCGAAAGTTCCCGACAGCGCTCCTCCACGATAAGGCTTTTTCTCGCAGTTATCACCGCAGTGCGGATGCCGTATCTGGGCAGGATGTCGCATATTCCGCAGCCGTCCTTTACATCAAATGTTTTACAGAGCTCACCCTCATTTCCGATATACAGTCTGCCGTCTGTGAGCGTCCCGTCCACATCGAGCGCCAGAAGCCGGATCTTGTCTCTACCGTCTCTTTTCATAGCCAGTGTTCCTCCTTTTTACCGCCTTTTTTCAGCGGCTGCCTTCTCTGTCAATTATCTCCGAAAATGCAGACTCTCCGGTAATCACTCTCACCGGCGCACTGCCTCTTCGCTCACGGAAGTATTCTTCCAGCAGGGTATGGATTTTCAGATTTTTATTCCTTGCCTTCTGCTCGGAAATTTCCATATCGACATCCGCATAATTGTGTCCCTGCTCCTTTCCATAGCCGTCAAATCCCGCAAGAAGTATTTCCACCGCTTCAACAATGTCCAGCAGACGAAGCAGCAGAATCACCGAATTGTCCGCATATCTGTTCTGATATTTCGCCAGCCGCACAAACGAAAGAACCGTACAGGCGTATCCCTCATGGGGAACGTTGGATGTAACAATTATTGACTGATCCGCAGCCGTATTTTTTCCCGCCCATGCTTCAAATCTGCGGGCATTGCTGAAGAAAATATAATCCGAAGGACAGATGCCGGCCTGAAAGTTGACGCTGATAATCACCGGATGTTTTTCCCGTATGCACTCCTGCACCCGCTCCTTCTCCCGCACTGCACTGGTTCCGGGCGCGATCACAAGAACCGGCCTGCCGCTCAGTACGCTGCGAAGCATCTCCAGTTCTCTGCCATCCTCAATATCCGAACGAATATAGTCAAGATACTCTTTCTCCAGCAGATCGTAATCATAGCGCTTTCTCTCCCTGGATCCTATTTTATCGAGAATATATCTCATATCCTTGGCTCTGATGCCGTTCTTATCCGTCAGATAGGAAATGTTATTGACATGTGCGGAAAAAGCCCCTGCAACAAAGTACGGCAGACTGTATCCCCAGGAACAGCGTGCCCTCAGGTTATCGACATATCCGTCCAGCAGATCAAGCAGTTCGTCCATCCGATAGTCATATCCCAGCCGCGATACCATGTACTCTGCAATGAGTTCTGTCGGCGTATTTCCCGCGCCGCGCCCCATCCCTCCCAGCGTGGCATCCACAACCGCTTCTCTCTGTCCGTAGGTCATTTTCAGAAATGACTGCGACAGCGCGCTTGACATCTGCATATTGTTATGGGAATGAAACCCCACACGGATTCCGGGAGCCAGGTTATGATGCACGAGTGAATAAATCCGCATCAGATCTGATTCATACATGGATCCGAACGTGTCCACAATGGAAAAACAGGACGGGCGGATTTCGTTGACATTCCGGATGAGTTCAATGATTTCGATATCACTGTAGCCCATGATATCCACAGGCTGTACAAACAGCTCATATCCGAGCATTTTCACCTTTCTGCAGAACGGCATGACTTCGTATCGTTCATTTTTGAAGAAGCAGGCACGCACTGCATCGAAGGAGCTTCCGTCAAATGGATCAAGATTGCCGATGTCATACCGGCTATAATCCGCGAGCACCGTAAACCGGCTTCGTCCCCGCTTTACGGGTATATATCCCGAAGCATGTGCTCCGTTGCGGAATACGGTTTTTCCCTCTTTGAATCCCTCATTCTGCAGAAAGCCGATCTCGATGTAATCTGCTCCCGCACGGACGAGCCCGCTGATAATTCCGCGAATGTTCTTGTCCCCGAAGTTCTTGTCAATCAGATATGCGCCGTCGCGCAGCGTACAGTCCAGGATTTTTCCGTGACCGTTCATAGGCCGCCCTCCTTTTCGCGAATAAACTGTTCCGCTTTCTCAATGTGTTCCGGCAGATCCACCCCGATACTGTCATATTGCGTCTCTGCAACGCGGATCGGATAGCCTCTCTCCAGAGCCCGCAGGGGTTCTATGCCTTCCCCGATCTCCAGCTCGGACGGAGGAAGTTCCGCAAATCTCAGAAGGAATTCTCTCCTGTACCCATAGATTCCCACATGCCGGAAAACCCTCGCCTTCTCCTTTCCCTTCAGATTCGACGGGATCGGACTGCGCGAAAAGTACAGTGCGTTTCCTTTCTCATCTGTAACCACCTTAACTGTGCTTGCGGCGCGTATCTCCTCCTCATCCAGGATCTCCCTCTTCAGAGTTGCAAAGAGTACCTCACCATCCCCGAAAATACGCATGACCTCGCGGATCATCTCCGGCTCAATTGCGGGCTCATCGCCCTGAATATTGATATATACATCTCCGTCCGTGAAACGTGCCGCCTCTGCCACACGGTCAGAACCTGTCTCGTGCTCCTTCGACGTCATCAGCACCGGAATGTCCCAGCGCCTGCACTCCTGGGCGATACGTTCGTCATCTGTCGCTACATAAATTTCATCCAGCTCCTCCACCTGGTGTGCCTGGCGGTAAACCCACCAGATCATTGGCTTGCCGCAGATCAGCGCCAGCGGCTTTCCCGGAAACCGGCTTGATTTAAAGCGTGCCGGTATGATTCCGATAAATTTCATTTCTGTCTTCACCTATCCTTTCTGCAATCTTTCAGGCCTGTCCTTTTTCCTCGGTAAATACATATCTGACTTCCTTTATCAGTTCCTTTCTCTTTACAAATACCGCGGCGGAAATCACAGCGAGAAGGACGTACCGCACAATGACAGAGTCATATACCGGCAGGATTCCAAGTGCTCCCGCACTTAGAATTCCTGCTGCAGCCGCAAGAATCTTCATCGGGTACAGAGCTTCGCCGGGCAGATGTTTCTTTCCCAGCCGCCGGACGTTTATGAAGTGAAACAGTGCGTACAGTGCGTAGCAGACTCCTGTCGTATACGCTGCTGCCGCATATCCGTACCGTGTAATAAACACATAGTTGAGCGCCACATTCAGCACTGCGGCAAGCACGGAAGAAACAGATATAAAATATTTAGCCTCAAAATAAAATTCCACATTGGCAAACAGATTATACAGAAATATGAAATAACTGCTCACCGCAATCGGCGGAACCAGCCGGACTGCGTCATAATATTCCCGCGTTACAAACAGCTTCATAATCTCAGGCATCACAAGCACAAAGATACATAAGAGAACGGCAAAGCTTCCTGCCAGAATCGCCGTAATCCTGTTCAGCTCTTTCATGCGTTTTTTCGCCATTGCCTCATACGTCCAGGGCACGATGGCCGCATTGACACTGCTGACTGCAAAGTTAAGCGCGAGCGCAAATGTATGCGCTACACTGTAAACAGCCGCAGACGCGGCTCCGCACATGGCATTGATCATTGTACGGTCGACCTGTCCCAGAATTACACCCGAAAGATAATGCGGCATCAGCGCCAGATTAAACCCCACCGCATAACGGATATATGTTCCATTCGCACTGCACCTTCCCCGAATCAGAAGTTCTGCCGCGCATACAGTTCCGAAAAGAACCTGAACAAGTACTGCAGAAATAATCACCCCCGCAGCATCTGCTCTCCAAAGATACAATGCAGCTGCCGGAAATGCTGTTCCGGCTGCACAGTACAGTCCCACAAGAGCAAGCAGGCGGCGAAAGCCATAGATATATCGTTCCTTTGCCACCCACAGGTTAAAAAACTGCTGAAATAAAATCTGCACGAACATCCAAGGCACGTACTCCCCGGGCAGAGAAAACCATCCGGAGAGTCTCTTCCGAAGAGGCAGCGCCAGAGCGGAAAAAAGCATAAGCAGCAGGATTGTCACCCATACCATGGCCGCGGCATAACGTTCTCTGTCCTCTGCAAATCGGTGCATTCCGTTATTGAACACGCCCAGATGCAGATTCAGCGTACACACAGATGCAAGTATTGTAAGCCACGCAGAATACGCACTGTAAATCCCGTAGTCCTCAACGCTCAGCATTCTCGTAAGAAGCGGCATCAGAATAAACGGCATGCATTTCTGCAGAATACTGCACACAGAGAATACTATCATGGCTGCGCCCGGTTTTTTCCCTCTCTCAGCCATAGAAGCGCCACCTCCACCTTTTTGCCGGGATACACCATTCTCCATACCCCGGCAGGCTCTCTGCAAGAATTAATATGAGAAAAAATCCCGGTATAATAGGCGGAGATTCCACCAGAAACATCACGCCGTATGCTATTATGCCCAGCACTGCATAGTTCAGCCCGCTCTTTGCTCCCAGATGCTGTATCCTCAGATTTACGCAGATAATCTGTGCGGCAAACAGAGCAAGCAGCAGAGCGCCCCCCTGCAGCAGCAGACTTAAGATCATGTTGTGGGCTTCCATCGGGGTATTCTTATATATTACATAGTACGTATTTTCCGACACTCCGTATCCAAAGACGGGAAGACGTCCCAAAAGGCTCAGTGCGCTGTCCCAGATTATGGTTCTGCCGCTGAATGTCAGGTTTTTTCCCACAAGTTTTACAAGTGACGCAAACAGCTCCATATGACGGAAAATCAGAAGAAACCAGTTTGCCGCCAGTGTGCCTGCAAAAACCGCCCAGATCAGCCGGGCATAGGGCAGAATCCCCAGGAACAGAAGTCCTGCGAGATATACGGAAAACGCGACGTAGGATGTCGCCGCATTCCCGATAAGAAGCTCCAGAATACATACTCCATAGAACCAGAGATTTGTGAACAGCCCGTTTTTGCGTATGCAGCCGTACAGACCGTGCACAACGCAGAAACTCAGCAGATATTTCAGCAGTCCGTTGTCCGATGCCAGCAGAAAAATCTTGTTGCTGCTCCTCGTCAGCCCCAGACCGCCCGGAAAGATGAGCATGCTGACAAGATTGATCAGCAGCAGAACACGGAAAATATATTCCGCTGATGCGATGAATCCCTCCGGATCCCGCTTTATCCCGATGTATCCGGTCAGCAGGATTGTCAGATCACTTGTTATCATGGAGACAATCTGTTCCAGGCTTCCCTCTTTTAATACGGTCACAGCAAGATTGACTCCAAAATACAGTACCGCAAAAATCAGAAGGGCATTTACCCGCATTCTGTCCCGCAGCATCAGATACAGCGCCCAGAAAAGTACCGCCGCCTGAGCTGCGCCATAGACGTATTTCATCGTGGGAACCAGATAGATCAGACCATCCAGCCGAAAGATGCTTATAAGTGCCGCCGCAAAGAATAATTTCTTATAATCGATGCGTATCATGGCACAATCCGTTCAAAGTCTTCCCGCGGAAAAACCTCGAGCTTTCCTCCTCTTGTGAGATTCACAATGGATATACCGTGTTCTGCAGCATACTTCGCATACGCTTCATAGCAGCTTGTAACCGCATCCCGGTAAAAAATAACGCTGCCGTCCTCATAGCTTCCTCCCTCATAGTGTTCTTTCACCTCCGGATTGCGGATTGTTCTGCCCCGGCTGTCAGCCATCTTGGGAAAGTTGTGATCAATCCCCAGCAGATAAATCGTTGTAAAGCCCATATAGAGCGCAAGCTCGATACAATAGCAGGATACGGAGTACGAGAGTGAAAATCCCTGCTCCACCCGCGTACTGATCGTTTTCTTGACGTATCCCGCCTTATCCACCGGAACATCGCTGGCTATGAATATCGGGTAGACCCCCTTGGGAATACTGCGCGGACAGGCGCTGCTGTTGATAAATTTAAACGGACAGTCCAGCCTCCTGATCTGTTCCTGTTCTCTCCGGATAAAATCCTCATCCACTGCCACGTAAAACGACGGAGAAAAACCGGTACGCGCAATCATCGGAAAGATCCTGTTCATCGTAAACGTATATTCTCCTTCCAGTTTTCTCACATCATACTCTGTAAGGCTTGGTCCGTTCCCTATAATAAAGCAGCGCTGCCCCTGATATGCGCCTTTGAGTTTCTGCAGCTTTTTTGCTGCTCCGCCTGCAAAATATCTTCTTCTGAATATCTCCACACGCAGCTTCAGAAACGGATGAAAAATCCGCCGGATTGTCCGGCTGCTGCGAAGCCGAAGAATCAGATCCATCCTGCTGTCCTTATTCATTTTCATCCACCCCTCTTTCTTTTTTCCTGATCTGCCAGGCGAAGTGCGGCTCGTACCACGCTGTCCATGTTATAATACAGATAGTCCGCCAGCCGTCCGCCCATTAATACATTCTCTTCGCGGTCCGCAAGTTCCCGGTATTTTTCATAAATCTCCACGTTTTTTTCATCATTCACCGGATAATACGGCTCCTCTCCCATCTTCCACTCGAGCGGATATTCCCGGGTAATGACTGTTTTTTTCTGCGTTCCGAATTCAAAATGTTTATGTTCTGTAATACGCGTAAACGGCACTTCACGCTCCGTATAGTTGATCCCTGCCGCTCCCTGAAAATTCTCCATATCAAGCGTCTCTGTCTCAAAGCGCAGGCTCCGGTATTCGAGCGGTCCGTAACAGTAATCAAAATAAGCGTCGAGCGGCCCCGTATACAGAATGACATCGGCCATTTTTCTGAAATTCTCTCTGTCCTCAAAAAAATCCGTGTTCAGTTCTACGGGAATGCCTTTGAGCATCTTCTCAATCATCCCGGTATACCCTCCGATCGGTATTCCCTGATATGGATCATCAAAATAGTTATTGTCATATCGCATTCGAAGCGGAAGCCGCCGGATGATAAATCCGGGAAGTTCACTGCACGGACGCCCCCACTGCTTCTCTGTATAGCCCTGAATCAGAATTCTGTAAATATCCCGTCCTACAAGTGAGATTGCCTGCTCCTCCAGGTTGCGCGGCTGTCCCTGTATCTCCGCCCGCTGTTTTACGAGAATTTCTCTCGCTTCATCCGGAGTGCGTACGTTCCACATCTCATGGAATGTGTTCATATTAAATGGGAGGTGATACAGCTTTCCTTCGTAAACAGCCAGCGGCTCGTAACGGAAGTGATTAAATTCTGCAAACCGGTTCACATATTCCCATACATGCTCATGGACTGTATGAAAAATATGAGGACCGTACATATGGACCTGAATCCCTTCAATCTCTCTCGTATAAATATTTCCGCCTACATGGGAGCGCTTCTCGATGATCAGGCAGTCCTTTCCCATTTCTGTCATCCTCTGAGCAAATACGCTGCCGAACAGTCCCGCTCCCACAATCAGATAATCATATTTGGGCAAATGACTCCCTCCTTTCTCCTATCTTCTTCCCCGGAGTTTTCGGATAATCAGCGTTGTGCCTTTTTTTATCAGATTCTCCTTTTCCAGAAAAAGCACCGGCATCTCCTCATAGGGAATTTTTCGCCTCTCATTCCAGATATCAAGCATGAACTCTCCGAGATATGCCACGGCACGCCTTTCCATGGCGGTGTATTCCGAAGTATCAATCCTTCTGTCCGCCTCCTGCAGAATCGGGAACATCCATGAGCAGTACTGACAGAACAGCTCCCGCTTCATCACAAACATATTGAACATGTGCGCGCTCCTTTTGTTCATAACCGTGTGAAATGCCGGGAGATACTCCGGAGATTTTTCCCGTATCACACTCTCCAGGACACGCAGATCCTTCTCGTAGACATAGGGAAGATGAAGATGATGGGAACGGATTGTTTCGATAAAATAATGGCGTTTTTCAGGCAGTATCAGGTCACAGTGCGCAAGAAGCTCTGAAAATTCTTCTCTGCGGGCCATGCGCTTCCTCTTTCCTCTGAAATATCGCCTGTAATGTACAAGTCCGATATAGTCAGCCTTCAGATTTTTCCACGCCCAGTACACAGCCGTAAGTTCGCAGAAACGCGGATTGTCAATCGAAATATTGTCTCCCGTATTATCCCCCTTAAAGCCGATAGGCTCCTTTCCCTCCCTTCCCACGTGAATCGGAAGGTAGATTTCTTCCCGCGGCATAGCATACGGTTTGTGTGCCGCAACCAGTATCTTAATATCCATCATAGGAATTCTCCCTCTTTTTCTGCCAGTTCCAGGCATGCTCCACAATTGTCTCAATCTCAGGATACCTGGGCTTCCATCCCAGAAGATCTCCTGCCAGACGGCTGCTTCCAACCAGTTTTGCCGGATCCCCCGGACGCCTCGGACATTTCCGTATCGGAAAATCCTTTCCGGTTACCTTCTTCGCTGCGGCAATCACCTCAAATACAGAGGTACCGCGCTCATTTCCCAGATTCAAAAAGCAGCTTTTCTCTTCTTTCTCCAGATACGCAAGTGCCAGCAGATGTGCCCTGGCAAGATCGCTGACATGAATATAATCGCGGATGCAGCTGCCGTCCGGTGTGTCGTAATCCGTACCGAAAACACTGACTTCTTTTCGTTTTCCTGCAGCTGCAAGCAGCACAAGAGGAATCAGATGTGTCTCGGGGTCATGACTCTCTCCGATATTTCCCTCCGGATCAGCCCCCGCAGCGTTAAAATACCGCAGAACCGCAAATTTCATTCCATATGCCTTTTCATAATCACGGAAGATCTGCTCGGCCATCAGTTTTGTCCTGCCATATGGATTTACGGGATTCTGCGGCATATCTTCCGTAATCGGAAGTCTTTCCGGTTCCCCGTACGTCGCGCAGGTGGAGGAAAACACCAGTCTGCCGCACCCGAATTTTCTCATTACGCTCAGCAGATTGAGCGTGTTTGCAACATTATTGATATAATACTTCTGTGGTTCTATCACACTCTCTCCCACGTAGGCATATGCCGCCAGATGAATCACAGCGTCTATGGCGTACTGGCTGAACACGCTCTCAAGCGCTTCTCTGTCAGCGAGATCACCCTTTATGAATCTGCCCCACTTAACGGCCTCTCTGTGCCCGTACACAAGATTGTCAAATACGACCGTATCTCTGCCGTTTCTGCTGAAGCACTGGTTTACGTGGGAGCCGATGTATCCCGCACCCCCGCAGATCAGAACAGCCATATCAATACGCCCCCTTTCTTTTTATAACCGCCGCGATCGTTTTGAGAATAATTCTCATATCCGTCCATATCCCGGCATCTGCGATATAGCGGCAGTCCATTTCCATCCATTCGTCGAACTCCACATCGTTTCTTCCGCTGATCTGCCAGTAGCACGTAAGTCCGGGCTTCACTAGAAGGCGCTGTCTCTGCCACGGTGCAAGCTGCTCTGTCTCATATGTCGGAAGCGGACGGGGGCCTACCAGGCTCATCTCTCCTCTCAGAACATTAAAAAGCTGCGGCAGCTCATCAATGCTGGTTCTGCGCAGAAACTTTCCGACGCGCGTCACACGCGGATCGTCCTTCATTTTAAAAGCCGGTCCTTTTAATTCATTCAGCTTCTGCATCTGCATCTGCATCTTCGGCGCATCCTTGCACATACTGCGGAATTTATAGATTTCAAATACCCGGTTGCCCTGTCCGTTTCTTTTCTGTTTGAAAATCACACTGCCCGGATCCTCCAGAAAGACTGCTGCGGCAGCGGCAAGAAATACGGGGCTTAGTACCAAAATACCGCCGAGGCTTCCCACCACATCCACAGTCCGCTTCACTCTGAGGTATATTTTCCCTTCATTGGGCCGGACTCTCGGTCTTTCCATCTGAGCCATTACGTTCTCTGCCATACGCGCAATCCCTCCTCAAAGTACCGGATTGTCCGATCCAGTCCCTCATCAAGAGAGATTTTCGGCTCCCAGCCCAGCAGTTTTCTGGCCTGTGTGATATCGGGCTTTCTTCTCACCGGATCATCCATAGGAAGCGGCAGACAGACAATTTTACTTTTGCTTCCCGTCTTTTCTAGAACCTTTTCGGCGAGCTCCATCACCGTAAATTCTCCCGGATTTCCGAGGTTTACAGGTCCTGTTACCTCCCTCGGCGTATGCATCATGCGCATAATTCCCTCCACCAGATCATCCACATGGCAGAAGCTTCTCGTCTGTGAACCATCTCCATAAACCGTCAGATCTTCTCCTTTCAGCGCCTGGATAATGAAATTGCTGACAACCCGCCCGTCCTCAGGATCCATATTTTTTCCGTACGTATTAAAAATCCGTATATCTTTTACCGCAGTATTGTATTCTCTGGCATAGTCAAAGCAGAGACTCTCGGCACATCTCTTTCCCTCATCGTAGCAGCTTCTGACACCGATCGGATTGACATTTCCTCTGTAATCCTCTCTCTGCGGATGTTCCTGAGGATCACCGTACACTTCGCTCGTGGAAAAATTCAAGAGCACAGCGTCACACTTTTTCGCAAGTTCCAGCATATTCAGTGTCCCCAGCACGCACGTTCTGGTGGTATCCACCGGGTCTTTCTGGTAAGCAGGCGGACTGGCCGGACACGCTGTGTGATAGATCTGCTGAACATCGAGTTTCAAAGGTTCCTGCACATTCTGCTCAAGAAATGTAAATCTTGGATTTTTTAAAAACTGCTTTATGTTTTCCATTCTTCCGGTGCTCAGATTATCCAGGCACCAGACCTCATTGTTCTCATCCTCCATCAGCCGGGCACAGAGATTCGATCCCACAAACCCCGCGCCTCCTGTTACAAGTATCCGCATTGTCTGTATCCCTCCTCCTGTTACATCACCGCTGTGCGAAGCGGCGGTATGCCGACGCCGATCTGATAAAGTTCAAAACCGTATTCTTCCATCTCCTCGCGGTCGTACTGGTTTCTTCCGTCAAAGATAACCGGTGACTTCAGCATTTCCTTCATCAGTTCGAAATTGGGACTTCTGAATTCTTTCCACTCTGTCACCAGGATCATCGCGTCGCATCCTTCCAGTGCATCATACTTCCCGTCGAAATATTTCACGTTCGGATTTCCTTTCAGATAGCACGTTTTCGCCTCCATGATTGCCTTGGGATC
This sequence comes from uncultured Lachnospiraceae bacterium, assembly GCA_944375815.1. Classification (GTDB taxonomy): domain Bacteria; phylum Bacillota; class Clostridia; order Lachnospirales; family Lachnospiraceae; genus Egerieimonas_A. Next base: position 9,676 of record CALWBA010000164.1, on the reverse strand, counting down.
ATAGGCATGAATTCTTGCTCCCCTTTTTGTGAGTTCCTCTATAATCACTATGGAAGATCCCATCCGCATATCGTCGGTGTCAGGCTTGAATGCGAGTCCCCAGACCCCAAACGTTCTGCCTGAGAGATTTTCTCCATATTTTTCTACTACCTTTCTGGGAATCACGCGTTTCTGAGCGAAATTAACCTCCTCAACAGCACGCAGGATCTGAGGCTCATATCCGCTTAAGCTGCTGGTCCGGATCAGAGCCTGCACATCTTTGGGGAAGCAGCTTCCGCCGTAGCCGCAGCCAGGATAGATAAAGCTGTGGCCAATACGGCTGTCGGATCCGATTCCGAGACGCACCTGATTGACATCAGCGCCCACAAGTTCACAGATGTTTGCAATCTCATTGATGAAGCTGATCTTTGTTGCAAGCATGGAGTTTGCTGTATATTTGGTCATCTCAGCAGACGCAATGTCCATAATCAGGATCGATTCCGGCTTTCTCACAAATGAGAGATACAGCTCACGCATTTTCTTTGCAGCTTTCTGATTATCCACACCGATTACAATACGGTCAGGCATCATACAGTCGTTGACCGCCGTTCCCTCTTTCAGAAATTCCGGATTGGAAATAACATCAAATGTCAGGTCACTGCCGCGTTCGTCGAGCTTTTCCTGTATTGTCCGGCGCACCAGCGCTGCAGTTCCAACCGGGACAGTAGATTTATCGATGACATAGATATGATGATTCATAACGCTTCCGATGCTCCTGGCCACTTCCAGCACATATGTCAGATCTGCGCTTCCATCCTCTCCCATTGGCGTACCCACTGCAATAAAGCAAAAATCAGAACATTCAAGCGCCTCCGCTATATCGGAAGTAAACTTCAGACGTCCGCTCTCCATGTTCTGTTCCACCAGTTCCTCAAGTCCCGGCTCATAGATCGGAATAACGCCGCGCTTCAGCTTTTCGATTTTCTCCACGTTGTTATCCACGCAGATAACTTCATTTCCCATATCAGCAAAGCAGGTGCCTGACACCAGCCCTACATAGCCTGTTCCCACCACTGCTATTCTCATTTCATTCTCCTTTCCCAGTTCCCCTACGCCTGCTGTTCCCCGTATTTTCCATAATATTTGCCGTAATATTTCCCATAATATCCCTGCCTGTGCAGGTTTACCTTATTGATCACAGTGCCGAGTATCGGGCATCCGGTCTTTTCCATCTGTTCCTTAACGCTCTGTGCAAACCGGTAGCTGATGGATCCGGCCTCGATGACGAGTACGGATCCGTCGCAATTCTGGGCAATCACAGCGCTGTCAATTACGCTGCCGAGCGGCGGAGTGTCAATCAGGACATAGTCAAACATCTCTCTGAGCACCTCCAGCATTTTCTCAAACTTCTGTCCGCCAAGAAGCTCTGCAGGATTCGGCGGCACCGGTCCTGCAAATATCATGCAGAATCCGCGGATATTGGTGGAGCAGATTACATCCGTAAGCTGCTCCTGTCCTGCAAGGTAGTGCGTCAGTCCCCGGATCTCTTCTTTGACATGTACCCTTCCGAGCAGTACCGATTTCCGCAGATCCGCATCTATGAGTACAACGCGCCTTCCGGTCTCGGCAAGCGACATGGCCAGATTCAGTGTCACGCTGCTCTTCCCCTCTCCGGGCGTACAGCTCGTAACCGCAATCACCTTTTTGTCACTGCCGCACAGCATCAGATTGGTGCGCAGAGACTTATACGCTTCCGCACCGCTGTAATCCATTTTTTCAGTCTCAATCTTAATCTCTCTCATTTTTCCTCCTTCGCTTACGTTCTCCGTCTGCCGCCCAGCAGCGGGATGATTCCGAGCGTTCCCACATTCAGATAACGTTCCACATCCTCTCTGCTTTTAATCGTATCATTTGCCGTGTGCATGACAAGAACTGCGGCGGCGGCGGCCAGAATCCCAAAAATCCCCGCAAGTATGCCGTTTCTTGCCAGGTTGGGACGGGCCTGTTCATCGGGCAGGTTTGCCCTGTCAACCACGTTGACCGCCTCGGTTGCCATCACCTTCTGGATCTGATCCGCAGCCGCGTCTCTGACCTCATCCGCAATCCTCATAGCCATATACGGGCTCTCATCCAGCACGCTGATCGTCACTATTCGGGTATCTGCCGGTGTGTCTACCGAAATTTTCTCTATAAGCTCCTCATGATCCAGATTCAGATTCAATCTTTCTATCACGCTTTCGGTAACCGTACGGCTCCGAATGATCTCAGCATAATCTTTTGTCAGCCAGGCACTCGCCTGCAGATCACTGCTGTTGACAGTTGTTCTGTTCTGCTTGTTCAAAACATACATTTTTGTCACGGATTCATATTCCGGGGTTACAAACAGCTTTGTCCCAAGAACTGCAAGCCCTGCCAGCAGCACTCCGGCAAGCACAATTATCCAGCTCTTCTCCCAGAGTACCGCAGCTATCTCTTTTATATTTATATCAGTCACATCATTTCTCTGTTCCGGCTGTTCCATTGTCAAAACCTCCCTGCCGTTCTCTTTCTTCAACCTGCAATTCCCGCAAAAATCTTACCGGGATTGACGCAGAATATTTGATTTACATAGCTGCTTCCGCACTTTTTCTGCAGATATGCTGCACAGTCTCCAATGCGGGGCGGTCGTATCTGATCGCCGTGAGCATCACTGCCGATCAGATGAATCAGATCCTCTTTTCTGAGACGGCTGCAGAATTTTTTACATTTTCTGCCGTGCTCTCCCAGTATGCTGCCCGCATTTACCTGAATATAAGCCCCCATTTTGCTCAGTTCCCAAACAAGAGATATATTCTCGCGCAGGCAGGCATATCTCTCTGCATGTGCCAGCACAGGCGTAAAGCCTGACGCCCGAAGCGCCGCTGTCCGCTCTCTGATAAACTCCTCTGAAACATTTCCTGAAAATTCCGCAAGAACCGCCCGCTTTTCCCCCATCACCGGACGGCTGCAGCTGTTCAGCGTCTCCGTCATATCCATATTTGCGTAAAATTCACATCCCAGATAAATTTCAAGTCCCGGAAGCTGATTTCCCGCCTCACGGCATACCGCCTCGTACTGCGCTTTTATCCTTCCATCCGACGCCTCGAACATCCCCCTGCGGTAATGAGGCGTGGCGATGATATGTCTGACGCCGTCTGCATATTCCATTCTGAGCATGCGCATACTTTCTTCCATAGATTCCGCTCCGTCATCCACTCCGGGCAGCAGATGGCAGTGCACATCCCAATATCCGGTCATTTTCTGCCTCCTTCCCGCTTTCAGATTTTTTTGTTACGGTTAGGATGTTCAAAAAACTTATTTTTATACAGACAAAACCGGCATGGCATCAGTCTCCTGATATGCCATGCCGGCTCATCTCTTTCCTTATTTTATTTTTCTGATATCTCTTTTCCAATTTTTTTAAAGTATTCTCGGATTTTTCCCTCATACCCATTCTCTGTCGGGTGATAAAACCTCGCATATTTAATCTCATCCGGCAGATACTGCTGCTCGACATAGTGATTCGGGAAATCGTGCGCATATTTGTAGCCAATGCCTCTGCCCAGATCCGCAGAGCCCTTATAATGGGCATCCTGCAGGTGGGCGGGAACTGTAGTCTTTTGCTTTGATACCATTTCCATTGCCCGATCAATTGCCAGATATGCCGCATTGCTCTTGGGAGCACATGCTACATACGATGCCGCCTGCGCCAATGGAATACGCGCTTCCGGCATGCCGAGACGCTCTACTGCCTGTGCAGCTGAAACTGCCACAACGAGAGCATTGGGATCTGCATTGCCCACATCTTCTGCCGCACATATCATAATTCTGCGCGCTATGAACTTGATATCCTCTCCCGCGCAGAGCATCTTTGCCAGATAGAATATGGCCGCATCCGGGTCAGAGCCGCGCATGCTCTTTATGAAAGCCGATATCGTATCATAGTGCTGATCACCCGTCTTATCATAGCGGACAGCCCGCTTCTGAATACACTCGGATGCAGTCTCAAGAGTAATATGTATTCTGCCGTCTCCGGCCGGCTTTGTGGAAAGCACGCCGAGCTCCAGCGCATTAAGCGCCGCTCTTGCGTCTCCCCCTGATATATCCGCAAGAAATTCTTCCGCATCCTCATCAAGTATGGCTCCATAAGCCCCAAGTCCCTTTTTCTCGTCCTGCACAGCTCTTCTCAGGAGAAGCCGTATGTCTTCCTTCTCCAGAGGCTTCAGCTCAAAGATCACAGAGCGCGACAGCAATGCCCCGTTTACCTCGAAGTACGGATTCTCAGTTGTTGCTCCGATCAGTACCAGAGTACCGTCTTCCACAAACGGAAGCAGGTAATCCTGCTGTCCTTTATTGAACCGGTGAATCTCGTCCACGAACAATATCGTTTTCTTCCCATACATTCCCAGACGATCCTTGGCTCCTTTTACAACCTCTTCCATATCCTTTTTGCCTGCAGTCGTGGCATTCAGCTGGCAGAACTCAGCGCTCGTCGTGTTCGCAATGACCTTCGCCAGTGTGGTTTTCCCCGTTCCGGGCGGTCCATAGAAGATAATTGAGCTCAGTTTATCCGCTTTAATCGCACGGTAGAGCAGCTTATCTTTTCCTATAATATGCTGCTGCCCTACCACCTCGTCCAGAGTTGTCGGCCGCATCCTGGATGCCAGCGGAGACTCATTTTCCATAGCGGTTTCTCTCATATAGTCAAACAGGTCCATTTCTCGTACCCCCAGTTTCTTTTTCTCCTACCAATATACCCACTTTGCCGAAGCGCGTCAACTGCTGCTTTTTTTATTCTATAATCATCTCATCCACAGTTACAAATTCATATCCCTTCGCCTTCAGCGCATCAGCAATTGCCAGAGCGGCATCTACGGATGTGTCAAAAATATCATGCATCAGTATGATATCTCCATCTTCCACGCTACTCAGTACACGGCTGGTAATCTGATCAGCATCCTGCAGCACCCAGTCACGGGAATCCAGGCTCCAGAGTACGGGAATCATCTCTACATGACAATTCAGGCTGTCTCTCCACTCTCCGAACGGCGGGCGGATATATGCTGGGTATTCTCCGGTGATCTCATAAAGTTCGTTGTTTGTCTTTACGACCTGCAGAAGAGCCTCCTGCTCGGAGACAGCAGTAAGCTGGACATGATCAAAGGTGTGGTTTCCGATCAGATGTCCTTCCTGATGCATGCGCAGGATCAGATCCTCCTGTCCTGCAATCCATTTCCCCTGAATAAAAAATGTAGCCGGAATCTCCCGCTCTTTCAGCCCATCCAGAAGGCGCGGCGTACACGACGCATCGGGACCGTCATCAAAAGTCAGCGCTACTCTGGGCGCTTCTTCCTTTACTGCTTTTCCTCCCGTCTGCACCGCAATGTCCATATTTTTCCACCCTGCCAGAAGCAAAAGGCAGATTCCTGCACATACACACGTCACATGTGCGCATTTTTCCGATGTCATTTTTTCTCCCTGCAGTTTCCTGTTCTTTCCATTATATGAAGTTTCTGTAGGATATTTTTTACTTTCACAGAAATTTCATGATTTTTTTCTTTCATTTTAAAACTGATACTTGAAAAATCCCAGCAATATACTATAATTTAAAAATGAGTTGTATCAGTTATTCTCTAAACAATATTACACTAGAAGAGGGATGAGTATATGAAAATCAGAAACAAGCCTTTGAAGATCACGCTGATCGTGATCCTTCTGCTGCTCCTCCTCGCCACAGGTATCGGGATTTTGTACATATCTTCGACAATTCCCTATAAGGGAAAGTTCTTCCCTAATACCTATATAAACGGCGTGGATTGTTCCGGCATGACGCCTTCGGAGGCGGAGGCCGCCATCAGCAGGGATGCACAGAATTATGTCCTGACGGTAAAGTTCCGCAACAATGTGGAACATCAGATTAAGGGGAGCGATATTAATTATCGTTTTATATCGAACGATACCATCCGTCAGGCAGTTGCAGACCAGAATACACTGGCGCTGTTCTTTGAACGCAATAAGCGGCATGATTATGAGGTGGATGTTCAGTTTTCTTATGACGAGGCTCTGCTGGATTCCATAATCAGCGCAATTCCGGAACTTCAGGCGGAAAATATGGTTGCTCCGGTTGATGCATCTGTCGCATATCAGGACGGCAGCTGGGTTGTCACCGATTCTGACAACGGTACTACACTGACTCCGGAACCTGTGATCGAGGCAATCAAAGAAGCAATTACCAAAGAGCAGCCTGAAGTCATTGTCGAGGATCTCAATGTATACCAGAACGCAGCTCAGGGAGCTGACAGCCAGCTTCTTCAGACTCAGGTAACTCAGCTGAATGAATATGCCAATGCAAATATTACTTATACACTGCCCGACGGCAGCACGCGTGCCATCACTCCGGACATGCTCAAGGGGTGGCTTGTACAGAATGCAGATGGAACGTATACAAAGGATGATGCTACATTCCAGACAAATGCCGCAGCATTTTTTAAAGAAATTGGAAATGTTGTTGACAATGTAAAGAAGGAGCGTCTGTTCGACAGTACAGAGCATGGAACAATTACAATTCCTGCAAACGCCAATAACGCATACGGAAACGAAGTGGATGAGGCTGCCTGCATTACAAAAATGACCGAATATGTCAGCCAGCACTATAACGGCACCGCAGAACTGGAATACGTCAAGCGGGAGCTTGGTACAGAAAATCACGGTGTTGGAACTACTTATGTAGAGCTGGATCTTTCCGAACAGCATTTATGGTTCTACAAAAACGGATCTCTCGTATTTGAGACAACCAATATCACTTCAGGAGCCATGACCACCTGGCGTTATACACCGCCGGGATCTTATGCACTTGCTTATAAGAAAAAAGATCACACAATGAAGGGTGAAATCGATCCGGCTACCAACGAGCCGATTTATACACAGCACTGTGATTACTGGATGCCGTTTATCACCAACCTGGGAATCGGATTCCACGATCTGAGCAGAAGCAGCTATGGCGGAGACGTGTACATCACGAATGGCTCTCACGGATGCATCAACATGACGCTCAGCGAGGCCGGTCAGCTCTATGATCTGATCGATGCAGGCACACCGGTTATCGTATATTATTCACAGCCGTATACTCTGACAAAGGAATTATCTCCTTCCGAGAAGTATACGCAGTCTCAGCAGTAAAATTTGTTTATCGCAGCAGCCAGAACATCTGACCGCTGCGATATTTTTTCTCAAAAAAATCCCCCCGCCTGATGCATCCATCGAAGCGGGGGAATCTCATTCTATTTTAAACGAGTCTTATGCAAGTTTGCTCTTAGCAAGCTCAGCCAGTGTAGCGAAACCTTCTGCATCGTTGATAGCCATATCAGCTAACACTTTTCTGTTCAGGTCTACGTTAGCCAGCTTCAGTCCATACATGAACTTGCTGTAGGATAAACCGTTGATTCTGGCTGCTGCGTTGATACGAGCGATCCAAAGCTGTCTGAACTGACGCTTTTTCTGCTTTCTTCCTGCGTAGGAGCTAGCCAGTGCTCTCATTACGGACTGTTTTGCAATTCTATACTGTTTGGAACGGGCTCCTCTGTAACCCTTTGCCAGCTTTAATACTCTGTTATGTTTCTTCTTAGCGTTTAAACCGCCTTTAATTCTTGCCATTCTTATTTTCCTCCTAAATCTATACTCTCAATTATACGTACGGTAAAATCTTCTTCATGCTCTTTACGTTTGTTGCATCAAGGATGGTGGATTTTCTCAGATTTCTCTTTCTCTTCTGAGTTTTCTTTGTTAAGATATGGCTCTTGTAAGCTTTATTTCTTACGATTTTTCCTGTACCTGTCTTTCTGAAGCGCTTTGCTGCTGCTCTGCTTGTTTTAATTTTTGGCATTATATTTTCCTCCTTAAATAAACTAAATCCCGTGCACTCCCGGCTCAATACTGCGCAGCCGGTTCATCCACATATTTTTAACGTTTTACTGTTAAAAACATTGTCATGCTTCTGCCCTCCAGCTTCGGTGCTTTCTCCACCACAGCAATGTCGGACAGCTGCTCTGCGAATTCATCCAGGATGTACTTGCTGCTCTGTACGTGTGCCATCTCTCTTCCGCGGAAACGTAAAGACACCTTTACCTTATCTCCCTTAGAGATAAATTTACGTGCAGCGCCCACCTTTGTATTTAAATCATTGGTGTCGATATTGGGTGACAGACGAATCTCTTTGACGTCAATCGTCTTCTGTTTCTTTCTTGCTTCTTTTTCTTTTCTCGCCAGCTCGTATTTGTACTTGCCGTAGTCAATGATCTTGCACACCGGCGGTTTCGCTGTAGGAGCGATCTTTACAAGGTCAAGCCCTGCCTCCTGCGCTTTCTTATACGCATCTCTTGCTGACATAATACCCAACTGTTCTCCTGACTCGCTGATCAGACGTACTTCCCTGTCTCTGATCTGCTCGTTAATCATTAAATCGCTAATTTCGGTACACCTCCATCATAAAATTCGCATGCAATCGTTCTGCCAAGGGCAAAAAAAATGCAGATAGACAGACTACCCACATAATATCGTAATAATTGCTTATTATCACTATATTAACCATAGTCACTGCTTATGCGTGCTAAGGTGAGAGTGGATACTCTTCTTTGTTTCTCATCCCGTTTAATATAGCACGCTTTTTTTCCTGTGTCAAGCAGAAAATATAATATTAGATTTCATAAATCATGATATCCTGTAATGAGCAGATGCGTAAGCCAAATAAAAGTCTTACGATTCCCTTAACTGTATTGTATATAGGTAGGGATTTTGCTAAAATATGCTAAAAGGAGGCGTATGTATTATGAAAAACAGAAAAATGCTCCTGGCTGTCCTCACTGCAGCCCTGCTTGTATCCGCTGCCGGCTGCCAGGGTTCGGATGATACAAAAGACAAAGACAGCACAAAATCCGAAACGACAGCCGCACCTACGGAGGAGCCGGATCTTCCTGAGTCAGGAACGCTGGCACAGGATACGGCTGAAGACGGTGAAATTCCTCCCTCTGACGAGAAGCCGTCCACTGCTCCTGACGGAACGAAAGATGCAGCTTCGGATCAGGAACTTTCCTCAACTCCCGAATCCAATGCGGGAACCGAAGGACTGCCGGATGCTGAGCTTGCGGATTTCGCAAATGCAGAGGAACATGCTGTAGGAGATGAAATTTCGTTTACAGCAGATGATCTTTCCTATAACCTGACAATTACGGGAGGTTCTTTTACAGATCAGCGAGATGAACACGCCTCTTCACAGCCGGATGAAGTAGTGGTAATTGACTATAAATATACTCCGGTTTCAGGCGCCGCACTTCTTGTAGATGATATGAGTTTTCAGCTCTTTTTAGAGGACGGCACAGCGTGTGAACTGTATTATTTTCCGGATCAGAAAACGCCGTCACTCGTCTCGGCACCGGAATCCTGCTCTGCTCAGGTTGCCTATGGCGTTCCAAAGGGAACGAAAAAAGTAATTCTCTGTTACCGTGATTCCTCCCATAAGGAACTTGGCACTGTTAAATTTCCGATAAAGCTTTCCTGATCGGATAGGGGAGATTTGACCCTCCCCTTCCACACCACGTAGCATACCGTTCGGTACTACGCGGTTCAATAGTTTACACGTACTTTCAGATAGTGGGCAGTCATGGATGGATATCCAAGTCTGTCC
>CALWBA010000163.1 GCA_944375815.1 uncultured Lachnospiraceae bacterium | reverse complement strand
CTGTTGCATCAATCTTCCGGCTGTTCTCTGTATAGCGATACATCGGCGCCTGATATTCAGATCCTGTTTTTCCAAACTTGTCCATGGGAAAATTTCTGAACCCGATACGGTTTAAAAGCATCTCATTTTTTACCGTAAAATTATTGTTTTGGGGATCTTCAAATTCCGGATTCACCATAACTGCCGTATGCGCATCCCTGCCGCTTTCCGTTTTCTCCATCCAGAACGGAAGACTGACTTTGCTGTCGGAATAATAACAGTTGTAATCAATTTTATTTCCTGTGCGTTCCAGACGTTCCTCATCTACACACGCAAAACCAAACGGAACGGTATCCACGATGATATTCCGCTCTATACAGTCATTTGCTTCTTCATACGGCACATGAATCTGTATCTGTCCGTCAATAATAATATTATTAAATACCTTTCTTTCAAATCCCTCTCTCAGCTTTATACCCAGACCCAGGCAGAGATTGTTATAAATTTTATAATTGCTGGATCCGTCATCCAGATCTATTCCCCAGGAATGAGGGGCATTCTTCTCATGGTGAAAGCGGTTATTATGAATTTCTGTCGTCTGGTATGCATCCAGCAGCGACAGGTCATAATATTTTCCGTCTTTTTCATAATTTCTGATGATATGTCCGCTTTCGCCTGCCGCATTAAATCTGGGAACAGACCAGAATCGGTCTCTTCCCCAGGAATTAAACGGTCCATGATCCGTCGTTTCTCTCTGAGAATCATAAATATCATTACATGCGATTTCATGCCCGCCGAAACTTCCGTCATTCACATTTATACACGAGCGGGCACTGTTATGGATCGTATTATGCAGTATTTTTATGCCGGAGGCCACTGAAAGATTGACGCCGCACGACTGTTTCTCATAAATCCCCGTACCCTGTATATGGTTTTCCGAAATTATGATATCTCTGGGGTATTTCTCGCAGGCAGGTCCCTGGCACTGCGGAAATTCCACCTCATTTTTGTGTACCTGAAGATACGGATACAGCTGGTGATTCCAAAAGGACGGTTCATACACTGCCTTTGGACTTCCTATTACCTGAACAGCCGTAGCCCCTATTCTGCGGAATTCATTTTCGGTAATCTGCGCTCCTTCATTATAACCGTAGAAAAAGACCGCATTTCCGCCGATTTCCTCAAATTCCGAATTTGAAATCTTCACATTTTTGGTATTTTCCAGATATACGGCTCCTGCCTTTACCACACACCAGTCTCCCCGCATCAGCGGTATGTATTTCTCTCCGAAAAACATGGTTCTTCTTGTTCCCCAAAATGTAATTCCGGATATATGAATATTTTCCGCGGGATCATCCCAGTGATTACCCTGAATCTGTATCAGCCCGCTCTGTGTACTGACAGCTATCTGCGCCGTCTCACAGTTTACCTCTTCCCCCGGATACCAGTAAAGATCCCCGCTTTCTCTGTCATAAAACCATTCCTCCGGTGCATCCAGCTCTTCCAATACATTCTCCACAACGATCATTTCATCGCTCATCAGACTTCCCCTGTTATTGTCGCCAATCCATTCGACCTTCAGTCCCAAAGCAGCATCCGGATCCTTACCGGTGATGATGTAGTCGTTGCCTCCCCATCCATAATTGTGTATGGCACGTATATGACCTCCCTGCGGATGTTCATAATGCACTGCCCGCTCTTTTACCTTTGCAGCATTACACACTCCCTCCAGCGGGACTTCCCCTTCTTTTCTGTTCGGATATCTGCACATAGTCTGAAGTTTTCCATTAACAAACAGCTGATCTGCCTCCAGATTCGGAGCAATCCTGGCTCTCTTAATATTTGAATTTTTTTCATAATCGCTCCATTCCGCCACACCCAGGATGCGTGCTCCGCTGAAAACGACGTGTTCCTTCCCATAATTGCGTATCGTAAGTCCAGAATCCTGATTCCCCAGGACAATGGGATGTTCAAAAAAATAAATCCCCTCTCTGACATTTATTTCCGTATGATATTCTTTCTGCATTCTTGCTGCTTCCACTGCCTTATGTACGGTAGCAAATGGATTCTCATATGTTCCCGTTCCGTTTTCATCCGTCCCATTTGCGGATACAAAAATAGTTCTTCCCATTCTTCTTCTCCTTTACATGATCGGTAAAAATCCGCTGTCTCAGAGCAATTATATAGAATTCTGCATTGTCATGTTTGACAAAAATAATTTTTGTTTTCGGCATATAGCACATTGACATTCCCGTACTGCTGTGATAATACTATCTTCATAAAAATGGACATACAGGAGGAACTGGGATGGAAAAAATTGCAAGCTTTACGATTGATCATATCAAACTGAAACCCGGTGTTTACGTTTCCAGAAAGGATCACATTGGAAGCGAAACTATCACGACCTTTGATCTGCGGATGACTTCTCCGAATGATGAGCCGGTTATGAATACCGCAGAAGTACATACTCTGGAGCATCTTGGGGCAACATATCTGCGGAATCATCCGGAATATAAGGACCGCATCATCTATTTCGGCCCGATGGGATGCCGCACAGGTTTTTATCTGCTTCTCGCAGGAGATTTAACTTCAAGTGAAATCATTCCTCTCGTAACGGGTATGTATGAATTTGCCCGCGATTTTGAGGGAGAAGTTCCGGGGGCTTCAGCCAAAGACTGCGGAAATTATCTGGATATGAATCTGGGGATGGCAAAGTATCTTGCCGCAAAGTATCTTGATGAAGTGCTGTATGGAATCAAAGAAGACCGACTGGTATATCCTGAATAATACGTTGATATGTGAGCATGAAAAAGCTGCGCCTGTTTTGCTTTCGGCGCAGCTTTTTTATATCATCTGCTTCTCCTCGTCCTCCATCTCTCTTTGGAATCTTTTCAGCCCTGTATACGGGCAATCCGCCCTGTTACGCGCTTGCGGAAGCAGATTTTTCGCCGTTCTCCGGTTCCTTGAGCTTTCTCCACACAGTCGCTATCATGGTTCCGAAGCTTGCCAGTCCGCCCACAAAATTTGAAATCGGCTCCGCCAGGAATACTCCCATCACGCCCAACCCGGCAACTTTCGGCAGAAGCAGTGTCAGAGGCACAACGATAATCACTTTACGGAAGATCGAGAAAAAAATTGCCTGCCTTGATTTTCCCAGCGCGACAAAGGTAGACTGTCCCGAAAACTGAAACGACATCATAAAGAATCCGAAAAAGTAAATATGCAGCGGCTTCACTCCGTTTAAAAGAAGTTCGGGATCGCTGTTGAAGATATGTATAAACTGTTTCGGGAATGCAAATACAATTGCCCATATAATCAGCATATACGCCATCCCCGAAATCGTCATAAACCGTATGCCGCTTCGCACCCTTCGGTATGCTTTGGCACCGTAATTATATCCCAGCACAGGCTGTGCCGCGTTCGTAAGTCCGGAAATCGGCATGCTCACAACCTCGCGCACGGAATTTACCACCGTCATGATACCGATATAAAGATCTCCTCCGTAAATCTGCAGCGTAGCGTTGCACACCACCTGGACAATGCTGTTTGTCACAGACATAATAAATCCCGACATACCCAGTGCCACAATATCCTTGAGCAGCTTAAAGCGGACTCTCAGATACCTGCGTTTCAGATGCAGAAGTGCCTGCTTTCCTGTAAGAAATCTCAAAACCCATACTGCCGAGACAAACTGCGAAATGACGGTTGCCGCAGCCGCTCCGCGGACACCCCAGCCCAGAACAAAGATAAAGACCGGGTCAAGAAGAATATTGAGTACGGCTCCGATCAGCACCGTCATCATGCCCTTTCTCGCGAATCCCTGCCCATTGATAAATCCGTTCATTCCCAGACTGATCATCACAAATATGCTGCCGCACAGATAAATGCTCAGATAATTATCCGCGTATGAAATAGTGGCATCGCTGGCTCCAAACAGATAAAGCACAGGTCTCTTTACGCACAGTCCCACAATCGTCAGCACAATACCGGTGAGAATCAGCATGGAAAATGTATTTCCCATAATCTCCTCTGCCCGGTGCGGCTGCTTCTTTCCTCTGGCAATGGAAAAAAGAGGAGCGCCGCCCATGCCGACCAGATTGGAAAACGCTGTAATCACGGTCAGAATCGGAAACGTAAGTCCCAGCCCCGTCAGCGCCAGTGTAGAGTTCTCCGGCAGATGTCCAATATACATGCGGTCAATGATATTGTAAAGCAGGCTGACCAGCTGGGCAAGCGTCATGGGAACAGCAAGCCTCAGAATGGCTGAGCGGACGCTTCCCTTGGTAAAGTCCGCCTGTTCCTGTACATCTGGTTTCATTTTTTTATTTTCCATACCGCTTCATTCCCTTATAAAATTTTTTTGAGTATCCACTCTTTGATGGGGGTATACGGCTGATAGCGCACCGGTGCGTCCAGCGGACAGAACCTGGCAACTATACTTTTCTCATGAGTAAATGTCTCAAAAGACTTCTTTCCGTGATAGCTACCCATGCCGCTCTCTCCAGCACCGCCGAAGCCCATGGAAGACGTAGCGAGATGAATAATCGTATCATTAATGCATCCGCCTCCATACGGCACAGAACGTATGATATCCCCGGCGAGCGCCCGGTCAGAAGTAAACAGATAAAGAGCAAGCGGCTTTGGTCTGGAAATGATCTCGCGCTTTACCTGCCGGATATCCGTAAAAGAGAGCACCGGAAGCACAGGTCCGAAGATCTCTTCCTGCATCACAGGGCTTTTCCATGTAACATCTGTCAGCACGGTGGGAGCTATTTTCAGTGTTTTTCTGTCTCCATGTCCGCCGCAGACGATATGAGCTCCCTGAAGCAGTCCCAGTACGCGGTCATAATGCTTTTGATTAATCATCCTGGGGTACTTCTCATTTTTCAGCGCATCCTCACCGTACATCCTGCGGATCCATTTCTGCAGATATGAAATAAAGCGCTCCTTTACGCATGCTTCCACATACACATAGTCCGGCGCCACACACGTCTGGCCGCTGTTTAAAAACTTTCCGAAAACGATCCTCTTTGCAGCTATATTCAGATTTGCACTTTTATCCACGATACACGGACTCTTTCCTCCCAGTTCCAGTGTTACCGGCGTCAGGTGCTCTGCCGCTTTCTCCATTACAAGTTTACCCACACTGACGCTTCCGGTGAAGAAAATATAGTCAAATTTCTGTTCAAGCAAAGCGGTGTTTTCCGCTCTTCCGCCCTCCACTGCCGCAACATAATATTCCGGAAACGCCTCTTCCACAACGAGGCGGATCACTGCTGACACTGCCGGTGCATACGCCGACGGCTTTACCACGCAGCAATTTCCTCCGGCGATTGCGCCGATCAGCGGTTCCATTGACAGCATGAACGGATAATTCCACGGTGCCATCACAAGCGCAACGCCGTGCGGCTCCCTCACGGAAAAGCAGCGCGCCGGAAGCTGTCCGGGGGCAGGCATATGCGGGTGCGGACGCATCCAGGATTTCAAGTGTCTCTTAACGTATGAAAGCTCAGAATACACCATACCGATTTCCGTCATATATCCCTCAAATGTGGATTTCGCGAGATCTTTTCTCAAAGCCTCATAAATACTCTCCTCGTGCAGCCGGACTGCATATTCCAGGCGGTTCAGCATACGCATTCGAAAATCAAAGCTTAAGGTTCTGCCCGTGCGGTAAAATTCTCTCTGTTTCCTTACAAGTTCTTCCATGTCCATGTTTATTCCTCCAAATAGAACAGCGGGATACTACATGCGCAGTATCCCTGATACGGACTTATCCCTCTACAATTAAAAATGTGCCGTCTTCAAGAGAAAAAACTTCGCTTGCTTCCAGCAGTTCCTCGTCGCTCATTCCCTCTACATCCATTCCGCTCTCGTCGAGATAGCTGCGTACCTCCCGGATGGAATTTACCTCTACAGCCAGGCAGTCCTCCAGCACTTCTTCCGCTTCCTCATAGGATTCTGCCACCGGTTCGTCAAATAACTGTCCCTGATTTCTTAAAAATGTTTCCACGCTTTC
>CALWBA010000162.1 GCA_944375815.1 uncultured Lachnospiraceae bacterium | reverse complement strand
CGGTACAGACATAGATTGTATCGATATCTTTGCGGTTGAGCAGACTGCTTACAATCTGATACTGCTTTTTAACTGCGGGAATTACTTCATATTTAAATTCTTCAGGCAGAAAGGGCAGCGTCTCAAGACTCCATTTTTTCAGTCTTTCATCATATTTTTCCGGATAGCTCATGGTAATCAGGTGTCCCACACACCATGTCACCACAGCCTGATCCGACTCCAGATAGCCATCCTGGCGGCGGGCGTTTACTTTCAGTGCCTTCGCAAACTCCTGTGCCACACTGGGCTTCTCTGCTATATATAGAGATTTTGCCATAGATTATTCCTTTTCTAAAATTTTAAGGGACGGGTTACTGGCGTAACCGCGTCCCTGTAATCAATGTTTCCTGGTACGATGATCACTTGTCGTTGCTCATAAATCTGAGCGGCATAGCCAGAAGAAGTGCGCCGCCGACCATATTTCCGATTGTTACGACAACCAGGTTCTTGAGCATGTCAAGCACGGAGAGTCCGTCCACCAGACAAAGAGAGGTGGTGAAGATCGCCATATTCGCCACGCAGTGTTCAAAACCTGATACAACGAAGCCTGAGATGCAGATGCAGATCATACAGAACTTCGCCGCTTCACTTTTAAGCTTAACACCGCATGCCACAGCGAGACATACAAAGAAGTTGCAGAGCACTGCGCGGAAGAACATCTCGGGAATAGGGATTGAGAGCTTGCCGCCGATGAAACTTGCAAAGTAGTCCTTCGTGCCCGAAGCCCCTGCTCCTACAAAGATCAGAGAAAAGATCACACATCCCACGAAATTGCCTATGTAGCTGACCAGCCACACCTTGCCTGCGTCTCCCCAGGAAACTTTCTTATCGAATGCACCGAAAGCCATGATCAGGTTGTTGCCTGTGAAGAGCTCGCTTCCGATGAATACGATAAGCAGCACCGCAACAGAGAACACAAGCGCGCCGATGAATTTACCCCACGGCTTTAACTCGTCAGAAACGCTGAATACGTTTCCGATGACGTTGCTGTAGATCATGGCAACGGCAATAAAGAAGCCGGCCATAATGGCACGCAGAAAATATTTGCCGAAATGTTCATTCAGCAGTTTTATTTTGCCTGCTGCTGCGTTGCTGAATTTTTGTACATCCTCGTATAACATTTTAATTCCTCCTCACGATCTTATCTTGCTTTGGATTCTTAAAATGCCGCATGTACAGATATATCATCCCGTGTTTCAGTATACCACCATTTTCAGAAAAGCACAATCCGATTTATGGAATTTCCGTAACAATACATGTCGGATTTCCTGTCACATACTCAAAAGCAATGGAATCTCCCTCGCTGTAAGACACAATCTGAATAAAATCAGCCACAGACACATCGAAGATCTCATCTCTTCCCTCCAGCATTACATAATAATGGGAGTTGCCGTCAATGACAGCCTGAGCAATTTTGGAAATAGTTCCGGAAGCGCTCTCGGAATCTGCGCTCTCGGAGACAATACCGCTGCTGCTCAGAAGCTTTCTGTATTCATCCTGACATTCCTGCACAGTATCGCCAATCGCTACATTCTGATAGCGCTGAACATTTAACATAGCGTATTTCTTCACGAGTCCCGCGTCATCCTTCAGCGCCATGAAGTAGGTGGGCTCATTGTCAATATTTAAAAGCAGAGGGAATGCCGCTTTATAGCCAAGATTCTGTACCTGTCCCTCGGCAGATGACATAGCAGAATATTCTTCAGCACCGCTGATGGAATAGTAGCGCGTCTCGCTCGTTCTCTGATTCATAAGCACAAAACCGACATTGGACTGGTCACTGTTGACGGAAGTTACTCCGGTATATACCCAGACGTCGTCATCCAGAGCAAGATAATTGTAACCGTCTGTGGACTTTAAACAGCCTTTCTGTCCGAAGACACTGTTAATAAATCCATTGATCAGGCTTCCATGATAGTTGTACAGTTCAATCAGAAGATCCGCCGGATATGCGCGGTCAACCCACTGCGGACAGTCCTCAATCGCATAGTCTGTGGTCTCTCCCGTCTGCGCATTGCACAGCACAACACGTCCGATTGTCTGGCCTCCGAAAAGTCCGATCGTGTATTCCTTCACCGGGCAGATCCAGTACGGAACACCGTCATCGTCTATCTCGAAGCTCAGCTGATCGAAAATGTACGTCGGATAACGGAAGCGCAGATGGCGGTAAATATTCCGGTTGAAATACTCTGCCTGGGAATATTTAATCGGCTTGTCAAGCTTTACAAGCTGGGTATCCTGCGTTGCCATATCGATCATCATATATGCAGGGATTCCGTTCTTCTGATTTGTCAGCCATTTCACAGGACTTGCATAAACCAGCGGAGATACCCGGTACGGCTTCTCATTATAATTAATCTGAGAATACAGATCACTGACTACAAACTGTGATACCATGTCAACCATACTTCCGAGCTTTCTGTTGCCGAGAATAGCCGCCGAATCCTTGTCAAGCAGCGGTATCTGGTCAAAACCGATCTGCTCGATATCTTCTGTAAAGTCACGCTCTTCGGGTACGATAAGCTGCTGGTAACGCTTCGCATTGACAATAGGGGATGACAGGATACTTCCCACTGCAAATACAACTACCAGAGCCGCCGTAAGCACCAGTCCGAATTTAAGAATTCTGCTCTGCTTCATTTCCGTTACGGTGCGCATTCTCCTGCGCGCGCTGTAAAGCAGCAGAAGCACAATCATCATACCGATCAGAAAGAGCCAGAACCCGCTGCTGTGAATGTTGACTGCCGGCAGCGCCACATAGTAATAAATTCCCGCCACAATCAGGACGGCAAGCACGGCGAACAGTCTGCCTTTGATGCCTTTCATTTTTTATACTCCTTTTTCAAAAAATTTAAGCAGGGATAAGCCTTGCTTATCCCTGCTATCATACAATAGATGTACTGATTTTTCAATTATTCTCTGAGAAAAAATCAGTCATCGCCATTCTCCAGTTTGCTGGCTCTTGCTTCGATCTCCTTCTGCTGGATATCTGTCGGAGCCTGCTCATAGCGCGCAAATTCGTATGAGAACTCTCCGCTTCCGCCGGTCATAGATCTGAGAACAGTGGAGTAACCGTAAATCTCAAGCATCGGAACATCAGCTTCAATAATCTGATTGCCCTTGTGATCAGGATTCATGCCAAGCACGCGTCCGCGGCGCTTATTCAGATCACCCATGATATCACCGGTATACTTGTCAGCAACTTTTACCTTCATGGAAACAATCGGCTCAAGCAGAACCGGGGAAGCTTCCATAAATCCTTTCTTAAACGCCTGGATCGCAGCAGTTTTGAATGCCATCTCAGAGCTGTCTACCGGATGGTAGGATCCATCGTACAGAACAGCCTTAACGCCCACAACCGGATATGCCGCAAGCGGTCCGGACTGAACGGCTTCCTGAATACCCTTCTCAACTGCAGGGAAATAGTTCTTCGGAACAGCTCCTCCGACAACCTCCTGCTCGAAGGCATACGGTGTCTCCAGGTCACCAAGCGGCTCAAAGCGCATCTTAACATGACCGTACTGTCCATGTCCGCCGGACTGTTTCTTATATTTCGCTTCCACATCAGATTTCTTGCGGATCGTCTCGCGGAATGCTACTTTCGGTTTGCACAGTTCTACGTCTACTTTATATCTCTCTTTGAGCTTGCTCACAATAATATCAAGGTGCTGATCGCCGATGCCGTACAGCAGAGACTGATGCATCGCGGAATCATTGACAGCACGCATTGTCAGGTCCTCCTGTGCCATCTTTGCAAGTCCCTGGGCAACCTTATCCATATCGTTCTTATTAGCTACTTTATAGCGTTTGCAGGTGTACGGAACGGAAACGTCCGGTTTTCCGTACATAACCGGAGCTGCCTTCGTTGCAAGGCTGTCGCCTGTTCTTGCATCACCCAGTTTTGCAATCGCACCGATGTCACCCGCATGAAGCTCTGCAACCTCCAGAGGCTTGGAGCCCTCAAGCACGTACAGTTTGCTGAGTTTCTCCTCAGACTCCTGATCTACATTATACAGCACGTCATCAGACTTGATAACACCGGAGCAAACCTTGATCATAGAATATTTTCCAAGGAAAGGATCTACGATGGTCTTGAATATTGTTGCGGATTTAGACTTGGCAAAGTCATAATTTGCTTCAAAAATCTCGTTTGTTTTGCGGTTGATGCCCGCACATCCTCTCTTGGACGGATCCGGGAAGTATCCAATAATATCGTCAAGCAGCGTATGAATACCCTGCAGGTTCACCGGAGAGCCCATGCACACCGGAACGAGAGAACCGTCTGCCACGTTATATGCAAGCGCAGCGGAAATCTCAGCTACGGAGAACTCCTCTCCGGCAAAGTAGCGGTCCATAAATTCCTCGCTTGTTTCAGCAACGGACTCCAGAAGGATCTCGCGGTATTTCTCTGCATATTCTACACAGTAATCCGGAATCTCACACTCTGTCCTCTGATCTTTCTCAATAAAGCGGCGGCCTTTATTCTTTACGATATTGACATAGCCGACAAACTTCTCATTCTCACGCATCGGCATGTGAATCGGTGCAATTCTCTTGCCGTAGAGTTCTGTCAGGCTTTCTACAACTTCACGGTAGCTGACATTATCAATATCCATCTCCGTAACATAGAACATCCTCGGCAGGTTGTACTTCTCACACAGCTCCCATGCTTTCTGTGTACCAACCTGTACGCCGGACTTACCGGATACTACAATGACAGCTGCGTCTGCTGCAGCTGCAGCTTCCTCTGCCTCACCAACGAAATCGAAAAGACCAGGAGCATCCAGTACATTGATCTTGTACTTATCCCACTGAATCGGAACCAGAGATGTGGTAATTGAAAATTTACGCTTAATTTCCTCTTTATCAAAATCACTAACTGTGTTTCCGTCTGTTACCTTTCCCAAACGATTTGTAATACCTGAAAGATAAGCCATAGCCTCCACGAGACTTGTCTTGCCTGCTCCGCCATGGCCAAGCAGTACCACATTTCTAATTCGGTCTGTTCTGAAAACGTCCATATGTAATACCTCCCAAAAATTAGTATGTGTACATTTTACTAAAAAAAATTGTATTTTTCAAGTAATTTATCCAAATTTAACAATTAAATTTCGATATTTTTTTCTGCCTTCCGTATTTTATGATAAATATCGGGCAAATTTTTCTGATTTTCGCGAATATATTCCGATTTTCCATGTTTTTTAGCACTTTAAATCGCTAAATTATTGACTTTTCCCCCCGCATACTATACACTAACTTTAGAAGACAGTGAAGAATTAACCGGCGCATCGCGCCGTGAAAGGAGTTATTTTACATGATTATTGTAATGAAGCCAAACGCGCCAAAAGACGCGGTGCAGAAAGTGACCAGTCTGATTGAAGAAAAAGGGCTCACTGCCCATCTCTCAGAAGGCAGAGAGGTCACAATCATCGGCGTAGTCGGAGACAAAACAAAGCTTGAGGGTGATAATCTGATCCTGCTGCCCTATGTGGACAAGCTCGTTCCGATCACAGAAAGTTACAAGCTTTCCAATAAGAAGTTTCACCCAAATCCCTCCCGCGTAACCGTAGGAAATCACGTCATCGGACCGGATACCCTCACCGTGATGGCAGGTCCCTGTGCAGTTGAGACGGAGGAGCAGCTTCTGACAATCGCCCGGGAAGTCAAAAAAGCAGGCGCGCATTTTGTACGCGGAGGTGCATATAAGCCGCGCACGTCCCCGTACTCCTTCCAGGGACTTGAAGTCGAAGGACTGCGCTATATGGCCGAAGCGAAAAAAGAAACAGGACTTAATACGATCTGTGAGGTCATCGATGAAAAATCCATTGAGGCTGCAGTAAAGTATGTCGACATGATTCAGATAGGCGCCCGCAATATGCAGAACTTCCAGCTTCTGCGCGAAGCAGGGCGTTCCGGGCTTCCGGTGCTCTTAAAGAGAGGTCTGGCCGCAACGATTGACGAATGGCTAAACGCTGCAGAGTATATTATCGCAGAGGGAAACCCGAACGTCGTGCTCTGTGAAAGAGGTATCCGGACATATGAGACGTCCACGCGCAATACGCTGGATTTAAGTGCTGTTCCCGTAATCCGTGCGAAATCTCATCTGCCTATCATCGTGGATCCGAGCCATGCGACAGGTGTACGTGCATATGTAGAGCCGCTGGCTAAGGCGGCAGTTGCATGCGGAGCTGACGGACTTATGATCGAAGTTCACAACGACCCGGAGCACGCGCTTTCTGACGGTCCGCAGTCTCTGACGTTCTCCCAGTTTGAGGACGTTATGGCGCATCTGCGCCCCTATATTCAGCTTGCAGAAAGGAAACTATAAACAATGGAAGGAACTTGTATCGGTTTTATCGGTCTTGGCCTGATTGGCGGATCAATTGCCAGGGCTATGCGCAAATTTCACCCGGAATTTACGCTGATCGCTTACAATCCCACTGAGGCAGTACTCGACGCCGCACTTGCGGACGGAGTGATTGACCGGAAGTGCGAAGCTCAGGATATGCAGTTTGCAGAGTGCGATTATATCTTTCTGTGCGCTCCTGTGAGTACAAACATTTCTTATCTCTCCTGGCTGAAGGGAATTATGAAGCCCACCTGCATCATAACGGATGTGGGAAGTGTCAAAGGTGAAATACACCACGCAGTTCAGGCGCTGCATATGACCGAAAATTTCATCGGAGGACATCCGATGGCAGGCTCCGAGAAGACCGGCTACAGCAACTCAACCGATTACCTGATCGAAAATGCATATTATATTCTTACCCCTGAAGGACATGTGGATATTCTCGCTGTTTCCGCATTTTCAGAGCTGATCGCTTCCATCGGTGCGATCCCGATGATCCTCACTTATGAGGAACATGACCGGATCACCGCAGCAGTCAGCCATCTGCCGCATATTGTGGCATCCTGTCTCGTGAATGCGATCGCAAAGCTTGACACAGAGGACGAATACATGAAGACCATTGCTGCGGGAGGCTTCAAGGACATTACGCGCATCGCTTCCTCTTCCCCTGTGATGTGGCAGCAAATCTGCTTAAGCAATCAGCAGAGTATCTCCGCAGTCCTCGATGAATATATACGGCTTTTGGTGCAGGCAAAATATCTCGTCGACCACCGGGAGAGCGACGGTATCTATGAGATGTTTGACATTGCAAAGGACTATCGTGATTCCATGCCGGATTCTTCCTTTGGTCCGCTTAAGAAGATCTATGCATTTTACTGCGATATTTATGATGAAGCAGGCGGTATTGCCACGATAGCAACCATGCTTGCAATGAATAATATCAGTATCAAAAATATCGGTATCATCCACAACCGTGAGTTCGAGGAGGGTGTTCTTCGCATTGAATTCTATGATGAAGATGCGTGCACAAAGGCAGCTCAGATCCTGCGAGAACGCAATTATAATCTGCATATGAGATAATTTATAAATATCCGGAAGGAGTACATACGTTATGATATTTCAGAAGGTCAAAGGACTCCGGGGCGAAATCACTGTCCCCGGGGATAAATCCATCTCCCACCGCGCCGTAATGTTCGGCGCTCTGGCAAAGGGAACCACAGAAATCGCGAATTTCCTCCAGGGCGCGGACTGTCTGTCCACAATCGCCTGTTTTCGACAAATGGGCATTAAGATTGAGAACACACCGGAGCGGATTCTTGTCCACGGAAAAGGACTGCACGGGCTCAAAAAGCCGGACTGTATTCTCGATGTCGGGAACAGCGGCACAACAACACGCCTGATTTCCGGTATCCTGTCAGGACAGGATTTTGAAGTCTCCCTGACCGGAGACGATTCTATACAGAGCCGTCCAATGGGCCGCATTATCCGACCGCTCACAGAAATGGGCGCAAAAATTGAGAGCATTCGTCAAAACGGCTGTGCTCCTCTGACAATCCGTCCGGGGAAACTTCACGCAATCCATTATAATTCCCCGGTTGCATCCGCGCAGGTAAAGTCCTGTGTACTGCTGGCAGGCATGTACGCGCAGGACGGGTCCACATCTGTAACGGAACCGGCCCTTTCGAGAAACCATACCGAGCTGATGCTCTCCTATTTCGGAGCAGACATCACAAGTGAGGGAACCACGGCTTCTATTTTGCCGGAGCCGCATCTTACAGCACAAAAAGTAGAGGTCCCCGGAGATATATCTTCTGCAGCTTACTTTATTGCCGCCGCGCTCATGGTGCCGGGCTCTGAGGTGCTGATCCGGGATGTCGGCATCAATCCGACAAGAGACGGAATTCTGCGGGTTGTGCGTGCGATGGGAGGAAATATCGAACTTCTCAATGAACGCACGATGGGAGGAGAACCTGCTGCGGATCTGCTGGTACGCCACAGCAGCCTGCACGGAACCGTCATTGAGGGTTCTCTGATTCCTGCACTGATTGATGAACTGCCGATGATCGCAATTCTCGCAGCATGCGCAGAAGGTACAACTGTGATTCGAAATGCCGAGGAATTGAAGGTCAAGGAATCAAACCGTCTTGATATCATGGTAACAGAGCTCGCCCGCATGGGAGCAGACATTGAAGGAACCGATGACGGTATGATCATCCGCGGAGGGCGCCCTCTGTATGGAGCCGCCATTGACAGCCGCCTTGATCACCGCATCGCAATGTCATTTGCTGTTGCCGGACTCGCAGCTGAGGGTCAGACAGAAATTCTCCGTGCAGATTGCGTGGATATTTCCTATCCAGGATTTTACCGCGATCTGGAAAAACTTACGGTTAACTGATATCGGGGGAAAAATTATATGTTATGATTCGATATATCGATATACGATACTTGTTTTTATAAGCATCGTATATCGATATATTTTTTGAGCATAAAAAATGTCCCTGCCTTTCTTCAGACAGAGACATTTTTATCAGGAGCAGTGAAGTACAATTTTACTGGTCTTCAGTGTCTCCGGAACATTAATCACTTTCTGGTTGGAACTTCCCTTCCAGTGCAGGTTCGGATCAAAGAGATCGATCTTGAATTCTCCATCTACGAGAACGTCCACATAATTCATAATCTCCTCATCCCGTACTTCCTCCCAGGTAGAACCGGTGTAAAGCCATATGGTTTTTTCCGGGAAGCGTTCGCGGATCTCCTCTGCAAGCTTTGTAATCTCACGAATGTTCTGATAGTGAAGCGGATCGCCGCCGGAGAAGGTAATGCCGCTGACGTAGTCCTTTCCCAGCTCCTCATAAATCTCCTGCTTTGCCGCTTCATCAAACTCCAGACCGCCGTTGGGATCCCAGGTAACAGGGTTGTGACATTCCTTACAGCAGTGGCTGCAGCCAGCCACCCACAATACCACGCGCAGTCCATCCCCATTAAGCATATCATCTTTGGTAATATTATGGTATCGCATGTTACATACTTTTCCTTTCCGCAATTTCCGCCATTTTTGCATCGTTTAAGCGGGTATCGCCCTTCACTCTGGAATAGGACAGATAACCGTTCATACGCTCAATCTTGGTCAGATTCTTGCTGCCGCAAACCGGGCAGACGTCCATGGCAAGCTCCTCATGTCCGCAGTCATCACAGTAGGCAAGGGAGAGGTTTACACCCTCATAATAGCCAAGATCCATTGCCCGGCGAACTAAGGACTTAATTGCCTCCACATTATAGCTGATCGGATATTTGACATACTGGATTTTTCCTCCATTGCACAAATCCCAGAAACGTCCCTCCAGATCCTGCTTCTCAATCGGCGTGATGTCCTCCGTGACGTGGCAGTGGAAGCTGTTGCTCACATATTCCCTGTCCGACACGCCTTC
>CALWBA010000161.1 GCA_944375815.1 uncultured Lachnospiraceae bacterium | reverse complement strand
CAGTTTGCCGATATTTCTCTCAATAATCTCCTCCAGCAGAATCACAGTACGGACGCCCTCTTCATCTGACGGAATATCAACAATGCGAGGGAGCACGGACGGCACCTGAACTGTCGCAAATTCCAGCTCTTCTTTTCCCTTTTTTGCGTCTTTTTTGCGGATCAGCGCACCTATGTTCAGAGATTTATTACGAATCAGCGGGAATGGACGGGCAGAGTCCATCGCCATCGGCGTGAGAACGGGGTAAACATTCTCTTCAAAGAACTGATCTACATACTCTGCCTGCTTCTTGGAGAGCTTCTCATGGCGTTCCACAACACACAATCCTACGCCTGAGAGCGCCGGCAGCAGCGAACGGTTATATGTGTGATACTGCTCGTGTACCAGCTCATGTGTTTTCACAGAAATCTCTTCCAGCTGCTCCTTAGGCGTCATGCCTGCAATATCAGGTTTTGTGTAGCCCGCATGCACCATGTCCTTTAAAGAAGCTACACGAATCATGAAAAACTCATCCAGATTTGACGCTGTGATACTTAAAAATTTCAGTCTTTCAAACAGCGGGATTTGCTTATCCTTTGCCTCACTTAGCACTCTTTGATTAAACCCGATCCAGCTTAACTCTCTGTTTCGGTAATATTCAGGATTTGTATACTCGATTGCTTCCATACTCTTTTCCCCCTTATATCAGTTTTTTAAGCTTTACAATCGGTTTTACATGGAAAACCTCCTCAAAGAATTCAACTTTCTCATCGAGAAGGCCCAGCTCCAGTGTATAGTCCTGGTGCGAGCTTATGGTAATAACAAGCTCCAGCTCCCGTAATGCCACCTTGATCTCTTCAATTTTCTGCAGATGGCTGCGGTCAAGAGCATTTGACAGCCGAAGAATGGCTGCCAGCTTAGCAACAATCAGATATTGCTTTTTCCCAAAGCTGCTCTCATGCGCCAGCTGTTCATACGGCGGCAGCGGCATTGTATTGAAACGGACGATATTGGCAATCATCTCCCGCTCCACATGTGACAGTCCGATGATCTCGGTTGCCATAATAATACTGTAGGAACACTCTGCCACATTGCCAAGACTGATATACTTTCCGCAGTCATGCACAAGAACCGCGATCTGCAGAAGCAGTCTCTCTCTTGCACCCAGTCCATGGTGCTTCTTCATTCCATTAAAAATCGCTGTTGCTGTCTTCTCCACCTGTGCTACATGCGCCTTGCTCACCGCATAACGCTTTCCGATATTCTTCGCTGCCATCAGAATGTCGTTTTCAAAATTATGAGCAGATTTTAAAAGCTTCTTTTTTTCAGCAAAATCAAATGCGATACCATCTGTAAGTTTCGTATCCGGCATCCAGATCGTCTGGGCTCCCATCTCATCAATCAGTTCCTTATAAATAATCGCGGACGGCTGCAGCAAGGACGCATATTCCTGCGGAATTCCCACCTTTACAGCCAGCTCAATCGGAGAAGTTTTCGTAACGGTATCATACCACGCTTGAAACTCCTCTCTGGAGAATGTTCTGCTGGAATTTTTCTCGCCAATACGTGTGAAATAATCTCCTCGAATAATTACATTCTCTATCTTTCTATCCTTTAAATACATCTTCTTGAAGCTGAAGATCTCATTGTGGATCATTTCCTGTACGAGTTTTTCGTAATGCACCGTCTTCTTCTGAACCTCATGAAGGCGTTCCCGCACACGCATACTTCCCAGCTTAATATTCTGCGTCGTCACCAATGTGTCCTTGTCAAACAGGGAAATCTGTATACTTCCGCCGTCTACATCAAAAATTGCAGTTCCCTTTTCAATAATCTTCTGGAAAGCCGCTTCCTTTACAGCTATTCCTTTATAGGTGTAGAATCGCTGCTCCGAGTTGCTTAAAAGCTCTACTTTGATACCGGCTGACTGCTCGATTCGTCCCAGTACAAACAGACTGTTCTCCGCCTCACGCAGAGCACTTGTACCGAGCGCGCGGTAGGCATCCACCTGATACTCCATCATCACATTTTTGAAATCCTTTAAGATTCGGCATAGCTGCTCCACGGACTCCACACTGATTTTACCCGTACGGAAAGCATCCTTGCCAAGCTCCAGGCGATGCCTGAGGCTGTTGACCGTGCGCAGCCCCTGCTTCTTTGAGATCTCAAAAATCTCCATACTGGTGCTGTACGTACCGATCTCTATTGCTGCAAATGTTGTTATCTGCATGTAATCACGCTCCCTCTTCTTATTTCTGCTGCCCCAGAAGGTAATCGATAAACTGCTGTGCTGTTCTTCCGGAAAGTCCGCCATGCTGCAGCTCCCAGCGATTTGCCTCCAGAAGAAGGGTATCCTCATCCATCTCTACGCCGTTTCTCTGCGCCAGTGTGCGCACGATATTCTGAAACTCCTTCTTATCAGGTCCGCAGAAATAAATCGTAACGCCAAAACGGGATACCAGTGAAAGCTTCTCCTGTACGGTATCGGAGGAATGCAGGTCGTCTCTTCTTCCTTCTTTATCGGAGAACTGCTCCCGAACCAGATGACGGCGATTGGATGTAGCGTAAATCAGGACATTGTCCGGTTTCTTTTCCAATCCGCCCTCAATAACAGCCTTCAGATACTTATATTCGATTTCAAATTCCTCAAAGGACAGGTCATCCATATAAATAATGAACTTATAGTTACGGTTTTTAATCTGAGCAATAACCTCATTGAGATCCTGAAACTGATGCTTATACACCTCGATGATGCGCAGCCCCTGGTCGTAGTACTGATTCAGGATTCCCTTGATGCTCGAAGATTTTCCGGTTCCGGCATCTCCGTAGAGCAGACAGTTATTTGCCTTTCTCCCCTCGACGAAAGCCTCCGTATTGTCTATAAGTTTTTTCTTGGCAATCTCATAACCCACCAGATCATCAAGGTGTACATGCGCAATATTTGTAATCGGAATAATCTCCGCCTTTCCATTGACTCTGTCAATACGAAACGCTTTATGAAGGCCCAGCTTGCCCACGCCGAAATCCTTATAAAAAGCGATCATATCCTCCATAAACTCTCTGTCGTCCTCAGCTTTTGCAAGACGCACCGACAGCTCCGCGATCCGATCACGCAGCCGCTTGTTGAACAACTTAGTATTTCCGCCTGTATTTTGGTATTCGCAGATAATATGGCAGTCTCCTGACTCAAATATATCATCAAGCACCCGGATATCATAATCATACAGCTCCTTAAATCTTACAAAGTCATGCAGCGCCATCTGATTAATACTGCCCTCTACATGGCCTACAATCTCGCACGCGGTACTGAAAGCATTTTCCTTGTTCACAAGCAGATACGTCAGATAATTGTGCCATAGATTCCCTGAAAAACCGTATGCTCCTGCCATTCCTACAAGTTTTCCCAGACACTCGTAAAACCAGCTCCGGTACGGCTCCATCTCCTCTCTCCGCTCATGTGCCTCAAGCATCTGCGTCATTTTGTTTAAGACTTCTCCCTCGGAAAAGTCCCGATACAGTATGCACTCCTCAATCCGTGTCATCTTTTTTCCTCTTTTCTGTCAATAATTTCCCAGCACCCGTAGCGAAACTGCCTCCTGCTCAATGCCAAGAAGTGCATTTTTGACTGCACTTTCATTTAAATTTCCCTCAAAATCCACAAAGAATCTGTATTCCCAGGTTCTCTCCGGAATAGGGCGGGACTCAATCTTTGTCATGTTCAGATTGTTATAAATCATATGTGATAAGATATTATAAAGGGTTCCGCTTTTGTGAGGCAGCTCCAGGCAGATGCTGATCTTTGATGCATCCGGCGTATAGATATGACGCCCTGATACAATAATAAATCTTGTAGAATTCCCCTCCTGAGAGAGCGGCTTATCATTTAATACCTCAAGTCCAAAATATTCCGCAGCATAACGGCTGGCAATAGCAGCTTTTGATTTATTCTGTTCCTCTGCCACCAGTTTTGCGGCAAGAGCAGTATTTAGATATTCTCTCTGATCCCATTCCGGATGATTTTCCAAATATTTTCTGCACTGCGCAAGCGCCTGCGGATGGCTGATAACACTCCTGATATCCGAAAGCGATGATCCCTTCACTCCAAGTAATGCATGATCTATCTGGATAATCTGTTCTCCCACAATAGAATGCTCATACTCTGCCAGCAGATCATAGCAATCCTGTACACTTCCCGCTGTGGAATTTTCAATCGGAAGAACCGCGTAATCCGCTCTGCCGCTGTGTATTGCCTCCATGGCCTCCTTAAACGTTTTCACGTGAAAGCTATCTATATTTTCTCCGAAAAACGTATGCATTGCAGCAAAACTATACGCGCCTTCCACTCCCTGGAATACTACGCGCGCATGCTCTACCGGCAGCTTTTCAACAAATTCATATCCCAGATTCGGCTCTCTGCCGTGCTCGGCGAGAAGCTGATACTGACGTTTCCGGCTGATTGACATAATGTGAGAAAAAAGCTCCTGAACTCCGCAGGCATTAAAGCTGCTGCCGGCCATGGCCGTCAGTGCAGAAAGCTTCTCCTCTTCTCGCTTCTTGTCAAATACCGCTTTTCCCGTCTCTATCTTAAATTCTGCCACTTCTTCTGCGAGCTTCATGCGTTCCTCAAAAAGCTGTACGATCCGGCTGTCAATACTGTCTATCTCTTCCCGTATTTTCCCTA
>CALWBA010000160.1 GCA_944375815.1 uncultured Lachnospiraceae bacterium | reverse complement strand
TCGGGACTTTCACCCGTTAGAGCGCGCCCATGGCGCGCAAACAAAAAGAGAAGACTATGCTTTTATACATAATCTTCTCTAAAGAGCCATTCCCTTTCAATGCCTTAACTTAATGACATTGGGATTTTTCTCCCCTTCCCTTTGTTTATTCATATCTCACAATTTCTTTTTTCAGTCTTTTCATGATTCTCTTTTCCAGTCTCGATATATAAGACTGGGAGATTCCCAGCAGATCTGCTACTTCTTTCTGCGTCTTTTCTTTCCCGTCAGGCATATTCAATCCGAACCGAAGACGGATAATCGTCTGCTCCCGGTCAGAAAGTTTATCAATCGCTTTGTCGAGGAGACTGCATTCTACCTCATGTTCAATATCTCTGTAAATGACATCTTCATCAGTTCCCAGAATATCGGACAGAAGAAGTTCATTGCCGTCCCAGTCCACATTTAGCGGTTCATCTATGGAAACCTCCATGCGT
This sequence comes from uncultured Lachnospiraceae bacterium, assembly GCA_944375815.1. Taxonomy (GTDB): domain Bacteria; phylum Bacillota; class Clostridia; order Lachnospirales; family Lachnospiraceae; genus Egerieimonas_A. The sequence goes on along the minus strand of CALWBA010000160.1, from coordinate 20,071 downwards.
GTTTTGTTATTCCGGCGCAGATACATCAGGATTTCATTTTCAATGCACCGGGATGCATAGGTTGCAAGCTTGATTTTTTTTGTAGGGTTAAATGTGTTGATCGCTTTAATCAGTCCAATAGTTCCTATGGAAATCAGGTCTTCTACGCCGACGCCGGTGTTGTCAAACTTCTGGGCAATATAGACGACCAGACGCAGATTATGTTCAATCAGTTCTTCCCTGGCTGCCTTATTATCAGGGAGATTTAAACCTTCGATAGCCTTTGCTTCCTTATCCGGAGTCAGAGGTGCCGGAAGCACATCGGCTCCTCCGATATAAAAAATTTCCTGCGGTCTTCTCGATACGGAAGGCATCCCCCGGAAGATGCGCAGACGGAATCTGCTGGGCAATACAGCATTTGCAATCATTTAAAAATTCCTCCTATCTGTCTATTAGATCTGGATTCAAAATCAACTGACATTTACCGGCAAAAGAACCGGTTCCTGCTGACAGCGCGATCATGGGGTCGCAGATAACACTGCCGGTATCTTCGCTCTTTACACAGAGATAGTCCAAAGTAAATGCCGGGAGCAGTCCCGACTGTCCCACACCCTGAAATGGTATCAGATGCAGGTGTCTGGAAATCCATGGGGAATTTTCCCCAAGTTTCCCCGTACTTTGAAATTCCAGAAGTTCCCCTATCATCTCCTCGGAAAAAAGCTCTCTCATCACGCTGCTGTTCGCCACAGACACGGGTTTCTGCGAAACCGCATCCCGCAGACGATTGCCTGTGTCGTACAGTCCTTTTACCTTTCTGCATTTTCCATCCGCACACAGGATTACTGTATAGATTATCTTTTGTTTCCCCGCAAACAGCTTTTCGCAGATGGGAAATCCCGCCTGTATTGCGAGATATCCCGCTGCTGCGATGATCCAGAAGGTGCGCCCTCCCGCCGGTCCTGCCAGAAAAGAAATTGCCTCAAAAATTCCTCCGCAGATTACTGCGCAGAAGTACACAAGGCAAATATCTCCTGCCAGAGACCGAATCCCTCTGACTCTGCATCCAAACCTCACCATGCATGTATTCACCGCTGCCTGTATCAGGAGTGTAAAAAGCAGTATGGACGAAAACGGCGGCAGAAAGAGCAGACAGCTCCCCGCCGCTCCTACAGCGGCTCCTAATGCGCATCTCAGGCGCGGTGTCCGGCGCCTTCGTATTCTGTTTACCATGCGCAGAATCATATAATCTATAACCAGATTCCGTAGAAACCACTCGTCCACATATACCGCATAGTACACAAAACACCCCCTGTCACTTTGAATACCTGCTCACTGGACTAAGCAAATATCATTATATGTGATAGGGGGTGTAGACTTTGTCAAAACAAGATGTCGAATTCCAGGAGTTTACGACACCGTTTTTCTATTTCATCTGATTTTTACATCTTTTCTCCAAATTCATGCAGTTTACTCATCATTTCGCGTAGTTTAGCAATGGGTATCTGACCGGGTGCGGACGCTCTGCCCACACATGCAAATGTCACTGCGCTGCCGAACTGCTCACCGGCAATTCTCGAGAGCACTCCGCAGCCGCCCATGGCCATTGTAATCAGAGGATGCGCAAAACGGCGGGAACCTTCCTCCGTTACGGATAAAAGTTTCAGTAAATCCCGGGTATTCTGCGGCATAACCGCCAGCTTCAGGATATCTGCTCCAGCCAGCTCCATGTCTCCCAGAACGGAAAGCATCTCTTCAGCAGACGGAGTACCCTCGAAGTGGTGGTTTGAAGCAATTACACGGATTTTCTGCGTCTGAAGCTGTTCGATCAGTCCGCTGTCTCTTACGCCGTCCATATAGATTTCCACATCGATCAGATCCGGGCTCTGCTTTGCAGCGCTGCGCAGAAGATCGGCATAATCTTTTGCTGAGATACTCCGATTGCCGCCTTCCCGGGCTGTCCGAAATGTAAAGAGCAGCGGAATTTCTCCCATCTTTTCTCTCATATCCTGCATTACGCTGCTGACCGCTTCCTCATCCATACATTCCTCAAAGAAGTCAACGCGCCACTCCAGCAGATCCGGGCTGTGAGCTGCCGCTGCTTCGGTCTGCATCAGAATTTCCTCCCGTGTACTTCCGATGACAGGGACACAGATCTTCGGGAGTCCCTCACCGATGGTTATATTCTTTATATGTACTGTCTTCTTCATATCTTACGTCCTTTCTCGTTGCTTTTTCTCTGCATTAATGATACACTAAAGCAAGAAAGCAGTAAAGGAGTTTTGTGAAATGAAACAGGTACATATTACGGGACATACGCAACTTACAGCGCTTCTGGGAAGTCCGGTAGCTCACAGTATTTCCCCGCTGATGCATAACGAAGCCTTTGCACAGCTCGGACTTGATTATGTATATCTTTGTTTTGACGTTAATGAGGACTCTCTTGAGACCGCAGTAAACGGTCTTAAAGCCGCCGGAATACGCGGCTTTAATCTGACAATGCCGAATAAAAATCTGATGGCACAGCTTGCGGACAGACTCTCTCCGGCCGCTCAGCTTCTGGGAGCGGTTAATACGGTTGTCAATGACAACGGTCTGCTTACCGGATATAATACGGATGGTATCGGATACATGCGCTCTATACAGGATGCCGGGTATGATGTGATCGGAAAAACGATTACAGTGATGGGAGCCGGCGGTGCTGCTTCTGCAATCTGTGCCCAGGCGGCGCTTGACGGTGTGAAAAAGATTCATATTTTCGCACGGCCCACAAGCAGATTCTGGGAGCGCACTGTAAAGCTTGCAGACACCATCAATCAGACGACCGGCTGCCGCGTGCTTGTGCATGAGCACGGCGACACATCAGCTCTTAGGGACGCTCTGCAGGAAAGCGCTCTTCTCGTAAACGGGACCTCGGTGGGTATGGCTCCGGACACAGATCGTACGATTCTTCCTGACACGTCTCTTCTGCACCCTGATCTGATCGTCTCCGACGTGATCTATAATCCTCGTAAGACGCGTCTTCTGGCTGAAGCCGAAGCAGCCGGCTGCCGGACTTTTAACGGTATGTATATGCTCCTCTACCAGGGCGCAGAGGCATTTCGCCTGTGGACGGGACTGGATATGCCGGTTGATGTGATAAAGGCAAAATATTTTCAGTGATGTACGCAGGTGCTGTACGGGAGCGCTTTTTTATTGCGCTCCCGTCTGATTTTTGAGATATTTTACAGCCAGCTTCTGCAGTTCTTCTGTTATATTGTTTTTTCCTATACGTGCATTTACCGCGGCAAGAAGTATCATCGTATCCTCCGCCTTTTTCTTCCATACACCCTCCTCCATATATTCCAGCGTCTGCATATTGTGCAGCCGTTCCGCCGTTTTTACGAGAAGCGCTTCATCTGAGAGCTTCTCCGGATCTGTTTCCGGAAGCTCTTCCACAATTTTCCTCACTTCTGCTGGCAGCTGTTCAGTCAAATGTTCTGTGTGCCGGCCTTTTTTATACCAATCGCAGAAAAGCCCTGCAAAAATCACAGGTTCTTCTGCCTCAGCATTTGCCAGGAGAAGGGCTGTGTTCAAAGGATGTGTGATATAATCTTCTCCGGAATATCTCTTCTGACCGCTGTAGATTTGACACGACAGCGCACCGCATTTCTCGAAAATCGCACCGCACTTTTCTGACAGTTTCTCATAGAGTTCTTCTTTTGTTTTTGCTTTATTCATATACATCCCTCCAGCAATTTCTTTTTTCAATTTCAGAAGACTTGGATGATATCCCATTTCCCGCCGAAATACCGTGGAAAAAGAGCTGTGGCTGGAAAATCCCAAATCAAGCGCTGTCTCCAGTATGCTCCGTCCACTGAGAATCTCCTGCGATGCTTTTTCCAGCTTTCGTCTAAGCACATATTTCATCACTGAAATTCCATGTCTCTCTCTAAATTTCCGGCTAAAATGATACCTGGAATACCCTGCGGCATCCGCGATTTGTTCCAGTGTCAGTTCTTCCTTTAGATGTTCTTCAATAAATCTAAGAACATTTTCCCAGTCCATTTCATTCATATCCTTCCTCCTCTCCTTTATCGACAGTATAGCGCAAAACAGCGGTAATTTCTTTCGCGCAGTTGCTTTGTTAAAAAAAATCCCCACAGAGATTTCTAATAACTCTCCGTGGGGATTTTTTTTAACAAAGTATGCATCCGCCGTTTTTTCTATATTCCTTCAGGAATTCTTCGATCTTTAAAATAATATTCTCTGTCGTGTTCTCCGATCGGACGCAAAACGCGGCACGGGCTTCCGACTGCTACTACGTCAGACGGGATATCCCTCGTGACAACGCTTCCGGCTCCAATTACTGTATTGTCACCGATCGTAACGCCGGGCAGAACAATGACGCCGGCGCCAAGCCAGCAGTTTCGCCCGATATGTACCGGGGCATTAAACTGATACGTCTTCTCACGCAGTTCGGGAAGAATCGGATGTCCTGCCGTGGCAATCGTAACATTCGGTCCGATCATTGTATAATCACCAATATAGATATGCGTGTCGTCCACCAGTGTCAGATTGAAATTTACATATACATAATTTCCAAGATGAACATGATGTCCTCCCCAGTTTGCACGAAACGGCGGTTCAATATAACATCCTTTTCCGACTTCCGCCATCATTGCCGAGAGAAGCGCCTCACGGCGCTTTCCCTCAGTCGGACGTGTCTCATTATAGTCATACATCTTATTCATGCATGCAATCTGATCTCTCAGCAGTTCTTCATCATCTGTCGGATAGAGCTCCACGCTGTGCATCCGCTCTTTAATTTTTTCGGGTGTCATAGCTCTTACTCCTTATTTATAACCTCAAAGCCGTATGTGACGTCACCTTCCTGCCAGTGCGCAGATATCTGGTAAACATATCCCGGCTGTACCGGTATTACTGATCCTTCTTCGCCTTCACTGACAGCTATTTCTTCTTCCTCTGGAATCTCAGATAAACTTTCGCTCTTGAGAGCACTCTCCCAGCGCGTAACCTGAATTTCCTGCGGTTCATAGGTAAAGAGCAGCGTCATCTGTGTGTCTCCATCGACCGTCTGCTGCACCAGCTCAGATGCCTGCAGCACATGAAGGGCATCCGCTTTCACTTCATTGCCGTCATACTGCCATGAATAACCGAATCGGTCACATGCAGCAGTCACAACCGCATCTTCTGTCCGATAATTTACGGACAGTTCCGGAGGCTGGGATAAATCAGGCGCCGGGCAAAACTGATCCAGCATGGCCTGATACTTTTCCTGATACTCCTTGTTTTCCTGTTCTACCCGGACAAGCTTAGTGATACCCGGATACTGTCCGGGATAAGATTCCAGCATAATGCCGTTTCCATAGACCTCCAGAACGTCTCCGCTCTTTAAGTCTTCTTCAGAGAGCGCATTTCCTTCCTCGTCTACGATTTCCTCAGGGATAGTTCCTGTAAACGGATTATCCTGCTCAATATTTATAAACAGTTCCCCATAATCATTTTTCAGATATACCGCACGGACTGGCGCCTGCGCAGGATCTTCTTCCGCCTGCGCCCCCTCAGTTGTCTGGGCAGACGTACCCGGATTTTCCTGAGGCTGTGCACTGTCTCCGCAGCCGCCGATCATCATCGCTGCGGCAAGTGCCAGCATTGCTGTTTTTTTCTTCATGGCGTTTCCTCCTTGTTTTTACAACTAGTCTTTCCTGTTCTCTTTTACATATGCAAAAAGATCAGAGGAAAAGTCATACTGTCAGATCTCATTTCCCGGGAATCTGGGGATTCCGGCAAATCCAGGTTTCAGGTCTTCATCTGACGGAATATAATCTTCCATCTGTCCGTTGTGGAACTTCTCATAAGCCACCATATCAAAATATCCCGTTCCGGTCAGCCCGAAGACAATTGTTTTCTCCTCACCTGTCTCTTTGCACTTAAGTGCCTCGTCAATCGCAACGCGGATCGCGTGGCTGCTCTCCGGAGCCGGAAGAATGCCCTCCACTCTCGCAAATTCTTCGGCTGCCTGGAATACCGCCGTCTGTTCTACGCTTCTTGACTCCATATATCCGTCATGATAAAGCTGTGACAGAATTGAGCTCATGCCGTGATATCTCAGACCTCCTGCATGATTTGCAGACGGGATAAAGCCGCTGCCCAGGGTATACATCTTGGCAAGCGGACATACCTTTCCGGTATCGCAGAAATCATATACATATTTTCCACGGGTAAGGCTCGGACAGGATGAAGGTTCCACAGCGATAAATCTGTAATTCTTCTCTCCTCTTAACACTTCTCCCATGAACGGAGAAATTAAGCCTCCCAGGTTTGAACCGCCGCCTGCGCAGCCGATAATGATATCCGGTACAATATCATACTTATCAAGTGCCGCCTTGGTTTCCAGTCCAATAATAGTCTGATGAAGAAGTACCTGAGAGAGCACACTTCCGAGCACATAGCGGTATCCATCCTGTGCCTGTGCTGCCTCTACAGCCTCAGAAATCGCGCATCCCAGACTTCCTGACGTACCGGGATGCTCCTGCAGAATCTTTCTTCCAACCTCTGGCGTCTCAGACGGAGACGGAGTAACTTTGGCTCCGTAGGTGCGCATTACCTCTCGGCGGAACGGCTTCTGCTCATAGGATACCTTTACCATATACACCTGACAGTCCAGACCGAAGTACGAGCACGCCATAGAAAGGGCTGTACCCCATTGTCCTGCTCCCGTTTCGGTCGTAACGCCCTTTAATCCCTGCTGCTTTGCATAGTATGCCTGTGCGATAGCCGAATTTAATTTGTGACTTCCGCTTGTATTGTTTCCCTCAAATTTGTAGTAAATCTTGGCCGGTGTCTGCAGCTTTTCCTCCAGGCAGTAAGCTCTGACAAGCGGCGACGGACGGTACATCTTATAGAACTTTAAAATCTCTTCCGGAATATCAATGTAGGCATCTGTATCATTGAGTTCCTGCTTTACAAGCTCATCGCAGAACACATGGCGCAGTTCCTCGAATGTCATGGGCTTAAGTGTCTCCGGGTTTAAGAGCGGGGCCGGTTTATTCTTCATATCCGCCCGCACGTTGTACCACTGTTTCGGCATTTCGTTCTCTTCCAGATAAATCTTATATGGGATTTCCTTGTTTGGCATCTTGTTACCTCCTTATTATTATATAAAAAAGCCGCGGCACAGCGCCTTCCCCGCCTGCCTCATCGGCAGCCGGGATACGCCGTACCGCAGCCTCCTGTGATTATCTGTGTATCCGTCCTCTTATCTGCGTCTTAAAAAGTCCGGAATCTGAATATCCTTCTTCGGGATTGTGCTTGTGATCGGTGTCTGTGTCGGTGTCGGCATCTGTAAGTTCGGCATCTGCAGATTAGGCATCTGCAGTGTAGAGCCTGTGAAAGACGATTTTGTCTTCTCAGCCGTCTTTGCCGGCGCAGTATTTTTCTTCGCCTCACTCACGCTAGCCTCTTTCGCAGTGGCATCGCTGAGTCCTGTCGCGATAACCGTGATACGGCAGGTATCTGTCGCACTGTCATCATACATAGCACCAAAAATAATATTGGCATCCTCGCCTGTGAGATTCTGAACGTAGCTTGCAGCGTCGTTCGCATCCATCAGGGAAATATCTCCGGAAATATTGATAATTACATGGGTCGCACCTTCGATCGTTGTCTCCAGGAGCGGGCTGGCAACTGCCTGCTGTACTGCCTCCAGTGCCTTGTCGTCGCCCTTTGCCTCGCCGATACCGATATGGGCGATGCCTTTGTCGGTCATGACGGTCTGAACATCCGCAAAGTCGAGGTTGATCAGTGCCGGCATATTGATCAGGTCTGTGATACCCTGTACTGCCTGCTGCAGCACCTCATCAGCCTTTCTGAGAGCTTCCGGCATCGTGGTTCTGCGGTCTACAATTTCAAGCAGCTTGTCATTCGGGATTACAATAAGAGTATCCACGTTATCTTTAAGCTTATCAATTCCTGCAAGCGCATTGCTCATGCGGGTTCTCGCCTCGAAGCGGAACGGCTTTGTCACAACGCCGACAGTCAGAATGCCCATCTCCTTGGCGATGCCTGCAACCACCGGAGCGGCTCCTGTTCCTGTACCGCCGCCCATACCGCAGGTTACGAATACCATATCCGCACCTTCTACGAGCTGCTTGATCTCCTCTGCGCTCTCCTCTGCAGCTTTCTCGCCGATCTCAGGCTTAGCTCCTGCACCAAGACCTTTTGTCAGCTTCTCACCGATCTGCAGAACCGTAGGTGCTTTGCACAGCGTCAGTGCCTGCTTATCCGTATTTACGCCGACGAACTCCACGCCGCCGATTGTTTCCTCCACCATTCTATTTACAGCGTTATTTCCTGCACCGCCTACTCCTATGACGATAATCTTTGCAGAAGATTCCGCCTCGTTTGTCATAATTTCTAACAACGTACTTCCTCCTTTTAGCTTGCGCCTATTATTTATTCCCCTGTGGGTATCTCAGTATTTTTCTCTCACTCATTGATAAGTTGCATATAGATATATCATATATTTTTTTTGAGGAATGCGCAACCACTTTTTTTCAAAATTCATAGTTTTTTAACCAGATTTCGAGGAATTTTCACTCTCCGCTGTCCTCGCTGCCGCTTTCTTCCCCATTGTCCTGCACTTCAGAGCCGGTATCTTCGCTGCCTGTTTCTTCTTCTCCCGTATCCGTGCTTTCTCCGTTCTCCCCGGCGGACGCATCCGTTTGCTCCTGTGCTGCCTCATCCTGCGTCTGCTGTTCCTGGGACAGATCCTTTTCAAAAATAATATTCTCAGTACTCTTTGTGAAATCCTCCATATGCAGTACTCCGGAAAGGCTCTGAATACCCGGAAGTATTGCTGCTGCGCGAATCAGCTTTTCTTCCAGATTCTCATCCTGCCCAAGCTGAATTCTGACATTTCCGTAGTGCAGAGTGATATTGTAATTCTCGTCAAATTCCACGCTGTCGGGTACAATCTCATATTTATCGACCATGCGGGCAATTCCATGGATCGTATTGAATACTTTTGTATTCTCAACCGGAAGCTGCTCGCCGTTTGTAACACTGGAAAAAGAAAGTCCTGTCACAAGCGGAATGTCCGTGAGTGCCGGATTAAACTGCGCAGACGGCTCCTCTTCATCCTCCTGTTTTTGTGTATACTCCGAGGAATCGGCGTCAATGCTCTGCGGCGCCAGCACCTCCTCTTCGCCCTCAGTGCCGTCACTGCCTGCTGCCGCAGCTTCACCTGTATCTGTACTCTCTGCTTCTGTGCTTTCTGCTGCTGCCGCGCTTTCGACATCTTCCAGCACAATACCGTCAGCATCAAAGTACCAGTCTCTGCCCTCATACTGTACATATCCTATGAGCTGCTTTTCATTTACACGAATCAGTATTTTATTGTTGCTGACCCGTTCCAGATCAATAGACTCAATCAGCGGGTCATCGCTTTCTACGTGATTATGGAACTTCTCAATTAAGATCGTATTCCAGGAAAAGGGGCCTGTAAGAGCCATATCGCGGATTTCTTTATCCTGAAATCTCGTATTTCCCACAATCTCTACTGCGGTCACCCGAAACACAAGTGCAAATGTCAGAATTCCCGCCGCAATGATTCCTGCGGCGGATGCAATGACAATTCGCCTTGTTCTCCGGTTCAGATTTCTCATAAAAGTAGTTTTCTTCATGGTATCCTCCGTTTGTACATCCTGCCTCCCAGCCCCCGTATTTTCTCGTCCATCAATTCATATCCGCGCTCGATATACTGCGGATTATAAATCCTCGTGATACCTCCGGCGGACAGCCCCGCAATTACAAGCGCCGCTCCTCCGCGAAGATCACAGGCGCTCACATCTGCACCGTGCAGCGCTCTCCCGCGTACCTGTGCCGTGCTGCCTGATACCGAGATATCCGCTCCCATTCTTCTCAATTCCCCAACAGTCCGGAAGCGGTCCTCAAAAATATTCTCCTCTATGCTTCCCAGTCCCGACAGGGCGGAAAATGCCGCCATCAAAGGGGACTGCAGATCAGTGGGAAACCCGGGATAACACCCTGTTCTCACCTGCAGACCTTCGGGAAGACGCACCCTCCCGCTGTCCGTTCTTAGTTTACCACTGTTATATTCATATTGTCCACCCATTTTCTGATACACTTCCAGAAGCGCTGTCATATCGCCCGGGTCGGCTCCTTCAAGCGTCACCTGTCCATGCGACGCTGCACCGGCCAGAAGATACGTTCCCGCCGCGATGCGGTCTGCAGGAATTTCAAATTCTCCCGCTGAACGGCATACACTGCCGGAAACGCAGATCACATCGCTTCCCTCTCCCTGTATACATATCCCCATACTCTTAAGGAAACGGCACAGGCATACAATCTCAGGCTCTCTTGCGCAATTTCTGAGAACTGTTGTCCCCACAGCTCCTGCTGCTGCAAGCAGCGCATTTTCTGTTGCTCCCACGCTCGACTTCTCAAATGTAAAATCCACGCCGCGCAGTGTTTTGCACGAGGCGCTAAGCATTCCATGTTCCATGCGTATCTTCGCACCCATTTCTTCCAGTACCCGGATATGGAGGTCGATCGGACGTTTCCCGATGGTACAGCCGCCCGGGCAGGCAATCGTAACACTGCCGCAGCGGGAGAGCATGCTGCCCAAAAGCATCACGGAGGAACGCATTTTCTCAGCAGGACCTCTGGGAATAACCGTACACTTAATATCCGTACAGTCCAGATACAGCGCATCCCCTTCCCGCCTGGTGCACACTCCGACACTTTCCAGAATCTCCTCCATTGTCCTCACATCCGCTATATCCGGACATCTTCTCAGCACACTGGTGCCGGAAAATAAAAGCGCCGCCGCCATCACCGGAAGCGCCGCGTTCTTCGATCCCTGCACCGCTATTTTGCCATCCAGTCTTGTCGGTCCCTCGATCTCATACCATTCCACAAAAGCACGCTCCCAAAAACTCCTCTTGCTGTTACTATATGCATAGGAGGTGGAGTGTGTGTTACATAATTCCCCTGCTTCTTCTGCTGACGCTGAGTGCCAATCCCATTTCCGCAAGCAGAAAGAGTACGGATGTTCCTCCGTAGCTGACAAAGGGAAGCGTAATTCCCGTGTTAGGGATTGTATTTGTCACCACGGCTATATTTAAGATCACCTGCATTGCCATATGCCCCATAATGCCGGAGGCAATCAGTGCACCGGAAAGATCTTCCGCATGTGTGGCAATCACCATAAGTCTCCAGACAAGCAGAGAAAATATAAGAATCAGCACCGATGCGCCAAACAGGCCGAGTTCCTCACAGATAATCGAAAAAATCATATCATTCTGCGCTTCGGGAACAAATCCCAGTTTCTGAAGACTGTTTCCAAATCCCCTGCCGAAAATTCCTCCGCTTCCGATCGCATAGAGCCCCTGGATTGTCTGAAATCCCTTCTCATACGCTTCCGGATTTCTCCAGATCGCAAGGCGCTCCAGGCGGTAGCTCTCAAGGCTTAAAAACAGGGCGATAAATGCTACCCCTGTCCCGCCGATCACCAGGAACTGCAGATATCTGGGATTTTCAACAAATACCAGCATGACGCCGATGCCAAGAATAATAATTGCAGTACTTAAGTTATTTGATCCTACCAAACCTACAATCGGAAGCAGCCAGCACATCGTGCGCGCCATAAAAAACAGATTATCCGTTTTTTTCTTTGTCCTCTCTATCCTGTATGTCAGAAAAAGTACAACTGCCACCTTCGCAAACTCCGCAGGCTGAAAGGAAAGCGGTCCCAGTGACAGCCATCGTTTTGAACCGTTGATCTCCTGCCCTACGAAAAGTACTGCAAGTGAGAGTCCAAGCGACACCGCATAGATGATAGGTGCAAATTTGATGAAGATATGGTAGTCTGCTCTGGATACCGCTGCCAGAACGGCTGCTCCCAGTATCGTCGCAAAAAGCTGTTTCTTAAAGTAATAGGCAGGATCATCAAACTTCACCCTGCCATTATATGTACTTGTGCTGTACAGCAGCATAAGCCCGAAAGCGGCGAGTATCGCCACAAGAATCAGCAAAGTCCAGTCCAGCTTCTTTTTTCCCACCTCTGTCCACCTGTCTTTTCGAAACACTTTATACAGCTTATGACAGGCGGCACAAATTATGCAGGAAAAGGGAGCGCCCGGTTATAAGCGCTCCCCCTGTCTTCTTTTATAAGTTTCTTACATATTCCTTGAACATATCGCCGCGCTGTTCATAGTTGTCGAACTGTCCCCAGCTGGCACATGCAGGCGAAAGCAGAACTGCATCTCCCGGGTTCGCCTTTGCGGCACAGATCTTTACTGCTTCCTCCAGATTATCAGCCAGAATAGTATTCATAAAGCCGCACGCGTGTGCCGCCTGCTCGATCTTTTCCCTTGTCTGCCCGATGAGCACAAGATAGCGCACTTTTCCGTCGAACGCACGGATCCATTCTTCATAGGAAGACTCTTTATCGTAACCGCCTCCTATCAGAAGCGTCGGACGATTCATCGCCTGAATACCTTTGATCGCAGCATCCGGGTTTGTTCCCTTGGAATCATTATAGTATGCTACCTGATTCTTCTCCGTCACGTACTCGATGCGATGAGCCACTCCGGCAAATGCGCAGGTACTCCGGCGGATACTCTCCATCGGCACTCCCGCTTTATATGCAAGTGCAACCGCAGTCATCACGTTTTCGAAATTGTGAAGTCCCAGCAGCTTCAGCTCCCCTGTGCGCACAACGGGCATCTCCCCGTTTTCATCCTTCCAGATAATGGTATCTCCCTCCAGGAAAATGCCTTTCTCAAGTCTGCGCAGAGACGAAAAATATACAACATTTGTCTTATTTTCCAGGGACGCGCCGAACTGCCGCAGAATTTCATCTTCATAATTAAGAACGCAGAAATCATTCATGTCCTGGTTCTGTGTGATGCACTCTTTGACTCTTATATACTCTTCCATTGTGTGATGGCGGTTTAAATGATCCTCAGTGATGTTTGTAATCGCACTTCCAATCGGATGGAATTCCTCGATCGTTTCCAGCTGGAAGCTGCTGATCTCCGCTACAGTCACGGAATTTTCCTTCATATCAAGCGCCACGGAGGTATAGGGAATTCCAATGTTTCCAACCACAAAAACGCTTTCTTCATAGTCCTTCATGATCTCTCCGAGCAGCGCCGTACTTGTTGTCTTGCCGTTCGTACCTGTAATGGCAAGCACCCGGCGGCTCTTGCTCATGCGATAGGCAAGCTCTACCTCGCCCCAGATCTTCACGCCGTGTGCACGGATCTCGTTCACAAGGGGCAGATCCGTAGGAACACCGGGACTTAACACAGCAAGATCCAGCCTTTTGATCTCTGTCTCATCAAGCTCCTCTCCGAGCAGTACCTCTGCCCTGGATGCATCCTTTAATTTTCCCAGAATGTCTTCCTTTGAAAGCTTAGTGTTTCCGTCATAAATTATAATATCCGCGCCTGTATGCGCCAGCAGATCTGCTGCCCCGATTCCACTGATTCCGGACCCGAATACGAGTACCCGTTTATCTCTCAAATCCATATCCTTCTTCTCCTTTGATTTCCTCCGACAGGGGTGGATCCTCTGTACTGGTATAAGTATAAGACTTTCACTCTAAGTTCGCAACCTTTTCTTCCTCCTGAAGCTCTGCTCTCTCAATTCCGAGATACGGCAGCACATCCTCAAAGATCTCTTTTATCACAGGTGCGGCGATCGTTCCGCCGTAGTATATCCCCTGCGGATTGTCAATAATACACACAGCCAGTACTTTCGGATTGTCTGCCGGGGCAAATCCCAGAAAAGAGGAGATATAGCGGTTGGCACTTCGGGGCAGCGTCTGAGAAGTTGCCGTCTTGCCTCCGATCGAGTACCCCTCAATTGCCGCATTCTTTCCCGACCCTTCGGATACTACACTCTCCAGAATCATGCGCACAGCTGCAGATGTTTTCTCCGAGACAATCCCGTCCTCCGTCTCATAGGAGAGCGTCTCTATCACCTTTCCGTTTTCATCCTGCACCTCGACTCCGAAGTGAGGTGTTATGCGCCTGCCCCCGTTAATGAGAGAACTGACCGTCGTTGCAAGCTGAACAGGCGTGATCTGAAACGACTGTCCGAATGAAATCGTTGCCAGTTCCACATCTCCGATATTCTTTTTATCGTGCATAATTGTGCCCGCCTCGCCGGGCAGATCAATACCCGTCTTTTCCATAAGGCCAAACTGTTTAAAGTATTCGTAATATCTGTCGACTCCGAGGCGAAGCCCTACATCAATAAACACAGGGTTACAGGAGTTCTGTGCAGCCTGCAGAAATGTTTCTGTTCCGTGCCCTGTCCGTTTATGACAGTGAATGCGCCGGTCTTCAACAATTCTGTACCCCGGGCACAAAAATGTGTCATCGAGTGACACAACTCCTTCTTCCAGCCCCGCCGACATTGTAATAATCTTAAATGTCGATCCCGGCTCGTACGTATCGTTAATGCAGGCGTTTCTCCACATCTGGTTGCGAAGATCCTGAATCTGTTCTTCAGAAAGCCCGTCAGTCGCAGTTCCCTCCGGCAGTTCAAACGGTTCATTCAGATCAAATTCCGGCACGTTGACGCAGGCATAAATCTCCCCGTTCTGAGGATTCATCATCAGGATAGAGACACCGTCCGCCTGTTTTTTTTCCATTACCTTTTCTGCAGCCTGCTGGGCGTATTCCTGTATGTTCCGATCCAGACTGATATGCAGATCATATCCCGGCACAGGATCAATACGGTTTTCCCCGATACCATTCAGCTCAATGCCCCGCGCATCGGTTGTCGTAAGTATTTTCCCATTGACGCCCTGCAGCACCTCATCATATTTTACCTCCAGCCCTATAATGCCCTGATTATCTGCCCCCGTAAATCCCAATACTTTTGAGGCAAGTTCCCCATAGGGATAATATCGCTTGAAATCCTCGTCCACCTTGACTCCTGCGTATCCGTACTCACGGATTCTGTCGCCTGTTTCCTTATCCACATTCGCCTTGACACGTTCGATCGAGGAAACCTTCTCAACTCTCTTGCGGACAACTTCTTCTGAAAGCTCCAGTTCCCGGCACAGCATATCTATGACCTTTTCCGGTTCTTTTATCTGGCTGTGGATGACCGAGATCGTGCAGACCGTCTTATTTGCCGCCAGAATTTCCCCAGTGGCGTCAATAATTCTGCCGCGTGCTGCCTTAATATCCCGTTCCCGTTCATGCAGATCGTCTGCCTTCTGCGCATAATAATCAGACCGGAATACCATCAGATATACCAGCCTTCCGATCAGCC
Organism: uncultured Lachnospiraceae bacterium; assembly: GCA_944375815.1. Classification (GTDB taxonomy): domain Bacteria; phylum Bacillota; class Clostridia; order Lachnospirales; family Lachnospiraceae; genus Egerieimonas_A. Next base: position 4,777 of record CALWBA010000160.1, on the reverse strand, counting down.
CCATAAGCATTACAGCGCAGCAGGTGAAAATGATTACTATTTTCTTTTTGTGATAGGTTCTGTTCTTTTTCATTTCCCCTCCGCAGCGTTTATTTCTTCTATATATATGCTGCTGCACCGGATGGATATACAAAAAGAGGAACACACCAAAATCGGATGTGTTCCTCTCAAAAATTCTTTTAACACTCAACGATATGTCAGTTTGTGTATTCGCTTTCATCATTTGTCAGACCGTATGTCGTCATATCGTTGTCGTCCGTGCTGTCCGGGCTCTCCAGCGGATCTGGAAGGTCACCCGTAATACCCTCGGCAACAGTGCTTTCCTCCTGATCCGGAAGCGGATTGCCGTTCTCATCTTCATCCGGGAAGATGTTCAGATAAGGCAGCAGCTCAGAAAATACGCCTCTTGCAATTTCTTTCATATTTGAGCCGTCCTCCTGATTCTCCTGGTTCGGCTCATCCACAACTACGTATACAACTACCTGTGGATCATCCAGCGGTGCAAATCCGATGAAGGAAAGCAGATACTTGCCGTTTCCACGCGGATACTTCTCCGCGGTACCTGTCTTTCCGCCCATGCTGTAGCCGCTGATCTTCACCTGAGTTGCGGTACCGCCCTCTTTAAGAGGCTCCGCACAGTAACCGCGCACCAGATCAGATACCTCCTGAGAAACTGTCTTTTTAAACAGCGTCGGCTCAATACGCTCAACCACAGAACCGTCGCTTCCGATGATTTCGCTGACGAGATGCGGCTGATAGTAATTGCCGCCATTGATTACAGAGCAGAACGCTGCAGCCTCCTGCACCATATTCACGGTAAGACCCTGACCGAATGCAGAAACCGCAAGATCTACAACTCCCATGCTGTCTGTACTGAAAATTGCGCCGGAGTTCTCATTGGGCAGGTCTATACCTGTTCGGGAACCAAAGCTGAAAATACTCTCATACTTGATCATATCCTCAACGCCCATCTTCTCTCCGATCTCCATCATCGCGACGTTGCATGAATGTTTGATTGCCTCTGCCAGCGTCTGCGTGCCATGGCTGCCCGTACAGCCAATGGTTCTGTCTCCGACCTGCAGGGAACCTGTACATGTAAATGTATCATCCGCGCTGATTGCGCCGGATTCAAGAGCTGCCGCAACTGTCATCGGCTTAATGGTGGAACCCGGCTCAAACGCCTGGGACACTGCGAAGTTTGTCCAGATAGCACTTAAGTTTTCAACCGTCGTCTGATCATCCATGGCGTCGATTTCTTCCTGACTGTAAAACGGCGTCAGATCTGTCGGATTATTTAAGTCATACCAATCTGTGGAATCTATGCCCAGAATCTCGCCTGTGTTCGGATCCATAACCATAACTGCCGCATTTTTCGCTCCGTTGCCTCCATTTCCAATCTTTTCGTTGAATTCCTGCAGATATTTTCTCAGAATCTGCTGAACATTGGCATCAAGCGTTGTGCGGATGCTGTTTCCGTCTTCTGCCTCGATAATTGTCTGCTCCACATCAGCATCGGTGTTATAGTAGCCATACTGTCTTCCGTCAACACCGTTTAATACGCTGGAATAATATGCTTCCAGTCCCCAGTCCGCCTGGTTGTCGCTGTAGGTAAAGCCGATGGTATCACAGGCAAGCGACCCGAGAGGATATGTTCTGTGATAGGCATCCTCAAACCAGACACCTTTAACATTACTGCGGATTGCACGTTCTTCCTCTGAAAGTCCTGAATTCTCATCAGAAGCTGCATTTACATATTCTTCAAATGCCTTTTTCTGATCTATGGAAAGTTCCTTTACCAGAATCTGATACTGGCTGTCCTTTGTCTCCTCACTCTCGAGTCTGCTGCGGACATCCTCCTCCGAAAGTCCGAGGATATTCACAAGCGCCTCCACGGTAGGCTCGACATACGGCTGTGTCTCCTTATCATTCTTTTTTACCACAGTGTTAACAACTTTGCAGTCCAGAATGACATTATATACCTTTTCGCTTGTGGCAAGAATTGTACCGTTTCGATCGAGAATATCACCCCGCCGAAACGGTATCGTTCTGCTCGTATATTTCTGCTGGGACTGGCTGAGTACCTGTCTTGTGTAACGGTCTCCGTCCTTTGCATTAATATACGTAATTCGGATGGATAAACCGACTAAAGCCAGTACGACTATAACAAATAGTCCTACCAGCTTCTTCCTCACGTCCCCACTAATCTTTATGTTCTTCAGATTTCTGTCCGAGTTACGGACACTGCGTCTTTTTCTGTTTCTTCTGTTCCTACTATTATTCTTCTGCACTTGATCACCTACTTGGATTTGGGCACATCCTGATACTGTCTCACATAACTGCTGCCGGATGCGTCATAATATACAATCTGTGACTCTGCTGCATAATGCAGTCCCAGACGGTTGATTGCCTCGTTCTTTATCTCCTCCATGTCCACAGATGCCAACGTGGAATTATAATAAGCGTCATTGTCAGCTTTGAGTTTACTCAGCTGCGATTCCATAGTCGCAAGCTCCGTCATCTGATTCGTAAGCTGCGCCTTTCCCCGCAGGTAACTCACACACATGAACAGTGTTGCCAGACAGATCAATCCGAGAAACAGTACATAGCCCCTGCTCATCTGTGTCGCCTTCGCACGATTGCGCTTTGCCCGACTGCTGACCTCTTTCTTTCCTTTCGGCTCCAGCTTCGGCACTGCGCTGCCGTCTACATAGTATTTTTTATTTTGCTTTTTTACCGACCCTGAATTTACCCTTCGGTTGGTATGATTCATCTGGAAGCCTCCTTCATGTTACTGAACCCTGCGCTCAAAAATTCTCAGCTTGGAACTCTTGGCTCGCTTGTTCTCGACAAGTTCCCGCTCCCCAGGCACGATCGGCTTTCTTGTGACCACAATCCCCTTCGATTTTCTGCCGCATACACATACCGGGAATTCCGGCGGACAGATACAGGGATTCTCGTTCCTGCGGAAAATATTCTTCACAATGCGGTCCTCCAGTGAATGGAAGGTGATCACACAGATACGCCCTCCGTCATTCAGTATATCTATCATTCCATCAAGGGAATTCTTCAGTACCTCCAGCTCCTGATTCAGCTCGATGCGGATCGCCTGGAACGTCCTTTTTGCAGGATTTCCGCCGGTGGCACGCATCTTCATCGGGATCGCGCGCTTGATAATCTCACAGAGCTCTCCGGTTGTCCGGATGGGCTGCTCGGCTCTTGCCAGGCAGATATGCTTCGCGATATTTTTGGCGAACTTGTCCTCTCCATAATCTCTGATAATTCTATACAATTCGCTCTCGCTGTATTCATTGACGATGTCGCCCGCTGTCCTTGGATTTCTTCTGTCCATTCGCATATCCAGCGGCACGTCCTCCCGGTAGGTAAATCCCCGCTCAGCTGTGTCAAGCTGATAGGAGGATACTCCCAGATCTAGCAGGATCCCGTCTACGGAGCGGATTCCCCTCTTCTCCAGTTCTGTGACCATATTGCAATAATTGCTGCGGATAATCGTCACCTGGTCTTTATAGTCCTCCAGCCGTTCACCCGCAGCAGCAATCGCGTCCTCATCCTGGTCTATTCCTATCAATCTCCCCTTGGCGGACAGCCTTTTGCAGATCTCCAGCGAATGGCCTGCACCGCCCAGTGTTCCATCAACATAAATGCCGTCAGGTTTTACCCTCAGCCCTTCTATCGTCTCATCCAGTAATACCGATTTGTGCTTAAATTCCATTTAGCTCTCCTGTAATTGCCAGCATCAGATTACGATTCCCATCTTCTGCATATTCTCAGCGATTGCGTCCATGTCCTCATAACTGCTGTTCTCAATCCATTTCTGTTTACTCCAGATTTCGATTCTGGTTATGTTGCCTGTAAGCACAACATCCTTCTCCAGACCTGCAAATTCACGGAGTGTGGCCGGAATGAGAATCCTTCCCTGCTTGTCCAGCTCGCACATGGCGGCTCCCGCAACAAAGAAACGAGAAAAGGCTCTGGCATCCTTATTTGTAAGCGGCAGGGATTTCAGTTTTTCTTCAAAGAGCTTCCATTCCTCCATAGGATAGATGGACAGACATCCGTCCAGACCTTTGGTCAGAACAAACTCCTCTCCCAGGAGGTCTCTGAACCTGGACGGTATAATCAGCCTTCCTTTTGCGTCAATCGTATGATTGTACTCTCCCATGAACATAGATTCTGCCCTCGTCTATAAAGGTGTATCTCCCCTTACACCTTCCCGGGCGCTTGCATGTGAACTTTCACGTCCCCACCATTTCGCACCACTATTCACCACTTTCTGCCACTTATAGATCTATTCTATAGCATAAGCGAGAAAAAAACAAGTGTTAATTCTGATTTTTCACAGATTAAACACATGGAAAAATACCCCATTTTTCAGCATTTTTTTGTAGTATTCAATAAAGAGGGCCGGCGGAATCTCCGTCAGCCCTCTTTAAATTATACATTAAAACGGAATAAAATTACGTCACCGTCTCTCACAACATATTCCTTTCCTTCCATGCGGACAAGTCCCTTTTCGCGGGCGCCTGCATATGACCCGCTCTCGAGAAGGTCTTTATAATTTACAACTTCCGCCTTGATAAAGCCTCGCTCAAAGTCCGTATGAATCTTTCCTGCTGCCTGCGGAGCCTTTGTTCCAATACGGATGGTCCATGCTCTTGTCTCATCCTCTCCTGCAGTCAGGAAACTCATCAGGCCGAGAATATGATAGCTTGCACGGATCAGCTTTTCCAGACCGGATTCTTTGATTCCAAGATCTTCA
>CALWBA010000159.1 GCA_944375815.1 uncultured Lachnospiraceae bacterium | reverse complement strand
GGATCACGCTGCCGTTGCTTCCGAGCACGTTTCCGAAACGCACTGCGGTAAAGACCGTCTCGCTCTTCTGCGCGAACATCTGGATGACCATCTCGCACAGACGCTTGCTGGCTCCCATGATATTCGTGGGGTTGACTGCCTTATCGGTAGAGATCAGGACAAATCGCTTCGTGTGATATTTGTCCGCGCGCATGGCAGTCTTATATGTACCGATAACATTGTTTTTGATTGCCTCGTTCGGGCTGTCCTCCATCAGCGGAACATGCTTGTGCGCTGCTGCGTGGTAGACAATATCCGGACGATATGTTTTGAAAATATCCTCCAGACGGTTGCTGTTGCGAACCGAACCGATCAGTACGAGCAGATCCAGATCCGGATATTTGTATTTCAGCTCCTGCTGAATCTCGTAGGCGTTGTTCTCATACATCTCGAAGATAATCAGCTGTTTCACCTGATGAGCCGCAAGCTGCCTACAAAGCTCGCTTCCGATCGAGCCTCCGCCTCCCGTTACCAGAACAACCTGATCTTTAACATAACCTGAAATTTCTTCAATATCCAGCCGGATCGGGTCTCTGCCTAGCAGATCCTCAATTTCTACATCTCTGAGCTGTGATACTCTGACTTCCTCGTTGATGAGCTGATAAATACCGGGTACCGTCTGTACCTGGCAGCCGGTAAATTTACAGATTTCCAGAATCTTCTTCTTCTCACTGTTTGGGGCAGTTGGCAGTGCCAGGATGATCTTTTTGATTCTGTATTTCTCCACTGCTTTCTGGATATCATCTCTCGTTCCGACAATTGGCACGCCTTCCAGATATCTTCCTCTTTTATCCGGATTATCGTCAATAAAGCACTTTACTTTATCGGCGATCCACTGGCTTGTCTGATATTCTCTGACAAGGGTCCTGCCCGCAGCCCCGGCTCCGATAATCATGACGTTTTTCTCTGCTTCGCCGGATTGAGTCTGAAAGTTCACGATGCGCCGGGCCAGACGGTACGATAACCGGATCGCTCCCGTAGACAGAAACAGCAGAAGCCATCCGATCAGATAATAGGATGCAGGCATCCGAATAAAAATAACTCCTGTTACAATTCCTGTAACCAGCGCAGAACTGATAGAGGCCACGAGTACGCGCAGTACTTCCGAAATTCCGGCATAGGACCAGATGCTGTTGTAAAGTCTTGCCGCATGATACACAAGAGCGGTCACAATTACTCCCACAGGCAGATAAATCAGATATCCCTCTTTATATTCCCTGGGAATCACGCTGAATTGCAGATCAAATCTCAGCCACAGAGCAATGCCATAAGAGAGGATGACTGCCAGAATATCAGCTATGATAATCAATAATTTCTTTTTCATAACCTTTTATCAGGTTTCCGGGCAGCAATTTTAACACCGCTGCCCGACCTTCCCTTTTCTGCTCCTTATACTCTTTTTGTTCCTTTTCTGAGAAAAACAACTGCACCGGCTGCAAGTAAAATAGCTACACATCCCCATGCTGCCGCGTCAGACGTACTGCCTGTCTTCGGCGCAGTTCCGACACCTTCCGCATTGATGTCACCGGCTGCTTTGCTGGGATCTTCTTTTGCGATTACCACGATCGGTGAGAGATCCTGGAATTTCGCTCTAATTGTCTTGTTCGCGTAGTCAACCTCATCCGGAGTGATAACTTCCCAGACACTGCGCTCTGTACTGTAGTGCAGGATCTGCACATTAATCATAGACTCTGTCAGAGTCGGAATCTGAAGACGTACATCATAGAAGCCGTCCGTAGTTTTTTCAACCTCTCCGACAGTGCTCAGGTCGATAAACTTGGTCAGCATTGCTACATTTTCCAGAGTTTCCTGTGTCTTTTCCTCGATTGCCTGTATGATATCCTGCGTCACAGTCTCGCGGATTGCATCAAATGTCTTGACACCGCTGTTAATCTGCTCGATAACATCAGCTACCTGCGGCGCTTCTGCACGAAGCTCCTCCAACTTCTCCTCGACATACTGCTCCAGTACATACTTTCCTTCGGAATCACCGACCGGTGTTACCTCTGCAGTCGGGCTGGGTGCAGCCAATACGCTGACTGTCTGGGCCGCAACAAGTGCCGCAGCCATTACCATTCCCAATAATCTTTTCTTCATTCTCATGTTCTCCTTTCTATCTTCTTACCGCTCCTCTGACTCCAGCACTGCCTGCACCAGATAGCGCTTATCATTCTGTCCCTTATAGCAGGTTGACAGTGTGAGGACTTTATCCGTGCTGTCCAGTTCCATCTCCGTGTCTATGTTCGCGTTCATACTGCGAAGTGACTGGATGGATTCCAGGTAGTTTCCCATCACCGTCGGATCGCTAAAATCAAAACTCTGCAGCAGATGTCTGCTGTCGTAGAGGTATGCGGCAAAAATCTTATAATGCAGCACAGCATCCGGCATATATACGATAACTTCCCGATGTTCATCGAAAAAGCTTCGGTCCGCATAGCTGTGTAGGTTCTGAAACATAGAACCGTTCTTCATATTGTGTCCATAGAGGACAGTGTTTGGATCCTGAAATGTTCTGCTGTTGTAATCTTCTGTGAAGATTGCTCCTGCAGTGTCCTCCTCTCCCTCTGTATTGTGCGAGAGATAATAGCTGTTGTCGCCCTCCCGCTGTACCACCGGATAGTCTATCGCTGTTCCTGGTATCTCAATCCAGGCATAAATATCGGGATTCTGTACCTGCAGAGTCTGAAAATCTATGGGAATCTCAATAATTTTATCTGGTACTTCCGTAGTCTCAGTTTCCTGTCCCTCCTCTGTCGGTGAAGGAATCACCCTGGCTGTTTCCCGCAATTGCTCATACGTCTCGCCTGCCGCCTTCTCTTTGCTCCAGGACTTCCAGGATATTCCGGCACATACAGCAGCCACCACAAACAGAATGACTCCAGCGGCAAAATATAGCTTCTTCTTCACCTTACTTCACTTCCTCATAAAACATTTCCAGAACCAGCTCATAAAGCGCGTCCTCGTCTACATGATACTCATCAAAGTTTTCTCCCGCGCTTCCGCTGCCCGGAATCATCTGTTTTTCCTTTTCAAATTCG
>CALWBA010000158.1 GCA_944375815.1 uncultured Lachnospiraceae bacterium | reverse complement strand
ACAAAACCCAACAAAAACAAAAACGCAGTTACAAGAAACGACGCGAGCAGCACATATACAATCACAAATGCTGCAATAAACCATTTACTGCCGAAAAACGAATGGCAGCAGTGCAACCAGCGCAGAATTCTCCAGATAATATAAACATTCATCAAGAGATATAGCGGTATTAATACATATAAAATCATAAATCAACTCCTGTTCTGATATTTTTACTGTGTTGCGAGAGTAAACCCAAAGGCATACTGCTGCACGCCATCACTGCACAGAGTGCTTTGCAGTTACCTTTTTCTGAATCCACTCAAAAAACAGTGTCAGATAGCGCATCATAGGCTCAGTTACAATTGCAAATACTCCGAAGAGCATAATACATTTCAGAGACATACCTGTGATAGCAAACAGCTCCCGAAGGGCAGTGGAAGAAAAGAGCAGCCCAATGACTGAACCACCGAAAATGCACCAGCGAATCTTGTCCATTGGCCGGCTGATGCGGAACAGAATCATAAATCCCACAATTGCCAGCAATATGGTTGCAGCTGTGGAAATGTCATTGGAATTCACCTCAAAAACTTCAGCAAACACGACAAGTGCGCCAACAACAAAGAAGTCTGTCAAACCGGCCGGCAGTGCCTTTAAGAGAACATTTGTCAGGAAATGCCCCTCAATGATATTCTTATTCGGCTCCAGTGCCAGGAAAAATGCCGGCAAACCGATTGTAAACATGCTGATCAGTGAGATCTGAGACGGTTCCAGCGGATAAGTAATCATAAAGACTACAGAAAAAACAGACATCAGGAGCGAGAAGATATTCTTTACAAGAAACAGACTTGCACTGCGCTGAATATTATTCACAACGCGCCGCCCTTCCATAACAACCGACGGCATACATGCAAAGTTGGAATCCAGCAGGACAAGCTGAGCTGCCTGTGCAGCAGCATCACTTCCTGAAGCCATTGCGATGCTGCAGTCTGCGTCTTTCAGCGCCAGGATATCGTTTACTCCGTCACCGGTCATGGCAACTGTCTTTCCGTGTTTTTTGAGGGCCTGCACAAACTGCCGTTTCTGTGCAGGAGTAACGCGTCCGAACACCGTATACTTCAGAACCGCATCCTCGATGGCTTCCTGTGAGGTCAGCGTGCTGGCGTCTATATACCGGTCCGCATGCTGAATGCCTGCCTCTGCCGCAACGCGGGATACAGTAACAGGATTATCACCGGAAATAACCTTGATTTCCACTCCCTGCTCCGCAAAGTACGTAAATGTCTCTTTTGCCTCTTTTCGGATCGGATTGGAGAGCAGGATATAACCGTAAGGAGTTACCTTCTCTGTAAGGGCTTTGCCGGTCGCCTCACCGTCGTACACTCCGAAAACGAGGACACGGTAACCCTGTTCGCCATATCCCTCGATTTCTTCTTTATAATCCTTATAATCCTCTCTCAGAACAAATTCCGGAGCCCCGAGAATATATACACCGTCTTCAAATGTTGCACTGCTGTACTTGTATGCAGATGAAAACGAGGTAATCGAAACCGGTTTTCTGGTACCTGACTTCTGAAAGTAATCCTGAAGTGCTGCCATGGTAATGTTGTCTCGCGACATACCTGCCGCAAAATCTGCAATCAGTGTCTCCAGAGGAAGCTTTTTTTCTGCATCGTCTTCCGACTCATGATACGGCTTCGCTTCTACAACACGATCAACCTTCATGGTGTTTTCTGTAATCGTTCCCGTCTTATCCACGCAGAGAACATTGACGCGGGCAAGTGTTTCGATGCATTTCATATCGTGTGCCAACACTTTCTGCTTTGCAAGACGCATAACGCTGACAACAAGCGCTACAGTCGCAAGCAGATATAATCCCTCGGGAATCATACCGATAACAGCTGCTACCATAGAAGTTACACTTGTGCGGAAACCAATTTTCTCAAAGAAGAACTGCTGACCGAAGAGCAGCGCGCCAATCGGTATAATCAGAATTCCGACGACCTTGACCAGCTTATTTAATGATCGGATCATCTCTGACTGCTCCCCTTCTTTTGCAGCCTTTGCCTCCACTGTCAGTTTGGAGATATAGGAGTCCTCACCCACTTTGTCAAGCCGTGCGCGGCATTCGCCGGAGACGATAAAACTTCCGGAGAGAAGCGTGTCACCCGGGCGTTTTGTGATCTCATCGGATTCACCTGTGATCAATGCTTCGTTGACCTGTACTTCGCCGAGCATTACCGTGGCATCGGCGCAGATCTGATTTCCGGCAGAAAAATGGACAATATCCTCAATAACGAGAGTGTCTGCAGCTACGATCTCCTCACGTCCGTCACGTATAACGGCTGCTTTGGGCTGATTGAGTACTGACAGTTTGTCCAGTACCCGCTTGGATCGGATCTCCTGGATAATGCCGACAAGCGTATTTGCGATAATAACCGGGAGAAACGTGAGATTTCGAAACGATCCCACGACAGTCAGCAGGATGGCAAGCACCAGGAAGATCAGATTGAAGTATGTAAAGACATTACTCCGGATGATTTCCTCCACGGTTTTGGAAGGCGGATCCACGGGGAGGTTTACCCATCCATGGAGCGTGTGCTCCTGCACCTGCTTTTCTGTCAGCCCGACATTCGGATCCGGGTCATACTTTGCTGTAGGCATTCGCCCTGTATTTTGCACTTCATTCTTTGCTTTCATGTCAATCTCCTTTTCAAGCTTTAAGTTGTTGACCCTCTTAGTATAACCTATAATTTTTAAAAATTGGTAAAGATTCTCATGAGATTTGCTTAATATTTGAAATATCCGGTTCAATCAGGAGCGAATAATTCGTATAGTAAACCACAAATCCCGGCTTGCCGCCTGTCGGCTTTTTCAGATTTTTCTTCTGCGTATAGTCGATTTCCACCTTCGGTGCCTGTCTGCCCTTTGAGTAATATCCGGCAAGGCGTCCGGCTTCTTCAAATGTACGGTCGGGCAGTTCTTTTCCGCCGGACTTGACAATCACATGGGAGCCGGGCTGTCCTTTGGCATGAAACCACCAGTCGTTTCCGGAGGCCAGCTTGAAGGAGATTTCCTCATTCTGATAATTGTTCTTTCCGACATAGATATCAAATCCGTCACTGGAGATGTAGTGAAGCGGATGAGAGGTGATCTTTGGCTTTTTGCCGCCCTTCTGGAAACGCCGTTTCATATAGCCGTATTCGGCCAGCTCCTCGCGGATCTGTGCCAGATCCTCCTCACCCTGTGCCAGATCAAGAGCTGTACTTATGGATTCCAGGTGTTCGATGTCGGACTGTGTCTCCTGCATAAGCTCTGAAAGAGCTGCAGCGGTGCGCTTGAGCTTGCCGTAGCGGTCGAAATATTTTTTCGCATTTTCCTGTGCGGAGAGCAGGGGATCAAGCGGAATGGTAATCATTTCGTTTGTATAATAATTGAGTGCTTCCATCGACTTTGCCTCAGGCTCACACTGATAGCCGTATGTATTTAACAGCTCACCGTAGACACGGTATTTCTCCTTTTTCTGTGTATCTTTCATCTGCTTCGTCTGCAGCGCGAGTTTTTTGACATTGCGTTCCAGAGCAGTCTGCACAACGCGGCGCAGTTCTGAGGACTTCTGGCGGATACGGGTTACCTTATTCTTCTCTGCATAATACTGTTCCAGAAGACGTGAGATGCTTTCGAAGGCAACACTTTTTTCATCAGCCCAGCGAAGCAGCGGCACGGCGGCAAATTCCCGCGGAATAACTCCGTCATAAACGATATTTGGATGAAAATTTTTCTCCCGCACATCGTCCATCAAAAGAGTGAACATCCGATACAGATGCAACTTTGACGGTTCGTCAAGCGATGCTGTGGATGCTCCTCCGTCAAGGGACGCGCGGTAACACAGCTCCTCCGCCATTACAGGGCTGAAGCCTGTGAAAGAGGTATACAGAGCTTTTGCAAGAGGCAGGGGCTTCTGCAGACACTGTTCAAAGTCTTCCTGCGTTACACTCAGAGGATCAATCTTATCCTGCGTCTGCGGGATGAAATACTGACGTCCCGGGAGAACCTCCCGCACGGAACTCATATGTGCGGATACGTGTTTGATACTGTCCAGAATCGTGCCCTCCGGAGTGCAGAATATGATATTGCTGTGCTTGCCCATAATCTCTACGATCAGTCTCTTACGGCAGATATCACCGAGCTCATTTAAATGTTCAATCTCAAATTCAACAACACGCTCAAGACCGGGCTGGCGTACGGAGAGTATTCTGCCGCTGCCGATATGTTTGCGAAGCAGCATACAGAAGTTCGGCGCTGTTAAAGGACTTGGCT
>CALWBA010000157.1 GCA_944375815.1 uncultured Lachnospiraceae bacterium | reverse complement strand
AGCTTTGATATTTTATCATATCGTTTTGAGCTTGTCAAGAACTTTTTTAAGTTTTTTCAACTTTTTTGTTTTTCGTGTTTATCGCTCTTTCGCGACAACTCCGATATCATATCATGTACTTTTTATTTTGTCAAGTACTTTTTTTATTTTCTTTTTGCTCATCTTCGGAAGCGTTCCCCGCTCCGTGACAGCTTCCATATAATACCACGCGTTTTTGTATTCGTCAACCCCTTTTTTATAAATTTTTCTAATTTTCATGAATATCAGTTTATTTAGACATTAAAACAGGGAACAGCCAATCTGTCCCCTGTTTTAATGTTATGACTCAGATTCCTCTTACTTCCACATCTTATGTAATTCACTTATGGAAGGAACAATATAATTCGGCTTTGCCTCAAAGCGCAGAGCCTCCTCCTTTGTAGCTTCTCCGGTAAGAACCAGAGCTGTCTCAACTCCCGCCTTGTATCCGCAAAGTATATCCGTATATAACCGGTCGCCTACGATCAGCGTCTCTTCCCGCGTAAAGTGATTCTGCCTCAGCGCGCACTCCACCATCGCAGTCTCCGGTTTTCCGATAAAATACGGTTTCCTTTTTACCGCATGCTCCAGCATCTCGCAGATAGAACCGCAGTCAGGTACGCAGCCGAATTCTACCGGGCATACGAAATCGGGATTTGTCGCCAGATAAGTAATCTTCGGATCCATCAGCACTCTGCAGGTATCGGAAATTTTCTGATAGGTCAGCTGATTATCATAGGATACCAGCACTGTACTGATTCCCTCATCTTCCCAGTCGTCCGTAATCCGAATGCCTTCCCGCTTAAGCTCCCGGCAGAAGGAACGCGTTCCCATCACATAAATCAGCTCTCCCGCATGATTCTGCTTTAAATATCTGGCAGCTGCGTACGAAGCCGTGACGAAATTTGCATATTCTACGGCGATTCCGAACTGCTGAAACATCCGGATATAGTCAGCGATGCTCTTCGTTGCATTATTCGTGATGAATACGAACATTCCTCCGCTCTCTTTGATATCCCGCAGAAACTCTCTTGTCCCGCTGATCAGCTGTCCTCCCTTTAAGACAGTTCCGTCGATATCCAGGAGAAACAGCTTTTTCTCGCTCAGCATTCCTGCGCGAGGACGGTTTCTCTTGCCCGGATGCCTCTGTCCGGATAGTTCGTAATAACTGCGTCCACCCCGCTGCGGATCAGTTCTTTTATCTGTTCCTCTTCGTTTACCGTCCAGACCCGGACAGCAAGTCCGCTCTGCTGATACTCTTTTAAGAAATCGGCCATTTTCACATGATAGATCGCCGGGTGAAGGCCTTTTACACCGGATTCTTTTGCATAGCGCTCCACATGAAGCATTACATCCCCGAACAGATACGCTGTCTGCGCATCCGGATCAAGTTCACGTACCTTCTGTATGCTGTAATGATTAAAGGATGAATAGATGACGCGCTCCTGCATCTTTGCCTCTCTGACAGCACGCAGCACCTTTTCCTCAATTCCGGGATACCAGATAATTCCCGTCTTCAGTTCAATATTGAGCTCCATATCCGAATTTTTCAGCAGATCCAGCACTTCCTGCAGTGTCGGAATCTTTGCCTGCGGAAACGCTTCAAAACCGTTGGAGACGCTTAACTCTTTAAGTTCTTTCAGTGTATAGTCTCGCACTCTTCCCCTGGCGCCGCTTACTCTGTCTACGGTCTCATCGTGAATGACAACCAGCTCACCGTCTTTTGTCATCTGTACATCAATCTCAATACCGTCCGCCTTCTGCTCCATGGCGAGAGCAAATGCCTCCATCGTGTTTTCCGGGGCATATGCACTCGCGCCTCTGTGTGCAAAAATTTTTGTATTCTTCATCGTTGTCTCCCACAGTATTAGCCGTTGACCAGATTGTAATCCTCTATGGTTTCGTTGATCTCATTCGCCATGTTCTCAACCGCGCTCTCCGGAGTCTCGCTTCCGTTCAGCATGTTTTCGATCTGAGTCTCTACAATCTGGCGTGCTTCCGGGAATACACTCAGCAGTGCACCTGCATATTCCGGTGAAGAATCATGCAGCTGATCCAGAGCGGTCTGGAACTGCGGGTACTTGGCGATATTTTCTTTAAATACCTGCTCCTCCTGTGCGGCTGTGACAATCGGAAAATATCCGGTGTTTGCGTTCCAGTATGCCTGTGATTCCGGAGAAATCAGGAATTTAATAAATTTCCATGTAGCTGCAGCCTGCTTCTCATCCTGATTGTTCAGTGCCCATAAGGATGCACCTCCGATGGAAACACCGCCTTCATCGCTGCTGCTGACTGCCGGATAATATGCTGTTCCGATCTCGAATTTTCCGCCGCTGTCTTCCAGAAGCTGTTTTAAGGATGCAGAAGATCCCAGCATCATGGCCGCTTTTCCTGAGGTGAAGTCTGCGGTCGCGCTGTCACTGCCTGAACGTCCGACGTTCGGAGCGTATCCCTCATCATACAGTTTTTTCCAGGCATTTAAAATGTTCAGTCCGCCGCCGTTTTCATCAAATACCACCTTTTCCGCAGCACCGCTTCTGCCGTTTTCCTGGTCAGCCAGATCCAGTCCCTGCTTGCACATGAACTGCTCGAAATACCAGCCGTAAATACTGATGGCAAGTACTTCCTGCGCGCCTCCCTTTTCTTCCAGCGCAGCACCGATTTCAGAAATCTCTTCAAGGCTCTTTGGCGCCTCGGTAATGCCTGCCGCTTCAAACATATCTTTATTGTAGTATAAAAGAGGAGTTGAAGAGTTAAACGGCATGGAGTACATCACTCCGTCCTCTGTTGTATAATATGCTGCTACGTTCGGTTCAATCTGGGAAATATCATATCCGTCCGCGTCAATCATCTCCTGCATCGGGATAACCCAGCCGGAATCGATCATAAAGCGGGTACCCAGGTCGTAGATCTGTACAAGGTCTGCTCCCATATTTCCGATCTGTGCACTTTTGAGTTTATTAATTGTATCGTCGTACTCTCCCTGATAAACTGCCTCAACGGTGATTCCATCTGTATTTTCTTCATTATATTTATTAACCAGATAGTCCATCGCCTCACCGTTTACGCCTCCCATGGAGTGCCAAAAGGTCACTGTGGTGCCGTTGGTATCCACATTGGCGAAATTCTCTGTGATCACGCTGTCTGCAGCATCCGCTGTATCCTGCGCCTGTGTGTCATCGGTCTTTGCCGCACTTGCCTTATTCCCACATCCTGAAAGTGCTCCGGCAGCCATAGCCGCTGCCAGCATTGCTGCTAATACTTTTCTTTTCATAACTGTTATTCTCCTGTTTTGTTCTGTGTATTGATATGTATATCTGTATCAGGTCAGCCCTTGACTGCTCCTGAAAACATTCCACGGATTAACTGTTTTTGTCCAACGATGAAAATAATCATGGAAGGAATGATGATTGCCACAACACCGGCCATCATAAGTGTAATGGACTGCGCGTCCACGCTGTTTAACATACTGATACCGATCTGAACCGTACGCATTTCCTCAGATCCTGTTACAAGCAGCGGCCACATGTACATATTCCATGCGTTGATGAAGGTGTATACCGCCATCGCGCCGATTGCTGACTTGGTCAGCGGAATCAGGATTTTTATGATAAATTTTAAGTTTCCGCATCCATCCAGCTTCGCTGACTCATACAGTGACTTGGGGAAAGTCATGTAGAACTGACGGAACAGGAAGATTCCCATGGCGGATGTCAGAGACGGAAGAATTAACACCGGATATGTATCCAGAAGTCCCATGTTGCTCACGGTCAGATAATTGGAAATGATCGTTGCCTCTCCCGGAACCATCATG
>CALWBA010000156.1 GCA_944375815.1 uncultured Lachnospiraceae bacterium | reverse complement strand
GTATGCGTCGTACCCGCCGACTGTCTCCTTCTTCTCATATGCCGTACAGTAATCCTCCATCATCCGCAGAAGCACCGTGGGATTCAGACTTTCCCTTCCGTGAATTCCCGCTGTGCATAAGAGCACCTTTGTACCCGTCCCTATACGCAGCATGGGTATCAGCCGCTCATCGTGGCTCTCCCCGATCATTCTTAAAATTGTGAAGGACGCAAATCGTTCTGAAAGCTCCTGCAAATACCGGAACATGTCATCATATGGATAAATTCTGTCAAAACGTACCATCTGACACCTCCATACACCCATCTGTTCAGGGGTATTGTATGAAGCTGCCGTGTAAAATATGCCTGCGTGTGGGCAGCAGCGGCAAAAAGGGGCTGTGCAGAAATCCTGCCGCAGCCCCTTCTATATACACTTACGGACGAACCTGCCCGCTGCCGTAGATAATATACTTTGTTGTGGTAAGCGCTGTCAGCCCCATCGGTCCACGCGCATGCAGCTTCTGAGTACTGATGCCGATCTCTGCTCCATATCCGAACTCAAAGCCATCTGTAAACCGGGTGGAAGCGTTGACGTATACTGCCGCAGCGTCCACTTCCTCGAGAAACTTCTGTGCATTCGCATAGCTCTCCGTTATAATAGCCTCAGAATGCTTCGTGTTGTAACGGTTAATATGCGCAATCGCCTCATCCACACTGCTGACGGTTTTGATCGAGAGGATATAGTCAAGATATTCCTTTCCCCAGTCCTCCCAAGTCGCCGGAATGCAGTCCGGTACGAGTGCACACACTGCCTCATCACCGCGCATCTCAACATTCTTGGTGCGAAGCCTGTCCGCAATCACAGGAAGAAACGCATCTTTTACCTTCTCGTGCACAAGCAGAGACTCGCACGCATTGCACACACCGACCCGCTGCGTTTTCGCATTCATTACGATGTCCGCTGCCATCGACAGATCTGCGCTCTCGTCCACATAGATATGGCAGTTTCCTGTTCCAGTCTCAATAACCGGAATGGTGCTGTTCTCGACAACTGCACGGATAAGTCCTGCCCCTCCTCGCGGAATCAGAACGTCCACATATCTGTTCAGCTTCATAAATGCTGTGGTTGTCTCACGGGAAGTATCAGTAATCAGCTGCAGGGCGTCCACCGGAAGACCGCTCGCTTCAAGAGCTGCCTGCAGTGACTCCACAACTGCGATATTTGAGTGAATCGCATCACTGCCGCCCTTTAAAATTACGGCATTCCCCGTCTTAAAGCACAATCCGAATGCGTCCGCTGTTACATTGGGACGTGCCTCATAGATAATTCCGACTACACCGAGCGGTACCCGCTTCTGCCCGATCAGAAGTCCGTTCGGACGCTTTTTCATGCCAAGCACTTCCCCGATCGGATCATCCAGTGCCGCAAGCTGCGTCAACCCCTCGGCCATGCCTGCAATACGTTCCTTTGTAAGCTTTAAACGGTCCAGAAGTCCGGATGACATACCCGCCTTCTCACCTTCTGCCATATCAATTTCGTTTGCCGCAATAATCTTCTCACTGTCTGATATCAGCTGCTCTGCAGCCTTAATAAGCAGATCGTTCTTTGTCTGCGTTGACAGTGTACGCAGCACCGGCTCCGCAGCCTTAGCCCTTTGTCCGATTTGTTCCAGCATATGTATACCTCTCTTCCCAGCCCTGCAGGCTATTTATAAATACCGCTCTCTGTCACCAGCATCTGCGGAAGAATATCCGTATCCTCCCACGGCACTTCCTCAAATAACTGAAATTCAAATGCGGCTGCAATCGTCATGTGATGCGTATGGGCAGCCAGGTAGCGGTCATAGAAGCCGCCGCCGTATCCTACGCGTCGGCGCATACGGTCAAACGCAACGCCCGGCATAATCATCAGAGCATATTCATCTTCTGCCGGAATCAGTTCTGTCGGCTCAGGAATTCCGAAATAGCCCTCTTCCAGCTGCTCAAAATTCGTAAGTACGCCAAATATCATATCCCTGCCGCAGACTTTCGGCACAGCCACACGCTTGCCAAGCTTCCATGCCGTTTCGATCAGGGGCTGAGTCATCACCTCATTTTTACACCCAACATATGTATAAATGCATTCTGCCTTCTGAAACTGCTCTGTGCCGGCAATACACTCACAGATCATACGGCTTTTCTCCTCGATCTCTACTGCCGTCTGTTGGTCTCTTAAACGGCGTACCTGTTTTCTAATGCTTTGTTTTGTTTCCATATTTCTCACCCAGGTTGATGATGGAGCCATCCTCCTGCTGCAGATCAATGTTGTCAAGCTGCGTGCGCAGATTCATTCGGATTGTAGCGATGAACTCCCTGCGCAGCTTCTGCTGTTCTTCCTTTTCTGCAGTTGTAAGGCCCACTGTTTTCTGCTTACGCGCCAGTTCATTGATGCGGTCAATTTTAGCCTGTTCCATTTCTTACCTGTACTCCTTTTTACATTTTCTCCAGAAAGTCAATGAGGAAAAATTCCTCTTTTTTATCCGCCAGGAATAGTGTTCCGTGGTTTCTGCCCTGCATGATCTTGTGGATCACATGAATATCATTTCCGTTGGCGATAACCATATCCGCGCCGGCGCTTGTAGCCACCTGTGCAGCAGTCAGCTTCGTAGCCATGCCGCCCGTACCTACATTGCTGGTAGAAGTTGATTTTCCCATCTGCATCAGATGACTGTCAAGATGTTCCACAACGTCTATAAACTTTGCTTCCGGATTTGCATGCGGATCATCCGTAAACAACCCGTCAATATCTGACAGCAGGATCAGCAGATCTGCGCCGATCAGCGCTGCAACGACTGCAGACAGGGTATCATTATCGCCGAACTCAATCTCGTATGTTGCGATCGTATCATTCTCATTGACAATCGGTATGCTTCCGATACGAAGAAGCTCCTCAAATGTGTTCTTTGCATTTCTGCGGTTTAAATTGTCCACCATGGTATTCTTTGTCATCAGAATCTGGCTTGCAATCTGATTGTATTCTGAAAAAAGCTTCTGATATATCATCATCAGCTTCGCCTGTCCGATTGCCGCGCATGCCTGCTTTTCAGCGATATTCTGCGGCTTGCCGGTGTGCCCGAGCATATGGCTTCCCACCATGATGGCTCCGGAGGATACAAGCACAATCTCCTTGCCCTGATTGCGCAGGTCGCTTAATTCCCTCACCAGTATCTCAAGCTTTACCAGATCGAGCTTTCCGGTTTCCTTATGTGTCAGAGAGGACGATCCGATCTTGATAACAATCCTCTTTTTATCTTTTAATCGCTCCCGAAAATTCATAACTTCCTCCTCAAAAGTATCCTGCCGTTTTTCAAAACGGTTAGATACTATTTTACAACAGTTTTTTCCCAAGTACAAGAGCTATACTGCCTTCAGGAAGTATAACTTTCCAGAAAACTGTATAATTCCACCTCGCTTTTGAGATAAATCCCATCCGCTAGCGCCTCCTGGATGCTCCGCGGCAGTGTTCTCGCCTCGATGGAAGTGCTCTCATACAGACTTCCGTCCTCGGTTCGATACGCGCATACACGCCCTTCACTTACACGCAGTACATAGCGCGGCGCACTGCTGGTATCCGCTTCAATGCTGTATTCGGTATTTCCCTCCGAAGATGCATCGTAACTTATATAATATCCTGTGCTCAGCAGTGCCGCAGCACACAAAAAACCGATACTATAAGAAAATCTCCGTCTCATCTGCAACCATCCTTTTTCTCATAGTATCGGTCAGAAAATCAAATCTTATGCCTATCTCGTAATGCCAAGCGCTTCCAGTGCCATTGCCTGTTTTGCCTCCATGACCCGCGCCTCATCGGGCTCCATATGATCATAGCCAAGCAGGTGCAGCATGCTGTGCGCAATCAGAAATGCATACTCCCTCATCAGTCCGTGACCGAACTGCTCCGCCTGTTCGATCGCACGGGGCACGCTGATCATAATATCTCCCAGCATCAGTTCTCCTGTATCGGGATGAAAGGCGTCAAAGGATTCCTCATCCTCAAGGAAATCATACTCCGCAGGGGCAGGAAAATCCTGCATTGGAAACGAGAGAACATCTGTCTCTCTGTCAATTCCGCGAAACTGCCTGTTAATTTCCCGTATCTCCTCGCTGCCGGTCAGTACCAGATTTATCTCTGCCTCATAAGGACACTTCTCCATGGTAAGCACCTGATCGATTACACGGCGCGCTACGTCCTCATACGGAAAATCAAAGCGATACTCATTTTCATTCTCTATCTGAACCGTCATACTCATTCTCCTGACTTTATCTGCGTGTGCTGCGGGTATTCCGCGGCTTTTTCTCATATGCTTCATACGCCTGCACAATCTTCTGCACGAGCGGATGGCGTACGACATCCTTGCTCGTAAGCTGGCAGAACGCAATATCTTCAATCTTCTTTAATACCTGCTCCGCTACCTCAAGTCCTGACTTTGTTCCGTGCGGCAGATCTTTCTGCGAGGAATCACCTGTCACGATAACTTTTGAACCGAATCCAATACGCGTCAGAAACATCTTCATCTGTGCCGGCGTCGTGTTCTGCGCCTCGTCAAGAATAATGAAAGCATTATCGAGCGTGCGTCCGCGCATATAGGCAAGCGGCGCCACCTCAATCAGTCCCTTCTCCATATTCTTTGCAAAGGATTCCGGACCCATAATCTGATACAGCGCGTCGTATAGCGGACGCAGATACGGATCGACTTTGCTCTGCAGATCTCCGGGCAGAAATCCCAGTTTTTCTCCCGCTTCAATTGCCGGACGCGTCAGGATAATTCTGCTGACTTCATCATTTCTGAATGCAGTTACGGCCATCGCGATTGCCAGATATGTCTTTCCGGTTCCGGCAGGCCCCACGCCGAAGACAATCATCTTACTTCGGATCTCGTCAACATATTTTTTCTGTCCAAGCGTCTTTGGTTTGATGGGCCTGCCGTTGATTGTATGACAGATCAGATCGCGGTCCATCTCCACAAGGGATCCGCTGCTTTCCTCCATAGTAAGAGACAGTGCGTATGTCACATTCTGCATGGTAATGGTATTTCCCCGCTTAGCCAGCTCTAAAAGCTCGCGTATCACAGACTCTGCCTTCGCCGCGGCCGCCTGCGGTCCCACAATTTTTAATACCCCGTCACGAAATACCAGTGTTACACGCAGTGTCCGCTCAAGAAGCTTCATGTGAGCGTCAAACTGTCCAAAAATGTTTCCCGCATACTCTGCGGGCAGGTCGATGACCTTTTCAATGATTGTACTGCTCATCTTGCTGTCAGATTCCTTTCTTTTCCCTTACTTTTTATATGTGGACAGCGCCATCAGCTCTGCCGCCTCATCTTCAGGGAGGTCATAACGGTAGAACAACTTATAGAATTCCTGTGCTTCCGCGGTCATATCATAATCAAATACATCCGGATAAAGCAGATTTCCAAGCCACTTCACACCCAGAATGCGGTTTACTGCCGGCGGACGGTCGATCCAGTTATATGGGATAGACGGTACCTCATAGACATTGCCGTTTGCGACCGCCGGAAGACTCTTCCACGTCTCGTCCTGCTGAACCGTATCATATGCCCCCTCCTCAGTAAAAAGGATCACATCAGGATTCCAGAGCATCAGCTGTTCCATATTCGCCTGGTTCGCACCGGAGTCAAAGTCGGTCTCCACGACATTTTTGCCGCCTACCAGATTGATTACCTCTCCGTGTGAGGAGTCTGCCGGATTTGCGCTCAGTCCGTCCGATCCGCCGCCGTAATATACGCTCACGCGGTCCTCCTCCGCAATTGATGCCGCTTTTTCCTGCGCTTCGCTGATCGTCTCATCACAGTAGGCTGCCAGCTCCTCGGCACGGTCCTCAGCACCCAGCAGACTGCCGAGCACACGGTATGCCTCGCCGCTGTCAGCGAGCTCAGCTTTGATGAAAATGACCGGGATACCAAGCTGTTCCTGAAGAGAGTCCAGATCCTCGGCCATATTTCCCTTGATCTCACCCATATCAATAATGATCTGCGGTTCTGCCGCAATCAGGGCCTCCTTATTCAGAGTTGCTTTCTTGCCATAAAATGTTCCGAAAACGGGCAGATTCTTATACTCATCCGGAAAATACGAAGTCATGTCCTCGCCCGGATCAGCGCTCCATCCCACCATCAGGTCCGGTGCAAGACTGTATAAAATCATCTGTGCCAGATTGCCGGAAGGAGCTATCCTTGTAATCTCTGCCGGGATCTCCACCTCGCGCCCCAGCGAATCCGTGAAAACGGTCGTAGTCTCCCCATCTGTATTCGTCTCTTCTGCCTCAGGAGTATCCTCAGCCTCCTGAGCTGGTGCTTCTGTCGTCTGCGGTTCGCTCTTCTGGCTTTCAGCCTTCGCGCCGCAGCCCGCAGCAGCGCTTACCATCACTGCCGCCAGAACCACTGCCATCCATCGTTTTGTATTTCTCATTCTATTTTCCTCCTTCTAATCCTTTCTTATCCCGCGTGCCTTCGGCACGCAAAGATGATACTCTCTGTCATCTTCCCAAAATGTATGAATGCCAATCTTCACTCCATACGCTCTGTGCAGCACTTCCTCTGTCAGTGCTTCTCTGGGCGTGCCCTGGCTTATCACGGCTCCATCCTTCAGCATCAGCACTTGTGTGCCGTACAAAAAAGCATGATCGGGATTGTGCGTGGACATTACAATAGAATACCCCTGCTGCACCAGCTCTCCAATGACCTGCATAACTCGCACCTGATTTCCATAGTCAAGATTTGCCGTCGGCTCGTCCATGATCAGAAGCTGCGCGTCCTGCGCAATTGCACGCGCAATCAGTACAAGCTGACGTTCGCCGCCGCTGATCTCCCCGATCCGCTTGTTCTTTAAATATCCGATACCGAGCGCCTCAAGTGCTGCAAGAGAACGCTCTTCCTCTTTTTTCCCCGGAGAAGAGAACATTCCCATCTGAGAGGTTGTCCCCATTAAAACCATTTGGAATACGGTGTAAGAAAATACAGGGCTGGAATACTGCGGAATATATGCCAGATACCGTGCAGTTCGACGTGCCGTAAGCCTCCGGATATCCTCCCCGTCTATGCATATACTGCCCTTCCATCCCCTCTGAAGCCCGAGCAGGCAGCGAAAAAGTGTGCTTTTTCCCACACCGTTCGGTCCGAGAATACATAAAAGTTCTCCCTCTGTAACCGTAAAGGTGAGCCCTTTTAATACCTCATGGGAACCATAGGAAAAAGTAAGATTTTCTATCTCCATCTTCATGCGCGCTTTCCCTCCCGAATCATCAGATATAAGAAGAACGGTGCACCCACAAACGACGTCAGAATGCCAAGGGGTACCTCCGAGGAAGCAAGCGTACGTGCAAAGTTGTCAACAACCATAAGAAAACTTGCCCCCAGAAGCATGGATGCCGGCAGCGCTTTGCGGTAATCGCACCCGATCATCATGCGCACAAAGTGAGGGATCACAAGGCCTACCCAGCCGATCATGCCGCTGATCGAGACGCTCGCCGCTGTTATAAGTGTAGCACCAATTGTGATAAAGAGGCGGATGCGCCCTGTATTTACGCCGATTGCACGCGCTTCTTCTTCACCAAGTGTCAGAATATTCATCTTCCAGCTCAGAAGCAGAATCGGGACAAATCCAATCAGAATGGGGATTGCTGCAAACTTCACATCCTTCATTGTAATCGACGCAAGACTTCCCATCAGCCAGTATGTGATTGCCGGCAGTGTATCATCCGGGTCTGCCGCCAGTTTCACAAAGGAGATGGCTGACGAAAAAAGTGAGCCGATCATAATGCCTCCAAGTACAAGCCCAAGTACCGGGTTCTGCCGCACAAACCGCGCGACAAGCTGCACGAGAACCACTGCCAGAAGTCCTGTCACAAATGATCCGGCTGTAACTGCACTGTAGCTCCATCCCAGCAAAATGCCAAGTGCGGCTCCAAATCCTGCGCCCTGTGATGCGCCAAGAACGTCGGGGGATACCATAGGATTCTGAAACATACCCTGATAGCAGATTCCTGCAGCGGACAGGCTTGCCCCTATCAGCGCTGCCGCAAGCACGCGCGGCAGACGCACGTTTATGATAACGATCTCTGCCTGCATATTTATGTCACCGGGATTTCCTGCAGCTTTCGACCAGAGGATCTGCAGAATGTCCCGGACAGATACCGGATACTGCCCCACCGCAAACGATCCGACAAAGCACACTGCAAACAGCACTGCAAAAAAGACCAAATAGTACTTCTCCCTCTGCCTTCGCTTCATGTCTTTCTCCTTCATTTCGTAATTTCGACACTCAAATTATACAGGTTGATGCAAAAAAATACAATTACTTTTTATTCGTCTGCTTCTTCCGCAAGCTGGCATGGACGTGAATTTATGGCTTCTTTAAGAAGCGTCAGCGTTCCCTGCGCTGTACATGAAGTTTCCGTCACACTGATTTTTACATCCTGTCCGAGAATCTCTATGTTTTCTTTCGACAGTTTTGCGCAGTAAGCCTCCAGCCGCTTTTCGGCAAGTATTTTCGCTTCCTTTTCGCTGTATGTCTGTGTTTTTGTGCTGTAAATTTTCTGCTCCATTTTGCCCAGCGACAGCGGCAGAACAAAATTTTCTGTCAGATGAACCGGCTGCAGAGTAAGGCAGCAATCCTGGGGACTGTCATTATCTTTAAAAAAGCCAAGC
>CALWBA010000155.1 GCA_944375815.1 uncultured Lachnospiraceae bacterium | reverse complement strand
CCTGTTTCCGCCGTGAGAGGGCGGCGTCTTAACCGCTTGACCAACGAACCGTATCCCGTATGTATTTTCTTCCGGTTCTCCGCTGCCTGTAAGGCCTTCGGATAAACCGAGCAGTTCGTAGGGGAATCGAACCCCTGTTTCCGCCGTGAGAGGGCGGCGTCTTAACCGCTTGACCAACGAACCGTGCCGTGCTTGATTATAATACACTATGTTTCCCAAAAATGCAAGTGTTTTTTTCAAATTTTTTTATTTTTTTTAATTGTACCTGAAAAAGCTCCATTTCCCCCGGATTTTAAGGCACCTGCAGGCTGGGCTGCGCTTGTGCATCTGCAAATCGCGCAGCCGTATCTGCTGTTTTTTCATATCCTGCATTATTTCTTCTTCATGGGATTCATAAGCGCTCCTGCCAAAGCGATCAATACACCGGAAAGAACAAGCTGTATTCCTGCAGAAAATAATGCAAAGTGATTTACCGCAAAATTACCGGAATAATCTCCCAATGCATTACAGACATCCAGCATCTCTCTGCCGTTTCCGACCTGGCCACTTAAAAGTGAGAAAAAGCTCGCAAACGGATTCAGCAACAGCAGATAGATAAACGGACCTATATCGGTTTCTCCCACATACATTCCTGTTGCCTCCAGCTGCAGCATATTAATATGGGAAGCGATCATTACAATCCCCGCTGTGCCTGCCACAAAGAAAATCAAAAGTACATACGCCATCAGTGTTGCAAGTGTTGTACGCTTAAATATGACGGAGCAGAGAATTCCAATGCTTCCAATGAAAATGCCCGAAACGACCAAAAGTCCTACAAGTGTCAGAAGATCCCAGAGTTCTACACCTCCAAAAACCATCACAAGCGCCACTGCAGGCATCGCAGAGACAGCCAGCAGAAATACCATGCTCAGTGACGCTTCCAGCTTTCCGGTAATAATTTTCCATGGATTCAGATTCGTAGTCAGAAGAACATCCAGTGTCTGCTTCTCTCTTTCCAGAGAAATACTTCCTGCTGTAATACCCGGAACCAGAAGAGAAACCATCAGAAAAAGTGCGTATCCCATTACCATATAGCAGCGAATAGGCATCCGATACCGACCGGCCTGCATATATCCATGAATTACACCCTCCCCAAGAAAAGAAATCACCGCAATCATTCCCAGAACCATATTGCACCCAAAGACAATCCAGGAAATCTTCATTGATCGGCAATTTCTTTTAATTTCCTTGTCAAATACCGGATTCAAATTCATACACAGACACCTCCTCTTCATGTTCAGTCAAATGGAAGAAAAGCGTTTCCAGGCTTGTCTGCTCCCGCATAAAGGAAACAACCGGAATCTGCTCCTCTACGAGCTGTCGAAGCAGCATTGCCTCTTCCTCTCTGCTTCCCGTAAAATGCACAGCTATCTTATTCTTATCGATTGAAATTCTGGTGACCAAAGGATTTCTGCGCAGCAGCTCCGCCGCTCTGTCCACATCCTTGAATACTGTAATTAACAGCGGATTTGCGGCTTCGATGGACAGCATAATCTCATCTATCTGCCCCTGCAGAACCATTTTCCCCATATCAATAATTCCTATATTCGTACAGATATCGGATAATTCCGTAAGGATGTGCGAGCTGATAAGAATTGTATACCCCTCCTCGCATAAATCTTTCAAAGTCTGGCGGAACGCTCTGCGCGTCCGCGGATCAAGTCCCGTACCGGGTTCATCAAGAACCAGAAAGTCCGGATGATGAATAAGTGCACGTGCCAGGCAGAGTCTCTGCTGCATCCCTCTTGAAAGGGTATCGACCATCATCTCACGCTGCGGCAAAAGCCCTACTTTTTCAAGTACCTCATCCCTGCGGCATGAAGCCTGTTTCCCGTAAATTCCATATGCTGCAGCGAAGAATTCCAGATACTCGCTGACTTTTAGATTGTCATATACTCCAAAGCTATCCGGAACATAGCCGATGGACTCCTTTAATTTCTTCGTATTGCTGCTCGTCCGCATTCCGTTGACCCATACTTCCCCGGAGGTAGCACGCAAAAGACCGCTGATAATTCTAATCGTTGTAGTTTTTCCCGCTCCGTTTGGTCCCACAAAGCCAAACAGCTCGCCTTTATCCACCTGCATATTCAAATGATCCAGCGCTGTAAAATCGCCGAACTGCCTGCAAAGATTCTCAATCCGCAGCATCTTCTGTCACCTCTCCTGATAAATTAATACTTGGAATAATCATCTGGTCGTCCTCGTTCCGTTTTTTGTCTGTCAGAAACGCACTCTCATATTTTACGATCAGCATACCGTCGCTGCCCAGATATGGCTCCAGCATCTCCTCCGTCATAGTCTCTTCCCATTGAGCAATCTGATCATACTGTCCTCTTCTGCGGTTATAGAAAGATACCGTTCCTTTCCATGGAATCTGGCTGTCACTCTCGGCAAAATCGGGCATATACATAGAAATTCCCGTTACCTTGGCTTCCTCGCCACATATCTGCTTAAGCGTACTCTTTAAGCTATAGTAAACAGTCATTTCTCCATCCGTTGACAAATAGGAGGCCGGCCACTGCTGATCCATATAGTCTCCGTCAGAAAGCTGCATACGATATTGGCCGAATGGACAATAGATCTTATTTCCGCTCTGATAGCTGATATCCGCTGCTGCACGGTATAGACTGTAGCCGTATGCTTTATAGCCGGAATCCAGCTGAAAATCCATTTCCTCTTTCTGCATGACGCCAAATACGTAGCTTTTAAGTGATCCGTTCTGGTACAGATCGAAAATTTCATCCATCAGAACTTCCTGCAGATACTTTGTCTCCTCTCTGCCGGCAAACTCAGGAATTGTTCCGAAGAAATTGTTCAGCCCTCCGATGCTGTACGTATAACGTTCACAATCCTTGAGCAGAACCTCTCTGCCGCTCGGCAGATCACCTACATAGACAATACTTTCGGGCATAAGCAAAAATACATCTTTCATCCCGTATGGAGTATTATTTCTGACACTTCCCGAAAGCCCTTTTTCCGTCATACCTCCTTCAGCTGTGATACCGCCCATGATATTCTCCTGGCAGTGTATGGTAAAATATTCCGGAGAAAATGCTGCATTTCGCTTCATTGAAAGTTTATAACACCCTTCCTGGTATTCAATATCTATACTCTCTCCCTGTGATTTCCCCGCTTTCTCTTTCACCACTTCCATATCATTGACTTCCATTGCAGGCACCAGATCAAAACTGCTGTCAACATAGAGACTGTATCCCTGATTATAGGGTGCCTGAATTCCGAAGTTCACCTCACGGACCACACTTTCTCCGGACTGTACATACTTCTCTGCATAGGAAATAAAGGGTGCCCGCATTCTGGTCTGGCTTCCCAGAACTGCAATCAGAATAGTAAAACCTACTGCAGAGGCAGTGATCCCCACCCAAAGAAAATATCGTTTCTTCAGCCGTTTCAGAATCAGATACAGTCCCGGTCCCGCAAATACAGCATATACTATCAGAACAGTTCCATACAGCAGTACGGAAGGCTGCTGTTTCACCGGAATTTTTGATAAGTCACTTGACACGGACGTTGAAGATATCACCACACCTGTCTCAGCGACACGCTCGTCCGTAAAGTATTCTTTGAGTTTCTCCACCGCGTCCTCGGAGCTCACCGACTGAATAAGTCCCTTTTCCCTGCTCTGCTCCCACTCATAGAGTGACATCTGCACCGTCTTTGGCAGATTCTGAAGGCTGACACCCATAAGCACAAGCGCATCCATCTGTTCGAGCAGACGCATGTCTGCAGGGATCTCCTCTGCAGTCATTTCAATGACATCTGCCGGATAGCGCAGCTTCTCTCCGTACTGCTGTGCCTCAATGCTCTCCGCAGTTGCAGGATCTGAAGATACCACACCGACAATGATGCGCTGGCTGTATCGGTTTTCATCCAACAGGGAAGTCTGCTCCTTCACGATGGCTCCGTCTTCATTCAAAAGCCGCACTGTAAGTTCCTGCATAGTATCCGGTACAGCGACATTAAAAGTTACATGTATGCTCTCCCCTGCGCTTAACTCGATCTGTTTGCGGTATGTATAATCACGCTTTTTTAGTCTCCCAATATCCTCTGAGTTAATATCCGGGAGCAGAGCATCCAGAAGCACACTATTTGTATCAGCATACCAGGCCCGGACGCTGCAGGGAATCTCCACACTTCCCCTAAAATCCTCATCAGATGTAATATCAATCTGAACCGGCAAAAAATCAGTGCTTCGTATGACACCCTGTAGTCCGCTTTCAATTTCCATTTTGTACGGACTGTTATCCTGCGCTGCCTGTAC
>CALWBA010000154.1 GCA_944375815.1 uncultured Lachnospiraceae bacterium | reverse complement strand
TGCTTCTGTCCCTGGGAAATATTGCTTGTCTCCTCGTTCAGGATTGTATTATATCCCTCAGGCATTGTCATGATAAATCTGTGGGCATGTGCCGCCTTTGCTGCCGCAATGACTTCCTCATCCGTGGCATCCAGGCGTCCGTAGCGGATATTCTCCATGATGGTTCCGTTATACAGCCAGGTATCCTGGAGCACCATGCCGAACATCTCACGCAGATCGCTTCGGTTGAAATCTCTCAGATCGTGTCCGTCGATTCTGATGGATCCGCTGTTCACATCGTAGAAGCGCATCAGCAGCTTAACCATCGTGGTCTTGCCGGCACCGGTCGGTCCGACAATTGCTATCTTCTGCCCCGCCTTTACATCTGCGGAGAAATCATGGATAATAATCTGCTCAGGATCATATCCGAAGGATACATGTTCGAACTGTACATTGCCCTCGAGTCCCTGAATCGATACCGGATTCTCAACCGTCTGATCTTCCTCCGGCTCTTCCAGGAATTCAAACACACGCTCAGCGGCAGCGGCAGAGGACTGCAGCATGTTGCTGACCTGTGCAATCTGCTGGATCGGCTGGGTAAAGTTACGGATATACTGGAAGAAAGACTGAATGTCTCCGACTTCAATCGCACCTTTAATGCTCAGATAGCCTCCCAGCAGCGCGACAACCACATAGCCGAGATTTCCGACAAACTGCATGATCGGCATCATCATTCCGGAGAAGAACTGAGAACGCCATGCTGACTCATACAGTTTCTTATTTGTCTCCTCAAAAGTTGCCGTTACATCCGTCTCCTTATTGAATAATTTTACAACGTTATGTCCGCTGTAAATTTCCTCAACCTGGCCGTTGACTTCACCGAGATATCTCTGCTGTGCCTGGAAATATTTCTGAGAACGCTTCATAACCATTCCGATTATCACCATGGATACCGGCAGAATCAGAAGCGCTACAACTGTCATCCATACATTAATGCTCAGCATCATAACAAACACACCGATCAGCATCGTCACGGATGTGGTCAGCTGGGTGATGCTCTGGTTCAGTCCCATCTGCAGCGTATCGACATCATTGGTAATGCGGGAGAGAACCTCACCGTACGGTCTGCTCTCATAATATTTCATAGGCAGACGGTTCATCTTGCCTGAAATATCCTTTCTCAGGTTGTAGCTGACATCGTTGGAGATGCCCGTCATAATCATGCCCTGTACGAAAGAACAGACTGCGCTCACCACATACAGGCACATCAGAAACGCGAGAATCTCTCCGATTCTTCCAAAGTCAATACCGCCTGTGCCGCCTACCTTTGCAACCAGACCGTTAAAAAGCTCTGTCGTTGCCTTTCCGAGGATCTTCGGTCCTACAATATTAAAAACAGTTCCGGCAATGGCAAAAATAAACATCAGGATCAGCCGGAATTTATAGCGGCTCATATATTTTACGATTTTCTTCATGGCGCCTTTGAAGTCTTTGGCCTTTTCTCCGGCCATCCTTCCCCCGTGCCCCATGGGACCTCTATGATTACTCATGCGCTAATTCCTCCTCTGATAACTGAGAATGAGCGATCTGCCGGTAAACCTCGCAGTTCTTCAGCAGCTCCTCATGTGTTCCCATACCTGCCACGCGTCCCTCATCCAGTACAAGAATCTTGTCCGCATGAAGGATCGTGCTGATACGCTGTGCCACGATCAGAGTCGTTGCGTCCTTTGTCTCGCGCTTAAGCGCCTGACGAAGTGTCAGGTCAGTCTTGAAATCCAGTGCTGAGAAGCTGTCATCGAAAATAAAGATCTCCGGCTTTTTCGCAATCGCACGCGCAATGGAGAGACGCTGTTTCTGACCTCCTGATACATTGGTTCCTCCCTGTGCGATCGGAGATTCATACTGCTCTTCCTTCGCCAGAATGACGTCGGAGGCCTGAGCGATGCGCGCTGCATCCTCAAGCTCCTCCTGCGTTGCATCATCCTTGCCGTAGCGCAGGTTTGACGCGATGGTTCCCGAGAAAAGCACCCCTTTCTGCGGTACAAATCCCAGACGGCTTCGAAGGTCGTGAAGGTCCATATTGCGGACGTCTACGCCGTCCACCAGTACGCGTCCCTCCGTCACATCAAACAGACGCGGAATCAGATTTACAAGCGTACTCTTTCCGCTTCCTGTACTTCCTATAAACGCTACGGTTTCACCCTTCTCTGCCGTAAAGCTGATGTCCGTCAGAATATTCTCCTCAGCTCCAGGATAGGAAAAAGTAACGTGATCAAAGACAACCTCTCCCTTATGTTCCGGTTTTGCCTGCTCGGCATGCTCCGGATTGTGAATAAGCGGATCTGTCTCGAGCACTTCATTAATTCTCTTCGCAGACACGCTGGCTCTTGGCAGCATAATCGAGATCATGGTAATCATCAGGAAGGACATGATAATCTGCATCGCATACTGGATGAATGCCATCATGGATCCGACCTGAATCTTGCCGTCATCTATGGCATAAGCGCCGCTGTAGACAATCAGTACGGTAATGCCGTTCATAATCAGCATCATCGAAGGCATCATAAATGTCATGGTACGGTTTACGAAAAGGTTGGTCTTTGTCAGGCGGATGTTTGCTTCTTCAAAGCGCTCCTCCTCGTGCTTTTCACGGCTGAATGCACGTATAACCGGAATACCCGTCAGAATCTCTCTGGATACGAGATTCAGGCGGTCGATCAATGTCTGCAGTTTCTTGAATTTCGGCATTGCAACACTCATCAGCACAAGAACAAGCACCAGGATCAGTCCTACTGCCAGCGCCAGGATCCATGTCATGGAAGCCTCTGTGTCAAGAACTTTGATCACACCGCCGATTCCGAGGATCGGAGCATAGAGCACAATACGGAAAATCATTGCAAAAAGCAGCTGTACCTGCTGGATATCATTTGTACTTCTGGTAATCAGAGATGCGGTGGAAAACTTATCCATCTCGCCGTTGGAAAAAGAGATAACTTTTCCGAAGATCTGATCTCTCAGATTGCGTCCCAGTGTTGCGGCTACTCTCGCGGAAAGGAATGTTACGCAGACAGACGCAATCATAATGACAAGCGCCATGCCGAGCATCTGCAGTCCGGAAAACAGTACATACTCGATCTGAATCTTATCAACATCCATGCCCATTGCCTTATATTCATCATAGACATAAGATGCCGCAGCCTGTGTGAGT
The DNA here is from genome assembly GCA_944375815.1 of uncultured Lachnospiraceae bacterium. GTDB lineage: Bacteria > Bacillota > Clostridia > Lachnospirales > Lachnospiraceae > Egerieimonas_A. The sequence continues at coordinate 1,131 of CALWBA010000154.1, read as the reverse complement.
ACGCTCTCCGGCATCGCGGCAATCTGTTCTTCTGCCGCTTTTATCTGCTCCTGTGCATTTGCCATCTGCGAAGCACCCTCTGCAGACGACTGCGCCTGTGCGGGCATTGTCTCCATCTGAGATACAATCATCATGGGAATGCCGAAGATGTCGTTTAACTTCTCCCGTTCCTCTTTTGTAATATCGTTTCTTCTGTAAATATCGCCGTCTTTGGTGTAACATTCCTCAACGGCTGCACGGTCATCCTCACTCATAAATGCCATCAGCATATTCAGCGAAGATTCCCTGATCTTATCGGGAACTCCATCCTCAATACCTTTCTGCTGGATTCCCACATCCACGATCTGGGACGTATAAGACGGCAGTGACAGATCGCAGTATGCCTGTACAAACAGCAGCACAAAAATCAATAAGACAAAAACAAGGCTGCCTTTGAGCCGCTTCAGCATTTTAAGCATACGGTTCATCCTCCTTTAACATTTCTATTTGACAGTAACCCTCACAGCCGGACGGTTCAGCTCGTTCCAGATTTTCGATGATCTGGTTCAGAAGGCGTATCAGCAGATACTGCTCCGCCTCAGAGATCCCTTCTGTCATGATTTTTTCATTCTCCCTGTAGATCTCTTTGGACTTTTCAAGTATTTCCTGTGCGCGGTCAGTCAGATAAATGCAGTTTCTTCGCAGATCTTTTTTATCTGCTCTCCGCTCAAGAAATCCTGCTTTTTCCATTCGCCGGATGGATACTGCAACTGTGGACGGCTTGATTTTCAGACGCTTTGCCAGTTCACTCTGGCTCAGTCCATTCTCCCGGTGCAGAATCCACAGCATCCCGCACTGACTGGGATGAATGCCCAGGCTGCCAAACTGTCGGAAAAGCTTGGGAAAATGTATGTGTGATATCTGTATAAGCCTGGACTGTATCCCGTCGATTTCCGTCATTCTCATCCTGGTGTTCCCTCCTTTCTGTTAGTCGACTAATATATAATACCCCTGAAAAAACAGTTTTTCAAGAGAAAATCAAAGTTTCTCCAGTTTTTTAGTTCTGTTTTATAACTATTTCCAACAGATATGTAATTTCGAACACTTTTTTTAATTAGTCAACTATTCTTTTATGCATACTGCAGAAATTAT
>CALWBA010000153.1 GCA_944375815.1 uncultured Lachnospiraceae bacterium | reverse complement strand
GCTGCAGCAGCCGGTGTGCTGACGTATTATACGGTTAGAGAGTATCGTCCGGACGAGGTGGAGAGCATCCGGCCGGCAGGAGGAGAACGTGCCCTGAAGCAGGGAGAAGAGCTGTCAATCCTGACGTATAACACCGGGTATGCAGGTCTTGACAGAAGTGCCGATTTCTTTATGGATGGAGGAACAAAAGTAAATCCAAAGAGCAGAGCAAAGGTTGAAGAAAACCTTGCGGGTATCGCAGAGACGCTGCAGCAGTATCCGGCAGCGATTTACTGCCTTCAGGAAGTGGACTTTGATTCTGCACGCACATTCGGCATTGACGAACAGGCATATTATGAGGAAACACTCGGACTTTCCGGAATGGCCGCACTCAATTACAAGTGTGATTTTGTACCGTATCCGCTGCCCCCGATCGGGAAAGTGGAGAGCGGACTTGTGACAATCTCGGAGTATCAGGTTTCGCAGGCAAACCGGATTTCTCTGCCGGTTCCGTTTTCCTGGCCGGTCCGCACCTGCAATTTAAAGAGATGTCTGCTGGAGACAAGAATACCGGTTGAGGGAACGGATAAGGAACTTGTGTTTTATAATCTTCATCTTGAAGCGTATGACAATGGGGAGGGAAAAGCCGCCCAGAGCCGTATGCTTGCCGAGCTGCTTGAGAAGGAATATGAGAAAGGCAATTACGTAATTGCGGGCGGGGATTTTAACCAGACATTTGAGCAGGTCAGCAAATATCCCATCCAAAATACGCAGTACTGGGTACCGGGTACAATCTGGGAGGAGGATCTGCCGGAGGGATTTTCGTTTGCGGTAGCTGATAATTATCCGACGTGCCGTCTGCTGAACGCACCGTATACCGGCGATTATGAGACGTCTCAGATGTATGTGATAGACGGCTTTATAGTCTCGCCGAATGTGACGGTAAAAAGCGTGGAGGTTATTAACGTGGACTTTGAATACACGGATCATCAGCCGGTGTATCTTTCAGCTGTTCTGGGGTGATCCCGGAGAAAATTGTGATTGCCAAGAAAGACATAAGGAAGTATACTATAAAGGAGATGCCGTGCAGGGCAATCGCAGGAAAACCTGCATGCCGGCCGGCAGGAGAATGACGTGAATGAGAGGTATGGGATTTAATATGTTAACGGAAGAAACAAAGAAGAAAGTGCAGGAACTGCAGCAGCTGGAGCAGATGTATGTCTTATATTCCCAGATGACGAAGATGCCGTTTGTGACATGTGACCCGGAGAGCTTCAATGACCAGGTCTGGGTATTTACTGATAAAGATAAAGTGCAGGAGTACGCAAAGAAATATACGGAACAGAAGTATCTTCTTATGGCAGCAGAGATCAAAAAGCCGCAGATGCTGGGATTCTTTATCGGTATGTTTGCAATCGGGGTGAATTCCGTAATGCTGATTGATGCTGAGGGAGAAATGGAACTGGAGCTTACGGATATTGTAAGACAGCCGGATTACTCCAAGATCCCTGAGGAAAAGAGACCGCTGATGAATCCTCAGCTGCAGCTGAGCGGTATTTACTACATGCAGGAGATGCGCCGTCCGCTCAAGAAAGAGGAGCGCACAGCCAATATCCAGGAGATGGAAGAGGAGATGGCTGCAAACACGGTGAAGAGCAGATATCTTCTGGCTCTGGACATGGGGGATGTTCCGGAAGGCGGAGAGGTCAAAAAGGAGAACTTAAAGGTTCCTTACATAAAAGATAATAACGGAAATATTTTCCTTCCGATCTTTACAGATCCGCTGGAACTGCAGAAGTTTGCCAGAGGCAAAAAGCTCCGCAGCCTGATTGTTCCGTTCACAGAACTTGAGAAGTATCAGATTAAGGATGCGCAGGGCTTTGCGATCAATCCATTCGGTTTTAACCTGATTCTGATGAATGAACAGATTCCGGCACTGAAGAAGAGATTCCACGTTGGTGACGAGGAAAAACAGCAGTAATCGGCGCCTGGAAAACATAAAAGTAAACACACGCTGTCGCACCCGGAAAGAGATGGTGCGGCAGCATTTTTGATGCAGGACAGAAAAATGAGTAAAATAAACAGAGCTTTTGAATATAATATCACCCAGCACGGTGCCCGGATTCTTCGGTGGCTGGGTGGAGGAGTAGCGGAAGTCCCTGAGGAGATTGACGGCGTGACGGTAACTGCGATCGGGGAATACGCGTTTTCTCCGGAGCGCAGCGGCAGCAGTGATACCATCCGGGAAGTAATACTGCCGGGAGGAATCAGCAGGATCGGCAGATATGCATTTTATAATTGCCGGGAGCTTGAGAGCCTGGAATTTCCGGGCAGATTGAGGGATATAGGCGCAGGAGCATTTACCGGCTGTCACAGAGTGAGAAAGCTGACTGTGCGCATGGAGGAGGATGAGACGACGTGCCTTCGCGAAATTCTGATGGAACTGCCGGAGGAGATGCGCGTTGCGTATATCTCAGACAGAGGAAAGGCAAATCTGCTTTTTCCGGAGTTTTTCGAGGAGGGAGTCGAGAACACACCGGCGAGAATAATCGTGACGCATCTGCATGGAAGCGGCATGCAGTATCGGAACTGCTTTGTGCAGAAAAAGCTGCAGTTCGCCGAATATGACAGATGCTTCGCACTTGCAAAGGCGCAGGAAGACGAAAAACTTCTGGCTGAATTAAGCATGAGCCGTCTGATGTACCCTCTGGAACTTTCTGAGAAGGCGAGAACACAGTATGCCGGCTTTCTGCACGAGCATCTGACTGCAGCAATCCGATATGCACTTACATGCGGCAATCCTGACGCGGTGAAGCTGCTGCTTACAGAGATCAGGCCCGATGAGGCAAAGCTGCCTCTGCTGCTTACGGAAGCACAGAGGGCCGGTGATGCTCAGGCAGTGAGCCGGATACAGGAATATAAAAGAGAGCGCTTCGGGGAATGCACGCCCCAAAAGGCAGATATCCGAAGCCGTTTTTCGCTGTAGAAAAAGGAGGAGAACATTATGAGTATCATGCAGGAGCAGATCCGCATGGAGCTGGAAAAAAATCAGATTGCATCCGATATCTGGGAGGATACCCTTTCGCAGCTCTACCTGGGGATGCGTTACCTTGATACAGCGCTTCACCTCCTTCGCCGGCAGCCGGACTCCGCGTTTCCCGGATTCGGCACTGACGGAGAAAATCTGTTTTATAAGCCGGATACAGTGCTTGCGCTTTACCGCACAGGCAGTGTTCATGTAAACCGCGCCTGCCTGCATGTCACACTGCACTGTCTGTTCGGACATGTCTTTAAGAAAAAAGATCCGCAGGAACTGCGCTGGCAGATTGCCTGCGATGCTGCGGCAGAATATGTCATCGACCACCTGTACACCGGGTGTGTCCACCTGCCGGTGCGCGCAAGACGCAGAGAATTTTATCTGCGCCTTGAGAATTTCTGCGCTGTTCCAACAGCAGAAGCAGTGCTGAAATATCTGGAACAGGAGCAGTATACAACAAGAGAACTTCTGGAGCTTGCACAGGAATTCTGCTGTGACAGCCACAGCCTCTGGGAGGGAGAGAAAACGCCGCGCTCGCAGCGTCAGAGAAAGCAATGGGAAGATGTCCGGGAGAAAATGCAGACGGATATGGAGACACTTTCCAAGGAGAGCGCAGGCGGCGGAAAAACCATGCTGGATGAACTGCGTGTGGAGAACCGCCCGCGGTACGACTATAGGAAATTCCTGAAGAAATTTTCTGTGCTGAAAGAAGAACTGCATGCGGATCCGGACAGCTTTGACTACATTTTCTATCATTACGGCATGCAGCTCTACGGCAACATGCCTTTGATTGAGCCGCAGGAGACCCGTGAGGTGCACAAGGTAGAGGACTTTGTGATAGCCGTGGATACATCGATGTCATGCAAAGGCGATCTGATCCGTCTGTTTCTGCAGGAGACGTACGGAGTCTTAAGTGAGTCGGAGAGTTTTTTCAGAAAAGTAAATATACACATCATCCAGTGTGATGAAAAGATTCAGGAAGATGTGATCATCCGCAGCGGCAAAGACCTCGAGCAATATATGAATCATTTTACGGTAAAAGGTATGGGAGGAACCGATTTTCGTCCGGTATTTGCGTACGTAAATACGCTGATTGCGCAGAGGACCTTCACAAACCTGCGCGGACTGATATATTTTACCGACGGGTACGGTACATTTCCCGCAAAGAGACCGATGTATGAGACGGCGTTTATTTTCATGCAGGAGGACTACCGCGATATTGATGTGCCGCCGTGGGCAATCAAGCTGATTCTGGAACCGGAGGATCTGAGAAAAGAACAAAAGGAGAGACATATATGAACATCAAGCGCGCAAAGCAAGAGATCAGGGATACAGTGGAAGCGTACCTGAAAAAAGATGAATACGGAGAATATCTGATACCGGTCATCCGGCAGCGCCCTATTCTGCTTTTGGGAGCACCCGGAATCGGAAAGACACAGATCATGGAGCAGATTGCGCGGGAGTGCGGCATTGCACTGGTATCTTACACCATTACGCATCATACACGTCAGAGTGCAATCGGTCTGCCGTTTATATCCCAAAAATCATACGGCGGCAGGGAATACTCCGTGACGGAATACACGATGAGCGAGATCATTGCTTCTGTTTACAATACCATGGAAGAAACAGGACTGTCTGAAGGCATACTCTTTATAGACGAGATCAACTGTGTTTCTGAGACACTCGCGCCGGCTATGCTGCAGTTTCTGCAGTGCAAAACATTTGGAAGCCATGCTGTTCCGGAGGGATGGATTATTGCGGCTGCCGGAAATCCGCCGGAATATAATAAATCCGTACGGGAACTGGATATTGTCACGCTTGACCGGGTCAAGAAAATTCCTGTGGAGCCTGATTTCGAGGTCTGGAAATCATATGCTCTGGAAAACGGAGTCCATCCGGCGGTGATCTCATACCTTGACGCACGCGTATCATCCTTTTACCAGATGGAGACCACAGTAGACGGAACGTTTTTTGCCACGCCTCGAGGCTGGGAAGACCTGTCGGGCCTGTTAAAAGTATATGACAGACTTGGAAAGAGCGCGGATGTGGAGGTTGTGCAGCAATATATCCAGCATCCCCGCACGGCGAGAGATTTCGCGAACTATCTCGATCTTTACCGAAAATATCAGGCTGACGAGATGCTCTGTGCTGTTTTGGAAGAGGGAGAAATTGACGCGCTGCTGCTCAAAAAACTTGCCCATGCGCCGTTTGATGAGAAACTCAGCGTTATCAGTGTGCTGACTGCAAAAGTAACCGGTGCGATGAGGAACTTTTGCCTGCAGGAGGAATATCTGACAGTGCTGCATGAAAAGATGAAACTCTGGAAAGAGGGCATTGGAAACGGGCAGGATGCATCTGAACTTCTGGAAATTCTCGCAACGGATACAGAGGAGGAATACCGTTCGAAGAAAAAAGCAAGACTTCTGGACCGTGAGTCTGGAAAACGGCTTATGCAGATTGCATCGTGGCTTGCGCATGCTGCAGCAGATGCGGATCATGCTGAGACAGCTTTTGCAGAGGAGGTATCGCATCTTGAAGCTGCGATGCAGGAGACAGGAGTGCTCCTTGAGAGGGCGTTTGACTTCATGGAAGCTGCATTCGGCAGCAGCCAGGAGATGGTCAGGTTTATCACAGAGCTGAATCTGAATGCCTGGAGTGTGCGTTTCCTGCAGGAATGCGCATGCGAGAGATATTACCGCTATAATAAAGAACTGCTTTTCGATGAGAAGCGGCGTACGATCCTAAACCGTATCGAAAGACTGGAACATTTGAAATGATCCGGAAAGAAATGAAAATTCTTGCGTTTTTCATTGACAAACAAAGATTTTAAGGGTATTATGTTTGGCAAGTGAAAAAATTATTGAATTTGAGGAGGAGAAGATTAATGAAAAAGATGAAAAAGTTTTTAAGCCTTGCGCTTGCTGCGGCAATGACCGCAGGAGTATTTGCAGGCTGCGGTGAGGAAAAGACAACAGGAAGCGACAACAGCGCACAGAGCTCCAGCAGCGACAGCGGAAGCTCTGAGGGAACCTTAAAAATCGGCTGCATGGGACCGCTGACCGGCGACAACGCGGCATACGGTGAAGCAGTCAACAACGGCGCACAGCTTGCAGTTGAGGAGATCAATGCAGAGGGCGGTATCAACGGCATGCAGGTAGAGTTCAAGTGTGAGGACGATGAAGCTGATGCAGAGAAAGCAGTCAATGCTTACAACTCACTGAAGGACTGGGGCATGCAGATGGTAATGGGTGCTGTTACATCCGGAGCCTGCACAGCAGTTTCCGCTGAGACAGCAAATGATCATATGTTCCAGATCACACCGTCCGGAACATCTATGGACTGTGTAGCTCCGTATGACAACGTATTCCGTCTGTGCTTCTCTGACCCGGCACAGGGTACTAAATCCGCAGAGTATATAGCATCCAAGGGACTTGCTACAAAGATTGCCGTAATTTATGACAGTTCCGACACATATTCCAGCGGTATTTATCAGAGCTTCGCAGCAGAAGCTAAGAACCAGGGTCTTGAGATTGTAGCGGCAGAGGCATTCACGGCTGACAACAAGACAGACTTCTCCGTACAGCTTCAGAAAGCTAAGGATTCCGGCGCAGAGCTTGTATTCCTTCCGATTTATTATCAGCAGGCATCTGCAATTCTGCAGCAGGCTGACAAGATGGGATTTGCTCCGCAGTGGTTCGGCTGCGACGGTATGGACGGTATCCTGGGCGTAGACGGATTTGATACATCTCTTGCAGAAGGACTGATGCTGCTGACACCGTTTGCTACGGACGCTTCTGATGAGAAGACACAGAATTTCAACAAAGCATATGAAGAAGAATTCGGTATTGAGCCGATTCAGTTCGCAGCAGATGCTTACGATGCTATCTATGCAATCAAACTTGCAGCAGAGGATGCAGGACTGACAGCTGATATGGATCCTTCCGAAATGTGTGATAAGATGATGGAATCCATGCTGAACATTAACCTTGACGGTCTGACTGGTGTAGACGGCATCACATGGGATGCAAGCGGCGAGCCGAACAAAGCACCGAAGGGTGTAAAGATCGAGAACGGCGCATATGTTTCCATGGACTGATCTGGTAAATAACAAATAAAATACAAGCAGGAGGCTGCCGCATGAGAACGTGCGGCAGCCCCTTGTAACTTAAAAAAAAGAGGTACACTATGAGTTTTATATCCTATTTCATTAACGGCGTCAGCCTGGGAAGCGTATATGCCATTATCGCTCTGGGATATACAATGGTATACGGAATCGCGAAGATGCTTAATTTTGCCCATGGCGATGTTATCATGATCGGCGCCTATGTTGTGCTCACCTGTGTTTCAACCGCAGGTTTGCATCCGGCACTGGCCGTTCTGATCGGAATCGTTGCATGTACGGTTTTCGGTATTGTTATTGAGCGTGTGGCATACCGTCCGCTGCGAAATGCGGCTTCACCGCTTGCAGTTCTTATTACAGCAATCGGTGTCAGCTATCTGCTTCAGAACATTGCACTTCTTATTTTCGGTTCCAATACGAAATCCTTCCCGGAGATTATCAAACTTCCCAGTCTGTCTCTGGCAGGCGGAAAGCTTACGATCACAGGAACCACAATTCTCACTATAGTGGCATGTCTGGTGATTATGGCAGGACTTATGGCATTCATCAATAAGACGAAAGCAGGACAGGCAATGCTTGCGGTATCCGAGGATAAAGGTGCAGCACAGCTCATGGGAATCAATGTCAACGGTACAATTGCCCTGACATTCGCTATCGGTTCTGCGCTTGCAGCTCTTGCAGGTGTTCTGCTTTGCTCCACATATCCGAGTCTTACTCCGTATACAGGATCCATGCCGGGTATCAAAGCATTCGTCGCAGCAGTTTTCGGAGGAATAGGATCTATTCCGGGTGCTCTGATCGGAGGAATCCTGCTGGGTGTTATTGAAATCCTCGGTAAAGCGTACATCTCCTCCCAGCTCGCGGATGCGATTGTGTTCGCAGTGCTGATTGTCGTGCTGCTGGTAAAGCCTACCGGTATTCTCGGCAAGAACATTCAGGAGAAAGTGTAGGTGAACGTCATGTGGAAGAAAATGAAGAAAACAACAAAAAGCAATATGATCACTTTTGGTATGGTGATTCTGGCATATGCTGTGATTCAGGCAATGGTCATGACGGGAAATATTTCCAGTCTCTTTAAGGGACTGTTAGTACCGGTATGTACATATGTTATCCTGGCAATTTCCTTAAACCTCGTAGTTGGAATCCTGGGAGAGCTGAGCCTCGGACATGCAGGTTTTATGTGCGTGGGCGCTTTCGCCAGTGCGTTTTTCTCCAAGTGCATGCAGGGAGTGATTGCCTCGGACGGACTGAGATTCTTCCTGGCCCTTCTGATAGGAGCAGCTGCAGCTGGAATCTTCGGAATTCTGATTGGAATTCCTGTTCTGCGGTTAAAAGGAGATTACCTTGCAATCGTAACGCTTGCATTTGGTGAGATTATCAAGAATGTAATCAATGTAATGTTTATAGGAAAGGATGCAAATGGATTTCACTTTTCCACGAAGGATGTGATCTCTCTGAATATGGAGCCGGACGGCGTGGTCCTGGTAAACGGACCGCAGGGTATCACGGGAACTCCCAAAGACTCCACATTCACGATCGGAGTGATTCTGATCCTGATTACTTTGATTATTATCATCAACCTTGTGAACTCCCGCTCCGGACGCGCGATCATGGCGATCCGCGATAACCGTATCGCAGCTGAGTCAATAGGTATTAATATTACAAAGTACAAACTGATGGCGTTTTCCATCTCTGCTGCAATGGCAGGCTGTGCAGGTGTACTGTATGCCCACAATCTGTCATCACTGACTGCAACGCCGAAGAATTTCGGATACAACATGTCGATTATGATTCTGGTATTCGTTGTTCTCGGAGGAATCGGAAATATTCGCGGTTCTATTATCGCAGCTGTTATTCTGACACTTTTGCCGGAGCTGCTGCGAGGACTCTCCGATTACCGTATGCTGATCTATGCGATCGTACTGATTGTCATGATGCTTTTTAACTGGGCACCGAAGGCAATTGAATGGAGAGAAAAATATCTTGGCAGACTCAAACACAGAAAGAAAACGACGAAGGAGGCGTAAATTATGGCATTACTGGAAGTAAAGAATTTATCGATTTCCTTCGGCGGACTGCGCGCTGTCAATGAATTTCATATTGAAATTCAAAAGGGAGAGCTTTACGGGCTGATCGGTCCGAACGGCGCAGGCAAGACGACGGCGTTTAACCTGCTCACCGGAGTATATAAGCCGGACGAGGGAATTATAAAGCTGGACGGCGTGGACATCACCGGTAAAAAAACGATTGACATTAACAAAGCAGGCATCGCAAGAACATTCCAGAATATTCGTCTTTTTAAGGAGCTGAGTGTACTGGACAACGTAAAAGCAGGCTTGCACAATCACTATAAATATTCTACAATAGAAGGTATCTTAAGACTGCCGAAATTCCGCAAAGTGGAGCGGGAGATGGATGAGCGTGCTATGGAGATCCTGCAGGTCTTTGATCTCGATAAGGAGGCACAGACAACTGCGGCAAATCTTCCGTATGGAAAGCAGAGAAAGCTGGAGATCGCCCGTGCGATTGCCACAAAGCCGAAGCTTCTTCTTCTGGATGAGCCGGCGGCGGGTATGAATCCCAACGAGACGGGTGAGCTCATGGAGACGATCCGCTTCGTAAGAGATAAGTTTGATATGACGATCCTTCTGATCGAGCACGATATGAAACTGGTATCGGGCATCTGTGAGGAGCTGACCGTACTGAACTTCGGACAGGTTCTCGCGCAGGGAAAGACCAGCGATGTGCTGAATAATCCGGAAGTTATTTCCGCATATCTGGGTGACGAATAGGAGGAAGCTACGCATGGCAATGCTAGAAGTAAAGAACATAGAGGTATACTACGGTATGATCCAGGCGCTCAAAGGGATCTCCTTTGAGGTCAACCAGGGAGAGGTTATTGCTCTGATCGGTGCAAACGGAGCCGGAAAGACAACCACGCTCCATACGCTGACGGGACTGCTCTCTCCAAAGAGAGGTTCCGTGATCTTTGAGGGAAAAGACATCACGAAGACGCCTGCTCATAAGATTGTATCCATGGGAATTGCGCATGTCCCGGAGGGACGCCGCGTTTTCGCAGACTTAAGTGTGTATCAGAACCTGAGAATGGGAGCGTACACCAGAAAGGATAAAAAAGAGATCGAAGAGAGTCTCCGGATGATTTATAAGCGCTTCCCGCGCCTCGAGGAACGTAAAAATCAGAGAGCCGGAACACTCTCCGGAGGAGAACAGCAGATGCTCGCAATGGGAAGAGCTCTGATGTCGAAACCGAAACTGATCGTTATGGATGAGCCGTCCATGGGACTGTCACCGATCTTTGTAAACGAGATCTTTGATATCATTCAGGAGATCAGCAAAGCAGGAACAACTGTTCTTCTGGTTGAGCAGAATGCCAAGAAGGCGCTCGCCATTTCCAACAGGGCATATGTGCTGGAAACAGGTAAGATTGTCCTTGAGGGAGATGCATCGGTTCTGATGAATGACGATTCTATCAAGAAGGCTTATCTTGGTGAGTAAAAGGGGGTCTGCATCATGGACAACATTATCGTAACAATCGCAAGACAGTACGGAAGCGGCGGAAAAACAATCGGCTATATGCTGGCAAAAGAGCTGGGGATTCCGTGCTACAGCAGAGAAATTCTGGAGATTGCCTCCGAAGACAGCGGTATTAATGTAACGCTTTTTAATAAGGCTGATGAGAAGCTGAAGAGAACACCGAAGTTCCTGCTTTCAAAAAATGTCTACAGCGGTGAGCTGCTGCCGCCGGAGAGCAGTGAATTCACATCAAATCAGAACTTATTTAATTATCAGGCAAAAGTCATTAAAGATCTGGCAAATAAGGGGTCCTGTGTACTTATAGGAAGATGCGCGGACTTTGTTTTGAAGGACTATCCGAATGTGGCAAGTATCTTTGTACACGCTTCGAAGGAATTTAACCTGGCGCGCGCTCTTGAGCGCTCCAGCATGACAGAGAAAGAGATGGAGAAGTTCATCGCCAGAACGGACAAGTACCGCGGAGATTATTATAAATATTATACCGGAAGAGAGTGGTCAGACGCGAGAAATTACGATTTGTGCTTAAATAGCGGTAAGCTCGGTTTTGAGCGATGCGTGGAGGAGATCAAGGCGTATCTGACGGTACGCTTCGGATACCTTCCGGGTGCGGAAAAATAAAATGAAACTACTATGGAGGAACAGTGCAATATATTATAAAGATATTGCAGCTGTTCCTCTAATACGTTTGTGAGGTATCGCCATATAGTACGATCATTCTTACTGTATGGCTTTTTTGTGCATAATATGGTAAGATTAACTATTAAGTAAGAGAAATGACAGGAGACAGCTGTGAAGGATAAATTATATATAGTGATACCTGCGTACAACGAAGAGATGAATATAAAAAATACTGTCGAGCAGTGGCATAAGATCGCAGTGCGGATCGGAGAGGGAAGCCGGCTGGTTGTGGTAAACGACGGCAGCCGTGACAGAACAGGAGAGGTGCTGGAGGAGTGCGCGCAGCGCTTTGAAAGACTTATCCCGCTGCACCGGCAAAACGGAGGACATGGCGCTGCAGTACTCTATGGTTACCGCTATGCGGTGGAACACGGTGCTGACTATATTTTTCAGACGGACTCAGACGGACAGACGGTACCGGATGAATTTTGGCAGCTTTGGGAGGAACGCGCCCGCTGCGGGCTTTTAATAGGGGACAGAACCCATCGTCAGGACGGAATCGGAAGGATTTTTGTGACGCGCGTTCTGCGGCTTGTATTAAGAATGCGGTTCGGAATTTTTATAAAGGATGCAAATACGCCGTTTCGGCTGATGCGCTCTGAAGAGCTGGCTCAGGTGATAGACATGCTGCCCGGAAATTATAATCTGCCGAATGTGATGATGAGTGTAATCTATCAGAAAAAAGGATGGGTGACGCGCTGGTATCCGATCACTTTCAGACCCCGTCAGGGTGGAAAAAATTCGATTAACCTGCGGCGGATTGTAAAGATCGGATGGCAGGCGTGGAAAGACTTTGGAATGTTTACCCGCATGATGGAGAGGAGGAGGGACATATGAATCGAAAAAGACTTCTGTGTACGGCAGGTATATTGCTGCTGCTTATATCCTCTGTGCTGCTTTTGGGAGAGGACAGCGTGTCCTTCCTGAAATGGTGGGCGCTTGTAATGGTGCTGGGCATAGGTTTTCTTCCTATGACGGCAGGACTATTCCGGGAGTTTTCCGACAGAGGCTATCTTTTTGCAAAGACCCTTGGAATCAGCGTAACAGGCTATGTGTTCTGGGCAGTTGTGTGCACAGGAGCTGTGCCGTTTCGCGCGCTGTTCGGCTGGATTGCGGTGGCAGTATGCATGGTGCCGATCTGGATCAGGGCTGCGCTTAAGAGAAAGCGAAGAAAGCAGGAGACAAATGCAGATATAGACTGGGGATTGATTCTGCTGGAGGAATTCCTGTTTCTGCTAATCTTCCTGATGTGGACATATTTCTCGGGCTTCCGGCCGGAGGCAGACGGAACAGAGAAATTTATGGATTACGGCTTTATGGCATCCATGATGCGGAGCGATACACTGCCTTCTTCGGACATCTGGTACAGTGAGGGTACACTTAATTATTATTACGGAGGCCAGTATCTTGCAGTCTATCTGACAAAGCTGAGTTTCACGAGAGTGCAGGAGTCCTATCATCTGATGCGCGCACTTGTTGCGGCATTTACATTTGTACTTCCGTTTGCAGTGGTGTACAGGCTGTTATGGGATGTGATGAGAAAATCTCTGCGCAGTTTTCGGAGGCTGATACCGATCCTTGGCGGCCTGCTTGCAGGAACAGCAGCAGCATTTGGCGGAAATATGCACTATATCTGGTATGGAAAGCTGCGCCCGCTGCTTGCAGAGATTTTCGGCTGGGAGCAGATAGATTACTGGTTTCCGAATTCTACGCGCTATATCGGATATAATCCGGATGTACCGGACAAGACGATTCATGAATTTCCATCGTATTCTTTTGTACTGGGAGATCTGCATGCACATATGGTCAACCTGTTTCTGGTGATGACTCTCATGGGCGTGCTGTATGCGTTTCTGACTGTGGTAAGAAAGCAGAAAACGCGTGCGTATTTTTCAGCGGCGGAGCTTCCGCGAATGCTTTTAAATCCATACATCATTCTCTGCGGATGGATGCTTGGTGTTTACCAGTGGACAAATTACTGGGATTTTATCATTTACTATGTGGTCTGTCTGGGATTTGTATTGTATGCCGGTCTGTTTCACAGAGATTGCCGCATCCGCCCGGTGATCCTGTCGCTTGCCGTATGGGGAGCGGAGCTTTTACTGATTGCGTTCGCGGCAGCACTTCCGTTTACACTGAGCTTCGAGACTATGGTTTCCGGTGTGGGAATCGCTCAAAATCATTCAATGCTGCATCAGCTTTTGCTGCTCTGGGGGCTCCCGACAGCCATATGCGCTGTATTCTGGGGATTCCTGATTCTGAGAAGCGCCAGAAAGCGTAAGAGTATTCTGCGCTACGCTGAGGGAGAGGAGCGTCCCGGTGCAGTG
>CALWBA010000152.1 GCA_944375815.1 uncultured Lachnospiraceae bacterium | reverse complement strand
GTGTCTGGCGTTGCGTGTGCAATCGAACCGGTACCAAGACCGGCCTCATTTGAAAAGATTCCGCGGGAGAGTCCCTTCTTCATACTCAGAAAGAAGGATCCGACAATTCCTCCTGTCACTGATGAAGGAGAGAAAGCGCCGCGGACAATTGAGGACAGAACCTCCGGCACGCGATCCATGTGCATAAAGATAACACCGAGAGACAGGATAATGTATAAAAGTGCCATAAACGGTACAAGCTTTTCTGTAACACTTCCGATTCTCTTGATGCCGCCGAGAAGTACCATTCCGACGAGAAGCATGATCAGAATACCCAGCACAAGGTTTACGCCTTTTACCTGCTGCTCGGAGATTACACCGTAATTGAGAAGCGCAGAGTCAATCGAAGCTGTGATGGTATTGACCTGTGTCGCGTTTCCGGTTCCGAATACGGCAAGGATGCCGAGAACAGAAAAGATAACGGCAAGCCACTGCCACTTCTTTCCCAGCCCGTTCTTTATGTAATACATCGGTCCTCCGACCCAGTCTCCGTGTTTATTCTTCTCGCGGAAATGAACGGCGAGTGTTACCTCGGAAAACTTGGTACACATACCGAGAAAAGCGGAAACCCACATCCAGAAAACAGCTCCCGGACCTCCGATTGCGATTGCGCCTGCAACACCCGCAATATTTCCGGTGCCGACGGTTGCGGCAAGGGCTGTACAGACTGCCTGGAATGGCGTGATGGAGCCATCGGCGGCAGTTTCCTTACTGAAAATTTTGCCCAGTGTGACGCGGAACGTATATCCGAGTTTGCGGATCTGAAGCAGCCGGGTACGAAAGCTTAAAAGCAGCCCGACGCCCAGGATACAGACCATTGCCGGCATCCCCCAGACAAAGCCGTTGACGGCGGAATTGATTTTTTCAATTGTTTGAAGCATAATCTTGCATTCCTTTCTGCCGGCAGTACAGCCGGCGTTTTACATAATCCTAACAATTATACTATAGATTGAACTTCGGGGAAAGAGAAAAAATTTCAAAAATGTGATTGAAAATTCGTCAAATTCACAAAAATACAGGAAGAATACAGAAAAATTTTTACTTGTGCCGGTGAGCAAACTGTGATAGACTGCATTACAAGACAAGGGCGTCTGAAGTGTTTCGATACTTCAGGCGCCCGTTTGGTTTTCCATGGAACATATACCAGGTCTGCGATTAAACATTGAATATGAGAGGATGGGAAAAGTTATGAGTGCAGGAGATACCGCTTTTATGATTATCTGTGCAGCATTTGTATTTTTTATGACACCGGGACTTGCGTTTTTCTATGGAGGCCTGGTCAGAAGAAAGAATGTGGGGAATACCATGATGGCATGTGTGGCGATTATGGGAGTCTCTGTTGTGATGTGGGCTCTGTTCGGTTATTCACTGTCTTTCGGGGGCAATCACGGGGGTGTTATAGGAGATTTCCGCTGGTTTGGCTTAAACGGAGTGGGAATGGAGGCAGGACCGTACGCAGATACGATCCCCCATCTGGTATTCTGTATGTTCCAGATGATGTTTGCAATGATCACACCGGCTCTGATTACAGGAGCCCTTGTGGGAAGAATGAAATTTAAGGCATTGTTTATTTTTGTGATTCTGTGGTCAGCAGTCGTGTACTATCCGATGGCGCACATGGTCTGGGGCGAAGGAGGATTTCTTGCGGCAATCGGATCTGTAGATTTTGCCGGAGGCAACGTAGTGCATATCAGCTCCGGTGTGAGCGCTCTGGTACTGGCAGTTCTGCTGGGCAGAAGAAGAGGATATGAACACACAACATACCGAATTCATAATATACCGTTTGTAGTGCTCGGAGCTTCCCTGCTCTGGTTCGGCTGGTTCGGTTTCAATGCAGGAAGCGCCCTCAGGGCAGACGGACTGGCGGCGCATGCATTTATGACCTCGGCAATTTCAGCTGCTGCAGCGCTTCTGTCATGGATGGCAATCGAGGTGATAAGAAGCGGAAGACCGACACTTGTGGGTGCCTCTACGGGACTTGTCATCGGCCTTGTAGCCATCACGCCGGGCGCCGGCTTTGTACCGATCTGGGCGGCATTTCCGATCGGAATTCTGGTCAGTCCGATCTGCTACTTCAGCGTGATTCTCGTAAAGAAAAAGCTGAAGATCGATGATGCGCTTGATGCTTTCGGCTGCCACGGCATCGGAGGAATCTGGGGCGGAATCGCTACAGGACTTTTTACAAAATCTTCCATTAACGGTGTCGCGAAATGGGACGGGCTGCTGTACGGGGACTATCGACTGTTTGCTGCTCAGATTCTCGGAATTATTATCACAATTGCAGTTGCGGTACTGGGGACACTGATCTGTGCGGGAATTGTACGGTTATTCACACCGCTTCGCGTGACGGTTAAGGAAGAACAGACGGGACTGGATATCTCACAGCACGGTGAGAGCGCGTACCCGAGCTTTAACGGGCTGGATCAGTAAAGTAGGAGGATAGCAGGACATGATGATCAAGATAGAGGCATATATAAGAGAAGAAAAATTTGAGGAGGTCAAGGCGGCGCTTGACTCCATTGATATAAATGGTCTGACCGTTTCACAGGTCATGGGCTGCGGTATCCAGAGAGGATACCGTGAGATCGTCCGGGGTATGGAAGTGGATATGCAGATGCAGCCGAAGATTAAATTTGAAATTGTCGTTTCATCTGAAGAGTGGGCGGATAAAACAATCGAAGCCATTCGCTCCGCTGCATATACCGGTGAGGTCGGCGACGGTAAGATCTTCACATATGAGATCCGATCCGCGATGAAAATCAGAACCGGAGAGACGGGATACGACGCCATCCAGTCCGCAGAGTAGGATTTTCCCGAAAAATCTGTTGAAAACAGCCGGAAGCTCCGCTATACTAGTGCATGGATTATCTATAACATATCGAAAATAAAAGAGAGAGGATTTTACCCCATGTATAAAGTATTAAAAGAGGAAAATATGGCAAAACGCGCCGAGTTTACGACCGTGCACGGCACAATTCAGACGCCTGTTTTTATGAATGTCGGTACGATCGCGGCTATCAAAGGCGCGGTTTCGACGGAGGATCTGGAAGGCATCAAGACACAGGTGCAGCTCTCGAACACGTATCATCTTCACGTGCGCCCGGGTGACGAGATTGTAAAGAAGCTGGGAGGTCTGCATAAATTTATGTCCTGGAACCGTCCTATCCTGACAGATTCCGGCGGATTTCAGGTGTTTTCCCTGTCAGGACTGCGCAGAATCAAGGAAGAGGGCGTCTATTTCCGTTCTCATATTGACGGTCATCAAATCTTTATGGGACCGGAAGAGAGTATGCAGATCCAGTCAAACCTTGCTTCCACCATTGCCATGGCATTCGACGAGTGTCCTTCCAGTGTCGCGGAGAGAGAATATGTGGAAAATTCCGTAAACCGTACGACACGCTGGCTGAAGCGCTGCAAGGATAAGATGGCCGAGCTGAATGCGAGAGAGGATACCATTAATCGGCATCAGCTCTTGTTCGGAATCAATCAGGGCGCGATTTTTGAGGATATCCGCATCCGCCACGCGCAGGAGATCAGCGAGCTGGATCTTGACGGCTACGCAGTCGGAGGGCTTGCGGTAGGCGAGAGCCACGAGGAAATGTACCGTATTCTGGATGCGGTTGTTCCGCATCTGCCGAGAAATAAGCCTACCTATCTGATGGGCGTGGGTACTCCGGCAAATATCCTTGAAGGAGTGGAACGCGGAATTGATTTCTTTGACTGCGTGTATCCAAGCCGAAACGGCCGTCATGGACATGTCTATACGAATCAGGGCAAGCTGAATCTGTTCAATGCGAAATATGAGCTTGACTCCCGCCCGATCGAGGAGGGATGTCAGTGTCCGGCATGCCGCCGATACAGCAGAGCGTATATCCGCCATCTGCTGAAAGCAAAGGAAATGCTCGGCATGAGACTTTGTGTACTGCACAATCTGTATTTCTACAACACGATGATGGAGGAGATCCGCGACGCGCTCGATGCGGGACGATTTGCGGAATATAAGAAGGCAAAGCTTGCAGGCTTCGAGGAAAACGACCGGAAAGCATAAAATTTTTGTGAAAAGACTTGTCTAATTCCGAAGAGTTGTGTATTATGGTGATAGCGCCGTAAAATACGGCTTGTAAAGGAAACAAAGAAGCAGGAGGAAAAGTCATGTTTTTAACAGAAGCGACCGGTGCAGGTGCCGGTGGAATGCTGATCATGGTCGTATGGATGGTGGTTCTTTTCGGAATCATGTATCTGCTGATGATCCGTCCGCAGAAGAAGGAGCAGAAGAGATTAAAAGCTATGCTGGCTGATATGGCAGTTGGCGATGCAGTAGTTACCACAGGAGGATTCTACGGCATCGTAATTGATATTACTGACGATGACGTAATCGTTGAGTTCGGAAACAACAGAAACTGCCGCATCCCGATGCGCAAGGGCGCAATTGCGGAAGTAGAAAAAGCATCTGAATAATGAAAAACAAAAAAGCTGCCGTCCGGTTTTCCAGATGAAAAGGAGAACCGGGCGGCAGCTTTTTGCTTTTCTGACGCATTACAATATTTTTTCTGAAGACCTGTCAAAAACAAAATATTTCCAGTTGGCGGAGGTAAATAAACGCAATTTTCAAGAGAGAAGTTTTCTTAAATTAGCACGTTAAAGCAATTTATGGTTGAAATGTCATGAAAAATGAATTATTATAGGTAAATAAGTAATTGCAGAAAGGGTAGATGATTATGAATTTTCAGATTGCATTGATTCCAGGTGACGGAATCGGTCCGGAGATTGTGGCTGAGGCCAGGAAGGTGCTTGACGCCATCTGTAAGAAATACGGACACGAATTTAAATATAAAGAGCTGCTGCTCGGCGGAGCATCCATCGATGTACACGGGATTCCGCTGACAGATGAGACAATTGAAGAGGCTAAGAAAAGTGACGCAGTCCTTATGGGATCCATCGGAGGCGACGCCGCGACTTCACCGTGGTATAAGTTGGAGCCGTCCAAACGCCCGGAGGCAGGACTTCTGGGAATCCGCAAGGCTCTGAATCTGTTTGCAAACTTAAGACCTGCATATCTGTACAACGAACTGAAGGATGCATGTCCGTTAAGAGATGAGATTATCGGTGACGGCTTCGATATGATGATCATGAGAGAGCTGACAGGAGGACTGTACTTCGGAGAGAGAAAAACCGTTGAGGAAAACGGTGTAAGAAAGGCAATTGATACGCTGACTTACGATGAAAATGAGATTCGCCGCATCGCAAAGCGGGCATTTGATATTGCAAGGAAGAGAAGAAATAAAGTTACAAGCGTTGACAAGGCCAATGTACTTGATTCTTCCCGTCTCTGGAGAAAGGTTGTGGAGGAAGTTGCTGTCGATTATCCGGATGTTGAGCTTGAGCACATGCTTGTTGACAACTGTGCGATGCAGCTGGTGAAGAATCCGGGACAGTTCGATGTAATTCTGACTGAAAATATGTTTGGTGATATTCTCTCTGACGAGGCAAGCATGGTCACAGGTTCCATCGGAATGCTCTCATCCGCCAGCTTAAATGAGACGAAGTTCGGGCTGTATGAGCCAAGTCACGGTTCTGCACCTGATATTGCGGGACAGAATATCGCAAACCCGATTGCAACGATTCTCTCGGGCGCAATGATGCTTAGATACTCTCTCGATCTTGACAAAGAGGCAGATGATGTGGAAAAAGCCGTTCAGGCTGTACTCGCAGACGGTGTGCGTACGGGTGATATCATGTCCGAGGGATGCACAAAGATTTCCACATCCGAGATGGGAGACAGAATCTGCGCGAAGATACTCGGAGAATAACAGGAGCATACGGCTCTGACATAAGAATAGAAAGAAGGCATAGATATTATGAGAAGTGATGCAGTAAAGAAAGGCATGCAGCAGGCGCCGCACCGTTCGCTGTTTAATGCCCTGGGTATGACAAAAGAAGAAATGGAAAGACCGCTGGTAGGAATCGTAAGCTCCCATAATGAGATAGTTCCGGGACATATGAATCTCGATAAGATTGTGGAGGCAGTAAAGATGGGCGTCGCCATGGCAGGCGGTACCCCGATTGTATTTCCGGCTATTGCGGTCTGCGACGGAATTGCGATGGGACATATCGGTATGAAGTACTCTCTTGTAACCCGCGATCTGATCGCAGACTCCACAGAGGCTATGGCGATGGCGCACCAGTTTGATGCACTTGTCATGGTTCCCAACTGTGATAAAAATGTACCCGGACTTCTGATGGCTGCGGCTCGTATCAATGTACCGACCGTATTTGTCAGCGGCGGACCGATGCTTGCCGGAAAAGTAAAGGGCTGCAAGAGAAGCCTTTCCAGCATGTTTGAGGCAGTCGGCGCGTACAGTGCAGGCACTATGACCGCTGAGGATGTAGAAGAATTTGAAAACAAGACGTGTCCGACCTGCGGTTCCTGTTCCGGTATGTACACTGCAAACAGTATGAACTGCCTGACTGAGGTGCTTGGTATGGGATTAAAGGGCAACGGTACGATTCCGGCAGTATATTCAGAGCGAATAAAGCTTGCAAAGCACGCAGGCATGCAGGTAATGGAAATGTACCGCAGAAATATCCGCCCAAGAGATATCATGACAAAAGAAGCGATCTTAAACGCGCTGACAGTCGACATGGCACTTGGATGCTCTACAAACAGCATGCTGCATCTGCCGGCAATTGCGCATGAGATCGGCATGGACTTTGATATCACATTTGCAAATGAGATCAGCGCCAAGACCCCGAACCTCTGCCATCTGGCACCGGCAGGTCCGACATATATCGAGGACTTAAATGAGGCCGGAGGCGTGTACGCGGTTATGAATGAGCTGAATAAGAAAGGACTTCTGTATACAGACTGCATGACTGTAACCGGAAAGACTGTCGGCGAGAACATTGAAGGATGTGTCAATAAAGATCCATCCGTTATCCGTCCGATTGACAACCCATACAGCCAGACAGGCGGTCTCGCTGTTCTGACCGGAAACCTGGCTCCGGACGGCGGAGTCGTAAAGAGATCCGCAGTTGCCGAGGAGATGATGGTTCATGAAGGACCCGCAAGAGTTTTTGACTGCGAGGAGGATGCAATCGCTGCAATTAAAGGCGGTAAAATCGTACCGGGAGACGTGGTGGTTATCCGCTATGAGGGACCAAAGGGAGGCCCCGGCATGAGAGAGATGTTAAATCCGACTTCCGCCATTGCCGGAATGGGACTCGATTCCACAGTAGCGCTGATTACGGACGGAAGGTTCTCAGGTGCTTCCAGAGGAGCTTCAATCGGACATATTTCCCCGGAGGCAGCAGTCGGCGGACCGATCGCTCTGGTGGAGGACGGAGATATTATTAAGATCAACATCCCCGAAGAAAGACTGGAGATTGCCGTTTCCGATGAGGAGATGGAAAGAAGACGTGCGGCATGGCAGCCGAGAGAGCCGAAGGTAACAACCGGATATCTGGCGCGCTACGCAGCAATGGTGACATCCGGAAACCGCGGAGCAATCCTGGAAATTCCAAAAAAATAATCGGGAGGTACGCATAAATGCAGCTTACAGGTGCACAGATCGTAATCGAATGCCTTAAGGAACAGGGCGTCGATACCGTTTTCGGTTATCCGGGCGGTGCGATTTTAAATATTTATGATGAATTATATAAACATACGAACGAGATCCGCCATATTCTGACGTCTCACGAGCAGGGCGCATCGCACGCAGCAGACGGCTACGCGCGTGCGACCGGTAAAGTAGGCGTTTGTCTGGCGACTTCAGGACCGGGCGCTACAAACCTGGTAACAGGTATTGCGACCGCATACATGGATTCCGTCCCGATCGTGGCGATTACCGCGAACG
>CALWBA010000151.1 GCA_944375815.1 uncultured Lachnospiraceae bacterium | reverse complement strand
ACGATATCATTCAGGCAGTTCAGTTCGGTACACCGGAGGGTGTTATTGCATTCTGCCAGGGAATTCAGGCAGCGGCGCCTGTGGACAGCTACGTTGCTCCGGAGCCGTGGGCAATGCCGGGATATGACAGTGATGTGATTATGGCGGCGGGGGCTTTTGTCCAGGGCTCATCTATTGAGCTTTCCGCGGACGGACCGATTAAGCCGCCGTATACCGTGTATTTCCAGGGAGGGCTTACCTGGGAGCATGCGCGTTTTGGAATCCTGATGAGCCTGCAGAAGCTTTGTGAGGCAGGTATCGTGAAGCTGTGATGGGAGGATGCGTATGCAGATTGTAGTAATAGGAGCAGGAGCCTCCGGCCTGATGGCGGCGATTACAGCAGCCCGGGCCGGAGCAGCTGTCACTGTTCTGGAACAGAATGAAAAGCCCGGAAGAAAACTGCTTGCTACCGGAAACGGCAGGTGCAACCTGACAAATTTAGAGCAGCTTCCGGAGAAGTACAGAAGCACCTGCCGGGAATTTCCCGCGCAGGCGCTTGCGCATTTTGGCGTGCGGGATACGATTGCCTTTTTCTCAGGGCTGGGCGTGTACACCAGGAACAGAAACGGCTGGATCTACCCCAACAGCGATCAGGCGTCCTCTGTGCTGGATGTACTCCTGATGGAGGCGGAGCATCTGAAAGTCAAAATAAAAATGCGCGAGACGGTAACAGGAATTGAGGAAACGAAAGATGGCTTTGAAGTGCACACTGAGGGGTGGAAATATCCGTGCAGCAAAGTGATTCTGACAACGGGAAGTCCGGCATCTCCGATTGAAGGCTCGTGCGAGAGCGGCAGACAGCTTGCGGCACCCTTTGGCCATTCGTGGATTCCAATGCTGCCGGCGCTCTGCGGACTGCGCGGCAGCGGAGCAAAATTCTCAGCCTGGGCAGGCGTGCGTGCGGAAGGAGAAGTTATGCTCCTTCTAGATGGAGTTCCAATCCGTGCAGAGCGGGGGGAACTGCAGTGTACCGACTATGGTATTTCCGGAATTCCTGTATTTCAGCTCAGCCGCTATGCAGTGCGTGCACTATCGGAAAACTGTCCGGTCAGCCTGCGAGTGGACTTCTTTCCGGATATGGAGGAAGAATTTCTGGTAAAGCTTCTGTATACGCGGCATGAGCAGTGCAGCTATAAATCGCCTCGTCAGTCTCTGACCGGTCTGGTGCATGAAAAGCTGATCAGGATGTTCTGGACGAAAGGAATGGATTTTGAACGTCTGGCACATTGCCTGAAGAACTTTACCTTTTCTGTCAGAGGGGCGTCATCGCTTGCGCAGGCACAGGTCTGCTCCGGAGGCATTCCGTGCGGGGAGATTGACCCTCACACCATGGAGTCGAAGTTAACGCAGGGGCTGTATTTTGCCGGAGAAGTGATTGACGTGGACGGTGCCTGCGGAGGATATAATTTACAGTGGGCGTGGACAAGCGGGTATCTCGCGGGCAGCAGCGCCGCCAGGGAGGAAACAATATGATACGGATACAGCAGTTAAAGCTCCCCGTAACGCATACGCAGGAGGAGCTGGTGGAAAAGATCGCAAAGGAACTTAAAATTAAGCCGCAGCAGATTACCTCCTGGGAGATCGTGCGGCGTTCTCTGGATGCCCGCCATAAGGGAGACTTAAAATATGTCTATCTTGTGGATGTAGAGACGCCGATGGAACAGAAGATATTAAAAAGAAGTAGACATAACAATATTATGTCTACTAAACGGCAGCCATACGCTTTTCAGCCGACAGGGAGTGAGCGTCTGAAGTCGCGCCCTGTTGTAATCGGCAGCGGACCCGCGGGGCTGTTCTGCGGATGGCTTCTTGCAAAACACGGCTATCAGCCCCTGATTCTTGAACGGGGCGATGAGGCCGTAAAGCGGAAAGAAAAAGTGGATGCGTTCTGGAGCGGAGATGCGCTTGATCTCTCCTCAAATGTTCAGTTTGGAGAGGGCGGAGCAGGTACTTTCTCAGACGGAAAACTCAATACAACGGTGAAGGATCCTCTGGGCAGAAACCGAAAAGTGCTTGAACTTTTCGTTGAGGCAGGAGCGCCGTCATCCATACTCTATGAGCAGAAACCGCATCTTGGAACGGATGTTCTGATCGGAATTGTGCAGACGATGCGCAGCCAGATTATCGATATGGGAGGAGAGGTGCGCTTCAACAGTACGGTTACGGATCTTTGCATAAAGAATGGATGCCTTGATGCGCTGGAGATTAACGGCAGCGAGTGGATTACTGCCGAGGCAGCCGTTCTTGCCATCGGACACAGTGCAAGAGATACATTTACGATGCTGCATCGACAGGGCGTGTACATGGAGGCAAAGTCATTTGCCGTGGGAGTTCGCATTGAGCACCCGCAGGAGATGATAAACCGCAGCCAGTACGGCTATCCGTATCCGGAAACTCTGGGTGCGTCAAGTTATAAACTGACGCATCAGACGAAAGCAGGAAGAGGCGTTTATTCTTTCTGTATGTGCCCGGGCGGATACGTCGTAAATGCTTCCTCTGAAGAAGAAAGACTGGCTGTCAACGGAATGAGCTATCAGAACCGCGGCAGCGCAAATGCGAACAGCGCACTTATTGTGACTGTAAATCCCGCAGATTTTGCTGCATATCATATGGAAGGAACTCCGGCAGTTTTTGACGGAATATCTTTCCAGCGTCATCTCGAACATCTTGCATTTTCGGCGGCAGGCGGAAAGATTCCGGTGCAGCTTTTTAAGGACTTCTGCGCGGGAAAAGCGAGCAGAGAGCTTGGAGACATCGCGCCGTGCTGTAAAGGCGGATATGAATTATCAAATGTACGGGAACTTCTTCCGGATTTTATCGGAGCATCGCTTGAGGAAGCGATCAGATCCTTTGAGCATAAGATCGCAGGCTTTTCCCGCCCGGACAGTTTGCTGAGTGCGGTGGAGAGCAGGACATCTTCGCCGATTCGTATCTGCAGAAATGAATCATTTCAGAGCAGCCTGCCGGGACTTTATCCATGCGGAGAGGGGGCAGGCTATGCGGGCGGAATTACATCTGCGGCGATTGACGGCCTGAAGGTTGCGGAGGCAATCTGCGGCAGGTTTGCGCCGCCTGTTCTCTGATTTTTTTATGAAAAATAAATGAATGGCGTATACTTATATAAAAAAGTGTGCTAAAATGTTTGCTTAGGGGAAGGAGAGCCCCAAGGTAAAGCATATGAAAAAAGAACAATCGCAGCACACAAACCTGCGCCCCTATGAGAAATGTCTTGCTTACGGAGCACAGGCTCTGACAGACGCGGAACTTCTGGCGGTTATTATCCGTTCCGGGGCATCCGGAATTTCAGCAGTTCATCTGGCGGAGCAGATTCTGAAGCTGAACAGGCAGGATCGCGGGCTTCTGGGAATTCACCATCTTTCAATGAGCGAACTTAAGGAGCTTCGCGGTATAGGGGAGGTCAAAGCAATTCAGATCAAGTGTATCGGAGAACTCTCCAAGCGCATTGCCCGTACGGCGGCAAGAGAAAGACTTACCTTTGATGAGCCGGCAAGCGTCGCCGACTATTACATGGAATTTCTCCGCCATGAGGAGCAGGAGCAGATGATCTGCATGATGCTTGACACAAAGAATCATCTCCTTGGGGAGGAAAAGCTGTCGAAGGGTACGGTAAATACCTCGGCAATCTCTCCGAGAGAGCTTTTTCTCGCTGCACTTTCCTACCGTGCAGTATCTATTTTAATGGTTCATAACCATCCCAGCGGAGATGCAACGCCGAGCAGAGAGGACATACTTCTCACCCAGCGAGTGAAGCGTGCGGGAGAGATGCTTGGCATCTATCTTCTTGATCACATTGTGATCGGTGACTGCACTTACTGCAGTATGAAGCAGGAGGGACTGCTGTGACAATGAATGAAACAAAAGAGGAGACGGGCTTTTATGCTGTTTCATAATACGTATGGGATTGACCTTGGCACAAGCACGCTGAAGATCTATTCCCAGCAGAACAATCAACTGACAAAAGAAATGAATATGATCGCTGTCAAGGACAAAGAGCAGGTGCTCGCTGTTGGAAATGCGGCATATGAGATGTACGAGAAAGCACCGGACAATATCGACGTGGGGTCTCCCATGGCAAACGGACGGATCGGAGACATTGAGAAGGCAGAGTTTATTCTGCAGATGCTGCTTTTGCGTGCCAGCCGTCTGATAGGCTACCATCCGGTTTTGTACTTTGCCGTGCCGACGGATATGACGGAGATCGAGAAGCGGGCATATCACTCTATTGCCCACCGCGGCACTTTGAAAAAATCGAAGGTTTTTCTGGTGGAGAAACCCATAGCGGATGCCATCGCGCTCGGAATTCCGATCAGCCGGACCAGAGGATCCATGATTGTAAATATCGGAGCGCAGAGCACAGAGATCTCTGTGATTGCTTCCGGAAGAGTTATTATCAGTAAGATTATTTCGATCGGCGGCAGTCAGTTCGATGAAGCGATCGCGGACAATATCCGCAAGAGAAATAATTTTCTTATCGGGAACCGCACGGCAAAGCGCCTGAAGTTTGCGATGGGAGATCTGAAAGCAGAGGGCCGCGAGGGAAGGAAGATCGTAGGTGTGGACAGCGTCAGCGGTCTGCCGCGTGAGGGAATAGTCACATCAATGGCCGTCAATCAGGCGATTTTGCGCTGTGTGGCGGGTATCGGAGACGAGATCAAGAGTTTTCTGGACCGCACGCCGCCTCAGGTACATAATCACATTTTAAGTGAGGGAATTTACCTGTCCGGGGGGAGTACATACCTCAAAAATATTGACTGGTATCTGTCTTCCCGTATCGGATGTTCCGTCCGTCTCTCGCAGCACTACGATATGTGTACGATATACGGACTGAAGCAGCTGATTACCCATAAGTCTCTCCAGAAATGGGCATATACTATCAAGAAGAAAAAGAAGTAATAGGCGGTATTTGCATGAACAAGAAACGAAGATTCAACCTGAAAAGCAAACATTTAATTGTAATTATGACGCTGGTCTGCATCAGCCTTATGGTGCTGGCGGCAAATACCGCAGCGCCGATCGAGCAGGTCCGCAGTGCGGCAGGCTACCTGATTGTACCGTTTCAAAAGGGTATCAACTATGTGGGAAGCTGGCTGGGGGACCAGACAAGCGGATTTACAGATTCCAAAAAGCTGACGAAGGAGAATGAGGAGCTGCAGCAGAAAGTTGCGGATCTTACAGAGCAGAACAGTGAGCTTCTGCAGAATCAGGACGAGTTAAAACGCCTGCAGGAGATGTATGACCTTGATAAAGCGTATTCAGAGTATGAGAAAATCGGGGCGCAGATTATCTCTGAAGACCCGACAAACTGGTATGAGTCCTTTGTCATTAATAAGGGATCGGATGATGGCATCGCTGTGGACATGAATGTCATCGGAGACGGAGGATTAGTCGGCATTGTTACCGCAGTCGGAAATGACTGGGCTACTGTTCGTCCGCTTATCGATGACTCGAGTAATGTAAGCGCTCAGTCGGCGAGCACTGGTGATACGTGTATCGTGGCGGGTGACTTGACGCTTACGGATGAGGGACTTCTTCAGTTCTTTCAGCTCTACGACAAAGATGATAAAGTGCAGGTCGGAGATAAAATTGTGACCTCAAATGTCAGTGATAAGTTCTTGAAGGGAATCCTGATCGGATACATCAGCGAGATTGAGTACGATTCCAATCATCTG
The DNA here is from genome assembly GCA_944375815.1 of uncultured Lachnospiraceae bacterium. Classification (GTDB taxonomy): domain Bacteria; phylum Bacillota; class Clostridia; order Lachnospirales; family Lachnospiraceae; genus Egerieimonas_A. Next base: position 2,061 of record CALWBA010000151.1, on the reverse strand, counting down.
ACAAAGAGCGGCACGATTATCCCGGTGGCGGATTTCCGACATCTGCAGGAGGTGCTGGTTATCAAACAGCTCAAGCAGACGGGAGGAGAGGAGTAATGCAGAGAAAGATCGTTCTGGCCGTGATGATCATTGTAACCTTTCTGCTGCAGAGTACACTGTTTCAGTGGCTGTCCATTGCCTCCTCGGTGCCGAACCTGCTGCTGATCCTGACGGTCTCGTTTGGATTTATGCGGGGGAAGAAAGAAGGCATCATGGTAGGCTTTTTCTGCGGGCTGATCACGGATCTGTTTTTTGGAAATCTGTTCGGATTTTCGGCACTGGTCTATATGTATATCGGATATCTGAACGGCTTTTTCTGCAAGGTATTCTACGATGATGACATCAAGGTGCCAATGCTGCTTGTGGCGGTCAGCGATATAGCGTACGGCGTTACAGTGTATGTCCTGCAGTTCCTTCTGAGAGGACGGCTGCAGGTGTTTAGTTACGTAAGACATGTTATGTTTCCGGAGCTTATCTATACGGTTGTACTGACCATGATATTCTACCGGATTTTCTTCAAAATTAACCGGATACTGGTTGCAAACGAAATGGAAGGACAGAAATCACTTTGGTTAAGAAAATAAAGAAGTTTTTCAGAAAATTTCAGGTTCCGCGCCCTGTCGTACTGCTTCTGCTGTTTCTGTGCATGGCGCTGATCCTAATATACAGGCTATTCACGCTGCAGATTGTAAACGGCGAGGAATATGTAAACAACTTCAGCATCAAGACAACAAAAACGAGGCCGATCAAGAGCACCCGAGGAAATATTCTGGATGTAAATGGAAACGTGCTCGCTTCCAATGAGCTGTCATATTCCGTCACGCTGGAGGACAGCGGAACTTATAATTCCAATAAAGAGCGTGCCCTGTCGCTGAACGGCGAGATTTACCGGCTTATTAAGCTGATTGAAGCGAACGGCGATGAGGTCACAAATGACTTTCACATAGTTCTGGACGAAGGCGGCAACTTTGTCTTTGACGTAGAAGGTACATCACTGTCGCGTTTTCGCGCGGATATTTACGGACATGCTAAGATAGAGGATCTTGATGAGAAAGAGGCTGCCTCTTCAGCTGATACGATTATGGCATACCTGAGCGAGAAGTTTGCGCTGTTTTCTTATGATGACAAGGAATATACTTCTGAGGAAAAAGCCGCGTACGGTCTTCCGGAGGAGATGACAAAGGAGGAGCAGCTGAAGGTTCTTACAATACGGTATCTGCTCAATAATATCAGCTACCAGAAATATCTGACCATTACAGTGGCGGAAAACATCAGTGATGAGACGATCGCTGCTGTGATGGAAAACCAGGCGGAAATGCCGGGTGTGGATATTGAAGAGGGATATATTCGTGTCTATACAGACAGCGTATATTTTGCTCCTATCCTGGGATACACGGGTAAGATTTCTACAGATGAACTCGAAGATCTCTCAGAGGAGGATCCGGAACGTTATTCGACAAATTCTGTTGTCGGAAAAGCCGGCATTGAGCAGTATATGGAGACAACCCTGCAGGGAACAGATGGAGAAGAGACCATCTATGTTGACAATGTCGGTACCGTGCTGGAAGTCGATGAAGATAAAAGCGTTGCCCCTTCGCAGGGAAATGATGTATATCTTTCCATTGACAAGGATCTGCAGATTGCGGCATATAAGATCCTTGAGCAGCGTATTGCCGGAATTGTGGCGCTTCATATCGACACAAGTCTGAAAGAGCTGGACGAAGATGTGGAGTACGACGGCAGCAGCGTTCCGATTCCGATTTATGACGTCTACTATGCGTTCTTTAATAATAATATCCTGGACATAAGCCATTTTTCCGCGCCGGATGCTTCGGCAAAGGAACAGGAAGTCTATGCCAAGTATCAGGCAAAACAGCAGCAGGTCTTTGATTCGATTCGAGCCGAACTTACCAGCAGCAATCCTGCTGCGTACAACGATCTGGATGAGGAGATGCAGGGATATATTTCCTATATCGTTGATGAACTGTTAATACGCAAGACCGGCATTCTTTCAAACACTGC
>CALWBA010000150.1 GCA_944375815.1 uncultured Lachnospiraceae bacterium | reverse complement strand
GAAAGACCATTTTAGCTTTCCAGATTTCAGAAACGGTTTCAGGTGAACAGTTCATCAGACTGGTGGATATTGACGGCAGAACCCTCTCCTTCTACGAGAATGGCACCAGGGAGATGGGGGCGAACCGTTTGTATCAGATTGCAACGGCTCTCCATGTAAACGCAAATGACCTGGATTTGGAATGGATGGGATGTACGAACGTGCAAACAAGAATGGACGATGAGATGGTAGGCATGTTTACAGGGATGAGTGTGGAGCAGAAAGCACAGATACTGGAGTTTGCCCGGTTTATTATGCATGGAAAGTCCGTGTAGATCCTGCAATGCGCACAGGGGTTGCGGTGTAAGGGTGGTAAGCGTAGGATTATATTATAGAGGAAACCGGGCGTGGACAATAGAGATGCCCGTTCACCCGGTTTTGTAGTGGGGTGTAGTCTGTGTGTAAAGATTGACGGAGATTTTTGAAAATTCCTAATTTACTGTCTCCTCTGTGGATACCGCATTCGCCAACGATTTTGCCTTTCTGTCTTTTTCGAGGATATTTCTGAGCTGGGCTGTATCGCCTGGAAGGATGTGCATACAAGTTTCCATGGCAGATTTTGCTGCAAGCTCGGCCATCGTTCTGGAAAAAGTAATACTGTCCGTGTCATCCTCGAACGTCCTCTTGGGGATTGCATAGTACATGCCGGCAATCTCAAGATAGTGTCTCATGTGACGGATCAGTTTACTATTCACATCTTTTGAGTCCAGATACGCTTCCAGTTCTTCCTTCTTTATGTATAGAGTCTGGTTATGCATGCGGAGGATCCCTTTGATTTCTTCCTGCGTTTCGGGACTGATATCCGGATATTCATCCTTATTGCAGAAGCAGAACCGGTGTATCGCCGGATAAGCTGTCGGGCCGGAGCAGGATGTGGTCGCGCATCCCATGGTGCAGGAGAGGGCGCGGATGTTCAACTTCACATGCGGTATGGTAAGCAGCCACATATCGCCATATCTGGAGCAGGCCAGGCTACAGAACATAATCCCTGTAGTCGAGTACGTAAGCCGACCCTCAAAGTATTTAATGCCGGGATTACCGCTGTCATCCACGTCCCCGGTGTTGATCTTAAGGGAAGCGGTACACTCCCCATTAGAATGCAGGTCACCCAGATGAAGTATCCCGTGGTCGAGTTTGGGCTCTGTATTGGGGGTAGTTGAGAGGAAGAATATATGATAGTCACCAGGATACCGTGCGAACGCCTCCTCATGGATACTATAGCGGAAGCGGGTGGCCTTATTCTCGCCTTCCGTTTTCATGTTCTCAATGATGTGGAATATCGCGCTCAGATTCAGATCCAGCCCGTCACACACCTTCAACAAGGTAGAGATGGTTGTGGAGGATGGGCGCTTGTACATATTGTCAATGGTCTTCTGGGCAATGTTAATCCCTTTGGCGTGGCAGAGTTCACGTATCCCTCTCTGGCGGATATCTTTTTTCTCGGCGTAGTCCTTAATATAGTTGATTACATTCTGGATGATTTCTGCATTTGTCATGTGAATGCCTCCTTGTGGGTGGAACCGGGTAGCCCCTCCGGTTGAGTCTCGGGTATCTTTACTATAGTATACCACGGAAATTAGAAAAAATATATATAAAAATAAAATTTATGAGTATTATTTTACTCAAATGTATGATGTGATAGTAAGATAAGACTATGAGGTTTGATTTTAGAGTAAATTATTACAAAATGCACAAAAACCACTGCGGATTTTACAAAAATTTTAAATAATTTTCACAAAGTATTGACAAATCTAGAGGGAACATATACAATAGAAAAAAAGACCCACCCTTGGCACAGGGCGGATCTCTTTAATAGTTCGTAATAGATAAATCTGAGAATGTAAAATTGTATATTTCAATGGCACTTGAATACTATACAGATTTTTGTTTTACAACTTCCCTGGATTTATCCCTAAACTGATGATGTACATGAATGACAAGGGCTTTTGACGAAATAATAGAGGCATTTCCCTGCCTCGAATTACTGTAAAACCTTATGGTCTCTTTTTGTACATCTCGTATAGGTTACCACACAACGCATTGCCTGTCAAGCACTTTTTGAGTATTTTTGAAAATTCGCGCAATTCATGCGATTTCGGGAAATCCGAGGACTTTGGCAAATTAACAGTCCCCACACTTCCTATATGAAGGATTCCTGCGGCAGTGGGATTTATTATTTGGAATGACAGGCAGGTATCGGACAACATTAGCCAGCAGACTGAGGAGGCATGGCCGACATTGCGAGAACGTATCGTAGGCTGGACCATGGGGAATACCTTGGAATGTCTGCCCATGATAAGCGTCAGTACTCTGACGCTGCAAAGGAAAAGAAGTGAGCATATGATGAGAACGATTATTTGTAATATTTAAAGACGATGCAGTCAGCACCCAAAACAACTGCATCCACAATAATCGCTGGAGGGTCCCGGTGCCTTTGGGAACCCGACAAGTAAATATTTGTGATACAGGGGTGGGCATAAGAGTATGTCTGTTTTCTTGATCTGAATATTTCGGTGAAAGAATGCGGATTTGGCTGCTGAGAAAGAGAGTACACATATGATGAGCCGCGCACTATAACCGCGTTGGTGGTGAGAAAATCACTCTTTTTGATGACCGGTAAAGGCCGGAGCAGGAATGGTATGCCATGACCTGGTCCGGCCTTTTTGCGTTTTCCTGGCTGGTCTGCCAGGGGGCATCGAACGGAAGGGGGTGGTTTTGTATGGGTGCCGACGGGAAGAGGACGCTGTTGATCATTGGTGAAGAAATAGCTTCGTGGAGAAAAGCTCATGGTTATACACAAACGACCTTTGCGCAGGCCGTTGGTATCCCTAAGAGAGCTATTCAAGATTTGGAGCAGGGGCGTAGACTTGCGAAATTTAAAGAGACTTATATACTGAAACCTTTTATGGGAGTTGATGATGACTTTTTTGCAACATCAGAAATGAGGAGGAAAAAAAACGCCAGGATTAATGGACGTTTGGAGTATAAAGTAGATGAGGTCTGTAATCAAATACGCGACTGGCATGAGTCAACCCCCTATTGCGAAGAAAAGGAGAAAGATTTTGGAACACTAAAAGGTTTTGTAGAAATGATGATTTCTAAGTGGAGAAGTAACGGAAAGCAATAAGTTAAATAGAGAATAGGAACAAGAAAAATGAATGATAATGGCGTATGAAAGCCGCTTTGGAGATGATTGTTCTAAAGCGGCTTTTTTAGTACCCTAAAATCGACAGTTCATATAGAAAGTAACCGGATTCGGGGAGTTTTAGCTCAAAAGTCACCGCATTTGGGGATCTTTTTCTGCTACGATATAACCATAACAAATATACAGGATAATGCCTGGTCGCGAACAGGCGAAGGATGCCATAAAGATTCTGACAGCTGCCGGAAGAAACCGGCGCTGCATGGAACATAGGGGTACTTTGCTTATTTGCGACCTTTTTGATTGCATCCTTTGCGGTTCTCACAGGGCACATCAAGAAAGGAGAACATCATGAAAAGAAGTGTGATGACGGCATCGTGGAGGAGATCGCGCCCCTGGTGGAGAGTATGGGGTGCAAGGTCTACGCAAACGGCTACGATGACCGGCGATTTGACTGTAAAGGTGCGAAGAAGGAGATCTGGGATGATGAGATTAAAAGATATTAAGCAGATGAGTAATATTTCAAATTTCAGAGAAAAGGATACACTGATAAGTGAAATAGAGGATATTAATAATTTGGACGACACACAAGAAATATCGGATACAAGAGGGAAAACTAATACGTGTACAAAGTCTGGGAAAATAAAAGTGCTCCTTAGGATTATAATTGCCTTTATAAGTGGAGGAGGAGTAACTACGTTGATAAACAAACTTTTAGATTTAGAAAATAAGGATTTAATTCAAGTTGGTAAATTTATCAACTCATGGCCATTTGTTATAGTGATACTAGCTATTTGCATGACGGTGGTACTTTGTGTATTAATCTTAGAGATATTCAAAACAAAAAGAATTGATAACAGAAATGAAGAATTATATATGGAAAATAGAGAGTTGAAAAATAACATATATATTCTGGGAAAGAAGAAAGATGAAGTCATAGAATATAATTATAAGCTTCAGATACAAATTGCACAAAAAGAAGAGAAAATATACTATTTAAAGCAAATGCTGAGCAACAAAAGGATTCAGGATTTGGGACTAAAAGGAAAAAATAGGAGTTAAAATTTGTCAATGTAAATGTTTTATCCTTGAGTACAGAATATTGTTGTAACTTTTATGGATAGTACGAGTAGCAAAGTCTGCATTATCTGGGACAAAGTTGCTGCCACATGTATCCTGACTGGACAACGGGGCTAATCTACTTATTCTTAAATCTGTGAATGCACTGTGTTAATCCCGGATATGATAGCTTTATGTGATTGGATCATTTTTCACAACTGCCATCATGTCGCTATGGAACTCTTTCTGAGCAGAACACATTTGATCATGGGACGGTCTTTGTTCTTGTAATGACGAAAGTGCTGGAAAACGAAAAAGCACATCTGTTACGAAAGGCAATCCTTATATCAAAAGTATGCATTGTGAAATTGTCTGGGTAATCGCCCGAAAACGGAATACATAACATATGCCAGTAGATGATACAGTGACTTCTTGAGTCAGTCAGAAATGCAAAAATAATATTTGCAATTTCAAAGAATATACTATAATATATAAAGGATTTTTGTGCGTTTATAAAGAGTTGAAGGAGATGTTTATCATGCAAAAATTAAGCTATGAGAAGCCGGTGATGGAGATTATCCGTTTTGAAACGGAAGATGTAATTTGTACTTCGGGATTGAGTAATGGAGATCCGGGCGGAACAGCACCTGGCCTCGGATGGGATGATAGCTGGGGAACCGGCGACAATTGGGGAAATTGATTTTGATACTTAGGCCAGAAGAGTCTTTGACTTTTCTGGTCTTTCGTTTTTATTGAACTACGAAGAAGCTGGTTGAAATGAGTTGAAAAATCTGGTAAGGATTGTTAATATATACATAGCATATGATTATTATTTACTGAAAGTATGAAATCTGCATTTGAAATGATACCTTCTGAATAACGTGGGAAAATACAAATTTCAGGGGCCACAGATCGTCGCGCCGCCGCGTCTGTGAAGCCTGAATGTGATAAAGCATAAGAAGAGTCTGCCTGGATAAAGACAGAATGGCGAAGCATACCCTTATAGAGGGAAGCAAAGATATCCGGCGGACAAGTTTTGTATATCACATGTTATTCAGATAAGGACAGGAACAGAAGAAAAAGGAAGGGTTATTATCATGGGAAAATATTTCGGAACTGACGGCTTCCGCGGCGAGGCCAACAGCACACTTACATACGATCATGCCATAAAAATCGGCCGCTTTATCGGCTGGTATTACGGAAAGCGTATGGACAGAAAATGCAGGGTTGTCATCGGTAAAGACACCAGGCGTTCTTCCTATATGTTTGAGTACGCCCTTGTTGCAGGGCTGACAGCATCGGGCGCAGATGTATATCTGATGCATGTGACCACGACGCCCAGTGTCTCCTACATTACCCGTACCGACAATTTTGACTGCGGTATTATGATTTCCGCCAGCCATAACCCGTATTACGATAACGGCATTAAGCTGATGAACGGGAACGGTGAAAAGATGGATGAGGAGACGATCCTGGAGATCGAGTCCTATCTGGACGGTGTATATGGAGAGATTCCCATGGCGCAGAGGGAAGAGATCGGCTGCACGGTAGACTATGTGGCCGGCAGAAACCGCTACATCGGATATCTGATTTCTCTTGCCACCCGCTCTTATAAGGGAATCCGGGTCGGACTGGACTGCTCCAACGGCAGCGCATGGCAGATTGCAAAGAGCGTCTTTGACGCGCTGGGAGCAAAGACATATGTGATCAATGCTCAGCCTGACGGCCTGAATATTAATCAGGACTGCGGCTCTACTCATATTGAGGTTCTGCAGAAATACGTGACAGAGCACCAGCTGGATGTGGGCTTTGCGTATGACGGCGATGCGGATCGCTGCCTTGCGGTAGCGGAGGACGGAAGGATTATAGACGGAGATCTGATTCTCTATATCTACGGCCGCTATATGAAGGAGCGCGGAAAGCTGCTGAATAATACGGTAGTTACAACCGTGATGTCGAATTTTGGTTTGTATAAGGCTTTTGATGAGGCTGGAATTTCTTATGAGAAGACTGCAGTGGGCGATAAGTATGTGTATGAAAATATGTCACAGAGCGGGCACTGCATCGGAGGTGAGCAGTCCGGACACATTATTTTCAGCAAATATGAAACTACCGGAGACGGGCTTTTAACTTCCATTAAGCTGATGGAGGTTATGCTGGAGAAGAAGATGCCGCTCTCCGAGCTTGCGAAGCCTGTGGAGATTTTTCCTCAGGTCCTTAAGAATATCCGCGTAAAGAGTAAGCCGGAAGCACAGAACGACCCTGAAGTACAGGCGGCTGTGGAGCGTGTGGCGAAGCGTCTTGGAGACGAGGGCCGCATCCTCGTGCGCGAGAGCGGCACGGAACCTGTAATCCGGGTAATGGTGGAGGCCAGAAGCGTGGAACTCTGCGAGAGATATGTGGATGAGGTACTTGAGATAATCAGAGAGCGCGGGCATGCAACAGAACAGAGGTGAGCATGAACCTGTTGGGAGATTTCATACTGCGCTGTATGCATCAGACTGCCGATAATATGGGGGCAGCGATACTGCTTACGATTCCGCTGACAGTAATATTTTACAGGAAAAGGAAGAAAAGCAGAAAAACTCTTTTCCTGTGCCTTCTCACTGCCTGGTCCGTAGCTCATATTTTTGCCATGACGCTTCTGGGACGGGAGCTGGGAAGCACGGAGAGGCGTTTTGAGCTGGAGCTTTTCTGGTCGTATAAAGAGGCGCTGCTGTACGGAAGCACAGAGATGGGGATGGAGATCGCGGCAAACATTCTGCTGTTTGCGCCTGCCGGAATATGTCTTCCCATTTTGTTTCCGTTTTTCCGCAGTGTAAAGCATATGAGCGCTGCCGCATGCCTGGTATCCTTCGGGATTGAACTGACGCAGGGGATATCAGGTATGGGATTGTTTGAGTTTGATGATATTTTAAATAATACTGCAGGGGCTGTTCTTGGTTGGGCAGTATACTGCAGTATTTTCATTATGAGAAAGAAGCATCGGCTGCAGTAACAGCTGGGTGTTCCGCCGGATATTTTTCTCCATATCTCATATAATATATATGAGGTGATGGCATGGATTACTGCGTATGCTGCGGCAGATATGTTCCGGAAGGAACATGGATCTGCAAGTTCTGCATGGAGGAGGCAGAAAGAGAAAAATCTGCCGAAGAAGAACGAAAGCCTGCAAAGGTTAAAAAGATACGGATCAAAAGGAAGGACAGAAGATGATAACAGAAAAAGACCGCCGTCTGATAGAGAATATCAAAGAGCAGATGAGTATACAGGGGAAAAAACAGGTCGATCTGGCGGAGTATATGAATCTGCCGCGGCAGACAATTTATAAGATTATGACGGGCACGCGGCTGATCACAGCCGTGGAGCTGAAGCTGATTGCGGATTTTCTTGGCGTTCCGATGGACATGCTGATGGACAGATCGGAAGAGCACACG
>CALWBA010000149.1 GCA_944375815.1 uncultured Lachnospiraceae bacterium | reverse complement strand
TGTCCGAGACAACGTTTCCCAACTGGATATTGGAAACCGTGAGACAGTTCTGCAAACGATTCTTTTCGCTTGATTGAAAGCAGGTCAGTTTGAAACGGTAACGCATAAGGTCACGGAGCTGGCGGATGTCAGCAGGTGGCATAAAGCTGCCGGCAACAAGATCATGCTTAAACAGGTCAGCAATCCATTTCGCATCTTTCTTGTCAGTTTTTTTCCCACGGATAGCCTTAACATATTTGGGATGAGCAAGGACAATGGTACAATGGTTTTCTAAAACATTGTAGACAGGGATCCAGTATTTACCGGTAGATTCCATACAGACATCCTTGCAGTTACGGTAGAGAAGCCATTGTAACAAATCTTTCAGACCGCTCGTGAAGGTCGAAAAACGGTGGCTCTCATAGGTGGTCACGTTTTTGCTGTCAGTAGAAGCAATGCAGGCCACTACAAAAGTCTTGTGGACATCAATGCCACAACAGATTTTGTACACGATTTTTAAAGCCATAGGGACTCCTTTCAGAATCAGAAGATTCGATAAAGATTATAGGGAGAGACGGCATTGACTGAACGCCTGAGCCATAAACGAGATTGTTTAAACAAAGATAAGATTACGTGCTCATATGTCACACTTATTTGTGCTTGAAAAGGCGGACTACACATATAATTATTCGGTCATCCGGCACACCGAAGGCGTACCTTGGTAAGTCGGACAGCCCACTCACCTCCCCGTGATTTGTAGTATACCGGGCTCCCTACAAGCAGAATTATAAAGAAAAAATAAGCTCAGGGAAATATTTTCATAACGTTTTGTGCCTGAGCGAAGCGAAAGGAATGGATATAATTATGAATTATCGTCAGATTATCCGTGAGAATGATCTGGAGATTACAAAATTTCTTGACTATCTGCGCACAGAGCGCCCCGGCTATGTAATTGAAGGGCACTGTCCGTCTCTGGTAGATCTGGATCTCGCAAAATTTCTGTATCTGGGCATTGACGGAGATCACACAGAGCACTCTCTCGAGGAGGTACGTCAGCGCATTGAAAACGGCATGTTCTTTGAAATTCAGGGAAAAATGTTAAAGCGAGACGTTCTGGATTATATCTGTGAAAATAATCTGTATGAATACTGCGGATTTGTCACGGATGATACCATGGCAGATTCGCTGTATGAAAAGGGTGAACTCAACGATGTTGTGCAGCAGGCAATTAACATGGGATTTCCGATCGAGTATGCCATTTACTGTGCCACCTATACACCGAGTCACAGGATGCGTTTTTTTGACAGAGGCGTAATAGCCCCTGGAAAACTGGCTGATTTCCAGCTTCTGAAAGATCCGAAAGTTCTTCATCCGGAGTATGTATTCAAAAATGGAATTCAGATCTACAGCCGTTTGGAAACCAATGCGGAGCCTCTGGTTCATGCGTTTCCTCAGGACTTCTACAACAGCGTAATGCTCCCGCCTCTGACACCGGAAGATTTTGAAATCCGAACAGAAATCGAATCGGGAGAAGTCACCGTCCGAGTCCTGGAGATCCTGCCTGACCGCACCCAGACGCGCGAAAAGCGCATCACCATGCCGGTACAAAATCACAGAATACGCTGGCAGGACAGCGGCTGTCTGCTCGCAATGGTGCTCGAGCGTCACGGCAAAAACGGAAATATCGGCTACGGATTTATCACCGGTTCCTGCTTACAGACGGGTACCTGCGCCACAACCTGGTTTCATGACCACCACAATCTCTTTGTCGCTGGAGATAACCCGGATGACATGCTTCTGGCTGTCACCCGGATCCGCGAACTCCAGGGCGGTATTCTGACCGCCAGAGACGGTCAAATTCTGGCTGAGCTTCCTCTTCCCATCTGCGGGATCCTCTCCGAACGCTCGCTGGCTGAAACTGCCGCCGGACTCAAAAGCGTCCGTGAAAGCCTTGAAGAGCTGGGTTACAGGCATAACAATCCAATTATGTCGCTCGGTACACTGGGATTGCCCGTCAGCCCTGCACTGAAATTGACGGATGTGGGACTGGTGGATGTGAAAAAGGGATGTATCGTTCCGCTTATAGTGTAAAAAAAGAAAGACCCGCGCAGTCCTCACCTGCGCGGGTCTTCCTCATTTTTTCATAATAATTTTTTCCTCAATAATAAATTTTATCAGCAAACGCCCTGTGCCAGCATCGCCTCTACTACTTTCTCGAATCCTGCGATGTTTGCGCCCATTACGTAATTGCCCTCATGACCGTAACGTTTTGCAGCGTCTGTCATGTTGTGGGTGATATTAATCATGATCTGCTGCAGTTTTGCGTCAACCTCCTCAAATGTCCAGCTTAAGCGCTCGCTGTTCTGAGACATCTCAAGAGCAGATGTTGCAACACCGCCTGCGTTTGCAGCCTTGCCCGGTGCAAAGATGACGTTGTTTGCCTGCAGATATTCAGTAGCCTCCAGAGTAGTCGGCATGTTAGCACCCTCGCATACAGCGGTAACACCGTTTGCAACAAGTGCTTTTGCATCCTCTAAGTGCAGCTCATTCTGTGTTGCGCACGGAAGAGCAATATCAACTTTTACATTCCATACTCCTCTGCCCTCATGATACTCGGAGTTCGGACGATATTTCTTGTACTCTGTCAGTCTTGCGCGGTTTACTTCTTTGATCTCTTTAAGCGCTGCCACGTCGATTCCTTCCGGATCGTATACCCAACCGTTAGAGTCAGAGCATGTCACTACCTTAGCACCTAACTGATGTGCTTTCTCAATTGCATAGATTGCAACATTTCCGGAACCGGAAACTGCACAGGTCTTTCCTGCAAGCTCGATACCATTTAATTTCAGCAGTTCCTGAGTAAGATATAATAAGCCGTATCCGGTTGCTTCTGTTCTTGCTAAAGATCCGCCGTATGTGAGTCCTTTTCCTGTCAGTACGCCTTCGTAGCGGTTCTGCAGTCTCTTGTACTGTCCGAACATATATCCGATCTCTCTTGCACCAGTTCCGATATCACCTGCCGGAACGTCTGTGTCAGCTCCGATATGCTTGCTGAGCTCTGTCATAAAGCTCTGGCAGAATGCCATAACCTCGCGGTCTGATTTACCCTTCGGGTCAAAGTCAGAACCACCTTTTCCTCCGCCAATCGGAAGACCTGTTAAGGAGTTCTTGAAGATCTGCTCAAATCCCAGGAATTTGATAATACCCAGGTTTACAGACGGATGCAGACGAAGTCCTCCTTTGTACGGTCCGATTGCACTGTTGAACTGTACACGGTAGCCCTTGTTCACCTGAACCTGTCCCTTGTCGTCTACCCAAGGTACGCGGAACATAATCACACGCTCCGGCTCAGTCAGTCTTTCCAGAATCGCTTCCTTGCGGTATTTCTCTTCATTTGCCTCGATTACCGGACGTAAGGACTCCAGAACTTCTTTTGCAGCCTGATGAAACTCCGGCTCATTCGGATTTTTTTTAACAAGTAACTCTAATACCTCATCAACGTATGACATTTGAAAAATCCTCCTTAATATATTCTTTCTCAAAAACAAGCTTTTGCCGTCTTATCAACTTGTTTAGCATTATATCACGGCAGAGTGCAAAATTGCAAGCCCTATTTTCAAAACTTTCATTTTTCCATAAAACCTGCGGTTTAAAAACTATTAAATGACTCTTTTATTAATTCCTCTTGCACCTGGACGTCCTGACATCCTTTTTCTTCTTCACACTGTACCCAAATGTGCCGATCTTCTTTCCCGTAGCCAGATATTCGCCGTGTGAATATACGATTGGCTTTGCCCATTCCAGATGAAATTTCTTTTTTTCATCCATATATGATTCATCCGCATGCACTGCAAGCACCTCTGCGAGAAACAAATCGTGGCTTCCCAGATGACGCACCTCTTTTACTCTGCACTCCAGGCATACGGGTGCTTCGGCTATCATTGGAGCCTGCACAAACTGGGCTTTTTCTTTTGTCAGTTTCATGTCCCTGAATTTATCTGTATCTTTTCCTGATCGCACACCGCAGTAATCCGTAGCGTATGCCAGCTTTTCCGTGGTCAGGTTCACGACAAATTCCCCTGTTTCCATCAGCATCTGATGAGAAAAGCGCTCCGGACGCACAGAAATTGACAGCATCGGCGGATTTGTACAGATGGTTCCAGCCCATGCTACGGTGATGATATTGTCGTTTCCCTTCCCGTCAGTCACGCTGACCATAACTACCGGCAGCGGATACAGCATATTTCCGCCTTTCCATGTCTGTTTTCCCATATATGCCTCCTACTGCTGCTGCAGCGCCATCATAAACGCTGGAATCAGCTGCTTCTTTCTCGAAACTACACCCGGCAGGTGACAGCTTCCGTTTTCTACTTTCACATGAAAAGCCTCCATAATCAGATCATTCGCTTTCTCTCCAAAGCAGAGAAGCTCTGTGCTCTCCTCCATGATATTTGTGAGCATGAAGAATACCATTTGAATTCCGTGTTTGCCGCATTCCTTCTCCATCTGGGGAAGCAGGTTTTCCTTGATGGACGCAAGAGCTTTTGCACCCATCGCATTGATCTGACCTACGCCGAATGTGATATCCTCCACAATAAATTTTTTGAAGTCCTGATAGAAAATTTCCTCTGGTGACTTATCGTCCAGATTACTTCCCGCAGCAAACATCTCCTCTGCAAGCTGTGAAATATCTATCTTTGCAATCTCGGCAAGTTTCTCGGCAGCGGCGCGGTCTATGGCCGTGCAGGTTGGCGAGCGGAACATCAGTGTATCAGAAATGATAGCAGAGCAAAGAAGCCCGGCGATATTTGGGGGTATATCAAGCTGTTTTTCCTGATAGATCTGATACATGATTGTGGCTGTACAGCCTACGGGCTGGTTGCGGAAAAATACAGGCGCAAATGTTTCCAGAGAACCCAGTCTGTGATGATCAATGATCTCCAGAATTTCCGCCTCATCTATATTTTCTACTGCCTGGGATTTTTCATTGTGGTCTACCAGAATCAGACGTTTCTTCCGCACATTAATCAGGTTTCTTCGGGAGATAGTACCCACATAGTTCCCTCGTTTATCGAGCACCGGAAAGTCTCTGTGACGGTATTTTCCCATGGTCTCCTTGATCTGCGATGTAAAATCATCTGTTTTAAACGTAATCAGCTGTTCTGTTTTCATCAGAAACTTAATCGGAATGCTCTGATTAATAAGACGTGCTACTGTATAAGTGTCGTGAGGCGTACTTATAATCACACATTCATTTTCCTCAGCCAGCTTCTGAATCATTGGAGAGATACGCGCCCCCATGCAGACAATAATACAGCTTGCATTCTGTTCCATTGCGCACAGATGGTCTTCTGAGCGGTTTCCCATAATAACCAGGTCATCTTCCTGGATAAAATTTTCCATCAGAGCAGGATGAGATGCCCCGAGAAGCACTCGCCCCTTTACAAAATATCCGTGGGGATTTCCAACCACAATCGTGCCGTCGAGTGTCTCCGCAATGGCTTTGTACTGCGTTCCTGCGGTTGCCATAACTGTATTGTCATAAACATCCATAAAGGATTCTGCAATATCTCCGATTGTAATGATTCCCTGCAGTTTATTATCCTTTGTAATCGGCAGCGTAACTACATTGTCCTGACGCATCAGATTCCATGCCTGCCGTACCGTAATCGTTCCCTCAACGCCCGGTGTCCGATGAATATCGAGATCTTTCACCTGAGCTCCCACATCTGAGAGATACCCCGGCGCTGAAACCCCAAACTTCTTCAACACAAACTCTGTCTCTTCATTAATCTGTCCTGCGCGTTTTGCCACAAAATTTTTCTGTTCCGTGCGGTTTTTAATATCGGCATACGCAATGGCGGAACAGATCGAATCCGTGTCCGGATTCCTGTGACCTATGATAAATGTTTTCTGTTTCGGCATCTGATAACCCTCCTTGTGGTTTCATATTATCATTTTGAGAAGATGGGGTCAAACTAAAATCTCCTCAATCATTTCCAGCTCTTCCTTAGAGAACTCAAGCCCGTCAACACAGCCGCAGTTTTCTTCAATCTGTGAAAACTTCCTTGCTCCTATAATTACAGACGTTGTATGCCTCAGCGCCCAGGCAAGTGCCATCTGGGCCAGACTCTGTCCCCTGTTGTCTGCAATTTCCGAAAGCTTCTTTGTAACCTCAACGACTTTCTCCGTAATCTGTTCACTCTTTAAGAATACACTCTCTCCCGCTGCTCTTGAATCCTTGGGAATTCCATTCATATACTTTCCGGTCAGAACTCCCTGAGCAAGAGGACAGAACGCAATTGTTCCGATGCCGAGCTCATTTGCCCTTTCAATGGCCGGCTGATTGCGGCGCTCTGTCATAGAGAAACTGATCTGGTTAATCAGACAGTGTACCCCTCTCTCATTCAGAAGTTTTTCCATCTTCTGCGTCTGCTGCGCATTATAATTAGATATTCCCACATACAGAGCCTTACCCTGCTGCACAATCAGTTTCAGCGCATCCGCAGTTTCCTCCATAGGTGTGTTAGGATCAGGAACATGATGATAGAAAATATCTACATATTCCAGTCCCATACGCTTCAGGCTTTGATCCAGTGATGAGGCAAGGTACTTTTTGGATCCCCCGCATCCATAAGGTCCGTCCCACATATCATAGCCCGCTTTTGTGGAAATGATAATCTCATCTCTGTGTGCACTCATCTGCTCTTTTAAAATTTTTCCGAATCGTTCCTCGGCACTTCCCGGCACCGGACCATAGTTATTCGCCAGGTCAAACGAGGTAATTCCAAGTTCAAATGCACCCGTAACCATTTCCGTGCATATTGCATGATCTGCTTTTGTACCGAAATTGTGCCAGAATCCCAGAGACACAACCGGAAGCTGCAGACCGCTGCTGCCGCAATATCTGTACTTCATTTTCTCATATCTGCTCATATTGATACCCTCCTGATTTTAGCCCTCTTTATACACAGAACTGCTGTCGGTCGTATTGTATGTTCCTTATTTTACATCGTCAGGCACCTGGATTCAACGTTAAGACGCATTTTCATCATTTTATAAGACACACATTTGCTATGGAAAAATGTCCCCCCTGCTGGTATAATAATACCGTAGCAATTTTACACAGATTATCTTTTGGAGAGGAGTATTATTATGTCTGAAGAAAAAATGAGCATGGATGATTACGCGGAGGAGCTGGAGGCTTCCTTTAAAAAGATTGAAGAGGGAGATATCCTGACAGGAACCGTAATCGCTGTAACGGATGATGAAATCATTCTGGATTTAAAATATTATGCCGAAGGAGTAATCAAAATCGAAGATTACTCAAGAGAGCCTGGATTTAATGCAAAAGAACAGGTTCATGTCGGAGATGAGGTCTCTGCGACTGTAGTCCGCAAGGATGACGGCCGCGGAAATATACAGCTCTCCCGTGTGGAGGCAAATGATGAGCTCGCATGGGATAAGCTGCGCCAGCTTAAAGAAGACAAAACCGTTCTTACTGTGAAGGTTGCAGAAGTTGTAAATGCCGGTGTCACCGCTTATGTGGAAGATATCCGCGGATTTATTCCTGCATCTAAACTTGCGCTGAACTACGTGGAGAATCTGGATGAATATCTTAACAAAACAATTCAGGTTCAGGTATTCGATCTCGATGAGGAGAAAGGCCGCCTGATCTTGTCTGCAAAAGAGCTTCTGAGAGAAAAGGCTGAGGAGGAGCGAAAGGCAAAAGTCTCCAATATACAGGTAGGCTTCGTCACAGAGGGAACCGTGGAAAGCCTGCAGTCCTACGGGGCTTTCATTTCCCTTGGAAATGGACTGAGCGGTCTTGTACATATCTCACAGATCAGTCAGAAACGAATCAAACACCCATCCGCTGTACTCAAAGTAGGAGATAAAGTTAAGGTAAAAGTCATCGCTATCAAAGATGGAAAGCTGTCCCTGAGTATGAAGGCTCTGGATGATGTGGCTGCAAAGGAAATTGAAGAAGAGACCGTAGAGATTCCAAAGAGTGAGGAACTGACCACAAGTCTTGGTGAACTGTTCGCAAAATTAAAACTTTAATTCATAACGGGATATGTATCTTAATACAGATATATATCCCAAATTTTTTTATATTTTAATGTTTCTTTAATCTTCCGGTTATATAGTAAGGTCAACAAAGAGATACTAATAAAAATGATTGAATATAAACAGGAGGATACCCCTATGAAGAAAAGATTATTCGCAGCAGCAGCACTTACACTTGCATTTTCAGCCGTTTTCACCGCCTGCGGCGACGGCAAAGATATCGGACAGGCAGCAGCAAAGGAAGCAGCCTTCTCTGATGCCGGAGTACAGGAAAGCGATGTTACCCGCCTGAAAGTTACCAAGGACAGAGATGATGGCAAGACAGTTTATGAAATCGAATTTGATGTTCAGGAAAAGGAGTACAGCTACGATATTGACGCATCCAACGGCGACATTCTTTCCTATGATCAGGAAATCAATTCAAATTATCAGAGACAGCAGTCTTCTGATTCCGCTTTCCAGACAGATGCATCCGCTGCTTCTGCCTCTGAGACGACTCCCACACCGGAATCGCAGCCTGCTGATGACAGTACCGCAGCCCCTGCCGGAGAAACAACAGCACTTCCGTCCGGAGCATCTATCTCCATAGATGATGCAAAGAGTACTGCCCTCGCCAAAGTTCCGGGCGCAACGGATCAGGATATCAGAATAGAGCTTGACTACGATGACGGCAAAGCATGCTATGAAGGTGATATCATTTACAATCATATGGAATATGAATTCAAAATCGACGCCTCCAATGGTAATATCATTGAGTGGAGCGAAGAGAAGTGGTAAAGAAATTCGTACAGCGGAAGTTTGATCTGATAATGGAGAAAATATAGAGTATAATCTTTCTGTAAGATTTTATTTATTTGCATAAATAAATTTTACACCAAGAGCCAGGCCTTACACAGACCTGGCTCTTATTCATTGTAATAAAATCACTGCGGTACTATTTCAATTTTTATAAATATCAGATAAATACTACTTCCAGTTCTTCCTCTCCCAGCACTTTACAGGTAAGTTTCTGGTCCTGACCTGCCGTATGTACCAAAATCCTGCTGCCTTCTCTTCTGGCTTTTACCCACAGCACAGCTTTCCCTTTTACATCTGTGATTATGGTTTCTGCCTGTGCCCCATCTTCAAAACATACCAGGTTCAAGGTCACCCCGTCTGCAAAATCATAATCTGGTCTCTCTTCATGACTTCCCACGGCCAAAATGCTGTTAGGCCTTGCCAGAAGAGGCATGGAGAAATAATCAAAAGTATCCTTGTGCCATTGTCCTCCTTTTACCGTTTCTCCAGTAAGGATATTATACCAGGTTCCCTGGGGCACATAATATTCCACTTCTCCGGACCTTTTGAATATCGGCGCTGCAAGGAGAGAATCTCCCAGCATATACTGCTTATCCAAAGTTTCACAGGTCCTATCCTCAGGAAATTCCACAAACATAGGACGCATCATGGGAGTTCCCTCCTCATGCGAGATCACTGCCTGACGATAGAGGTAGGGCATCAGGCTACATTTCAGTTTTACAAATTTCCGCAGAACGTCACAGGCTTCCTCATCAAAAAGCCAAGGAACTCTGTAAGAAGTAGATCCGTGGAGACGGCTGTGGGAACTTAAAAGGCCAAATTGGCACCATCTCTTATAGATATCTGCCGGAGCAGTATTCTCAAACCCGCTGATATCATGGCTCCAGAAGCCAAATCCCCCACAGGCCAGAGACAGACCGCTTCTCAGGGTTTCCGCCATAGACGGATAGGATGCAGAGCAGTCACCACCCCAATGAGCCGGGAACATCTGACCTCCTACCGTGGCAGATCTGGCAAAAAGCACAGCCTCCCCTTTTCCTCTTTCTCTTTCCAGAAGTTCAAATACCGCTTTATTATACAGGAATGTATAATAATTATGCATCTTCACCGGATCTGATCCATCAAAATAAGCTATGTCTTTTACAGGGATTCTTTCTCCGAAATCGGTTTTAAAGCAGTCCACGCCCATATCTAATAGGGTTTTCAGTTTATCCTGATACCATTTTACGGCATTAGGATTAGTAAAATCTACCATCCCCATACCTGCCTGCCACATATCTGTCTGCCATACATCTCCATTGGTCTTTTTCAGAAGGTATCCGCCTTTCATACCTTCCCGGAATAAAGGAGATTTCTGACCGATATAAGGATTGATCCATACACAGATCTTCAGCCCCCGATCATGATACCTCTGAAGCATTCCCTTTGGATCCGGAAATGTCTTTGGATCCCAGGTAAAGTTACACCACTCATAAGCCTCCATCCAGTAACAGTCAAAGTGAAAAACATGAAGGGGGATATCTCTGTCTGCCATTCCCTGGATAAAGCTGCTGGTAGTCTCTTCATCATAGTTAGTAGTAAAGGATGTAGTAAGCCACAGGCCAAAGGACCAGGCAGGGGGCAGGGCCGGTCTTCCCGTAAGCTCTGTATATTTCTGAATGGTTCCTTTTGGGGTATCTCCATTGATAAAGTAGTAGTCCAACCGCTCTCCTTCTACGGAAAATTGAATTCTTTCTACCTTTTCGCTGGCAATCTCATAGGAAGCATCTCCCTCATTATCCAAAAGGACACCATATCCTTTATTTGTGATATAGAAGGGGATATTTTTATAAGCGATCTCACTGGCAGTGCCTCCGTCTTCATTCCACATTTCTACAGACTGTCCATTTTTTACAAAAGGAGTGAAACGTTCGCCCAGACCATAAATATATTCATCTACATCGATTGCCAGCGCCTCTACAGTATAGGTCTTTCCTGTTGCATTATTCTTAATATTAGCCATATTCCGAAATCCGGTACTGGTCAGTTCTCTATCTCCGTTCATAAAACGGATTCCCCAGGAGTTTGGCCGTTTATCAACAATTGCTTTTGTCTTTCCTGTCTGATAAATGATAAAATCCTCTGTCTCGTCAATGGTCACCGCCGGATTTGTCTCTACAGTCTGGACAAAAGGTCCATGATAGGCAGTCCCTTCAAAATGTACGATGGACACCTTGATCACATCTTCCATAGGGCTGGTAAGACGGATGGTCAGCATTCCCAGATTCAGACAGTCTCCTCTGCCCTCGATATGTTTTCCCGGAGCATAAATGGTCAATTCGCTGCCCTGGATCCTAGAATCTGCATATTCCACAGCGAAAAGGGGATTCATTTCTTTTTTCATACACCAATAGCCATCTGTAAATTTCATAATCTGTTTCTCCTTATATCATCTCAGTTTAAATTTCTTTCCGTTTTTTGTTCTGGAATTGGCTCCTACCCAGACAATAAAGTCTCCTGGCTCTGCCTTGTATTCCATAGACCTAGTATAAAATCTCAGATCCTCTGATGTCAGATCAAAGACTGCATCTTTGCTCTCTCCCGGCTCCAGCGTCAGCTTGGTAAAGCCTTTAAGCTGCCGCATAGGTCTGGCCACACTGCCCACTTTGTCAGTCACATAAAGCTGAACGGTCTCTGTTCCGCGGCGGCTTCCAGTATTTTTTACAGTTACGGAAACCTGCAAAGGTTCTCCCATTCGGATTTCTTCCTTATCCAGCCTTACTTCTGAGTAGGAAAATTCCGTATAACCAAGTCCGTAGCCAAAAGGATAAAGAGGCTGATTGGGCATATCACTGTACCTGGAAAGGAAACGGTTTTCCACCCATTCTCCGTCTTCGATATGACGTCCTGTGGAAAGTTCTCCGTAGAATACCGGCACTTGTCCCACACTCCAAGGCAGAGACATGGAAAGTCTACCCTGAGGCTCCGCATCTCCGTAGAGAATATCCGCCACAGCATGTCCTCCCTCCGTTCCTGGCATCCAGGCATAAAGGATTGCCTTTGTTTTCTCTTTTACATCCCGGATATCCAGAGGCCTTCCAGCAAAAATTACTGCTGCTGTATTTTTATTTACCTTTGTCACTGCATCCAGAAGTTTTTTCTGCGCTTCTGGTATGGTAATATCCCCCCTGCTGGATCCCTCGCCCGTCTGGATGGGCGCCTCCCCTATAAGAAGCACTACCTTGTCGCAGTCTGCTGCAGTCTTTGCTGCTCTTTCTATAAGGGCATCTATCTCTTCCCAGGATTCTGTATTGGTCATGTTATACCGGAATCCATAGAGGGTCTGACCCGGATTTACCATTCCGCAGCCCCTTTCAAAGACTGCCTGTGCCCCTTTCTCTTTAATTCCCTGACAGCAGGCCACCGCCTGTTCGATGTCTCCGAAAAAGGACCATGCTCCCAGGATATGTTTATCCTCTACAAAAGGCCCGATAAAAGCTACCTTCTCTTCTTTTTTCAGAGGCAAAAAACCTTCTTGATTCTCCAGAAGCACCATGCTGTCCACGGCGGCTTTTCTGGCCTTTGCCCGGTTTTCCTCCGTAAAGATTTCTCTGGCTGTGTCCTGATCCTCCAATCCCCGGTAAGGATCTTCAAAAAGCCCCAGCCTATTCTTCAGCCTCAAAATACGCAAAACCGCCTCATCGATCAACTCTTCCCGGATCTTTCCTTCTTTCACCAGTTCCTCCAGGCCCCCTATATAACAGCCGCTCATCATATCCAGATCGATTCCGGCTTCCAAGGCCTGCCTAGCTGCTTCCTTTTTGTCCTCTGCTACTCCGTGAGTCATAAGTTCCCCAATGGCGTTATAATCAGAAACCAGGACTCCATCAAATCCCATTTCTTCCCGAAGGATCTTTCTCATCAACCACTGGTTTCCTGTTGCCGGAATACGATCCAGGGTATTGAAAGAAGTCATCACCATTGCCGATCCTGCATCTATAGCAGCCTGATAGGAAGGAAGATAATCCTCTCTCAGCGTGCGCTCTGACAGCTCTACATTGTTGTATTCTTTTCCTGCTGTAGGAGCCCCGTAAGCAGCAAAATGTTTTGTGCAAGCTCCCAGATGCCCTTCATAATGCTCTCCTTCTCCTTGGATTCCCCAAACCATAGCTTCTGCCATACGAGAATTCAGATAGGGATCTTCTCCTGTAGATTCCATGACTCTTCCCCATCTGGCGTCTCTTACCAAATCTACCATAGGCGCAAAAGTTACATGAAGTCCGTCAGCTGCAGATTCCTTTGCCATAATATCACCTACCATCCTGGCATCTTCCTGGGAAAAAGTACAGCCTAAAGCCAGGGGAATGGGAAAGATAGTCTTGTATCCGTTAATGATATCTGCCATAAACACTATCGGAATATGATGAGGCTGTTTCTCCATACATCTTTTCTGCAGATCTTTGATCTCCTCTGCTCCTACTGCGCCTAGGATACTCCCTGCCAGAGTCAGATCCTCCCCAGCGATTTCCTGATCAACCTCACTTCCTGTAACAGGTCCCTCATTTCTAAAGCAGCTTACATCCAGCTGCATCATTTGTCCGATTTTTTCTTTCAATGACATATCTTTTAATAGTACCCTCAGTTTTTCTTCTTTCATCTTGCATACCTCCTTTAGATCAGCTCTGTTCTGTACATTCTTTTATAAGGAATCTTACAGATCCCAGCATAAAAGCTTCCTGATCAGCCGCGCCGAAATGCTCTGCTGCCAGCCAGCCTCTATAACCTTTTTTTCTCAGTTTTCCAACCAGTTCTCCAATAGGAATATCTCCTGTTCCTGCTGCCGCAGGTTCCAGGCTTCTAAACCGATCCTTGCAGTGGACATGAACAGTCGAAGGGCCAAACACTTTCCAAGCTTTCCATATATCCTCCTGCATATAGGCAAAATTCCCCATATCAAAAGTAAATCCCAGATCCGGCACCTTTTTCAGAAACCATCGGATTCCACCGATTCTGGAAAGAGGAGAAGCATGATCGTCAAAATCTTCTACTGTAACTTTTACATTTTTTTCCTTTCCCCAGACAGCCATCCTTGAAAGTCCACGGCACATATTTTGGAGTTTATGGTTCGTTTGCATATAGGCTTCCAGTACACTTTCATCTTCTCTATCTGCTATTGCATGAAATTCTTCTGCCTCTTCTTTTTCCAAAAATCCGGGGACCACAAGGATCCTGCTGCAGCCTGTTCTTACCGCTGCATCGATATGTTTCCTTCCCTTTGCAGTCTCATCTTTTTTCTCCATCTCATAGAACTCATAGATACAACTTATCTTGAGTCCCTCATCTGAGATCCTGCTATACAATTCATGGTCTTCCAGAAGATCTTCAAGCCGTATTTCCAGCCCTCTGACTCTTTCAAGATAAAGTTCCCTTAGGATCTCGTTTTCGGATTTTCCGGTTTGCCTGGAGGCTTCCCTGACATGATCATAAAAAACCGACACTTTTATCATTTTTCTCCTCCTGTTTTCCGTCTTTTCTCTTCCGGAGAAATCCTTATCTCCTGACAGTCCAGGACTTTTCTCTCCCGATGAGAAGGCGCGCACCATCTCACTGCATTCTTTATGATCTTCTGTATCTGGGGTATGTAATAAATGGGATATTCCTCATGTCCCGGCTGGAAGTAGAAGATCTTCCCCAGACCCCTGGTAAAGGTACAGCCGCTACGGAACACTTCTCCTCCAGAAAACCAACCGGCAAAAACCACCTCATCCGGCTTCGGTATATCGAAATATTCTCCGTACATTTCTTCCTGCGGAATCTCAATGCTTTCATCAATGCCTTGAGCAATAGGGTGTGAAGGAGCGATACACCACAGCCTTTCTCTGTCACCGTGACGCCATTTAAGAGTCATAGAAGTTCCCAGCAGTTCCTTCATGATCTTACTGAAATGAGCGGAATGCAGCGCGATCAGCCCCATTCCTTCCTGCACATGCCGTTGTACCCGGCTGGCTACTTCGCTTGAAAACTCTTCTTGAAGAGCATGACTCCAGAAAATCAGCACATCCGTATGCTCAAGGACTTCCTCTGTAAGTCCATGTTCCTCCATGGAAAATACTGCAGTTCTTACCTGAAACCCTTCCTCCTCCAGGAATTCCCGAATACATTCATGTATACCCTTGGGATATATTTTCTTTATTTCTTCCAGCTCTCTCTCATGCTTATATTCATTCCATACAGTAATCCTGATCATAATTTTTCCCTTCTTCTCTGCCTAAAATTTCCCTATATGATCCTCGCCAGGAGATTCAGCACACAAGAGCCCGCCCCATAAATTTCTGCTTCCCCTGAGGCGTTCTGTTCTATGCTGAAAACAGCACAGACCAAAGCCTTTCTCTGCCCGGCGGCTGTGGCCTGTGCTGTTCCTTCTTTATAATAATTTATAAAGTAATCTCAAAAAGTCTTGCCATATTCTCGTTTTCCAGTTCTACGGTCAACGTGCCTGCTGCGGGATTCCAGGCAAAAGAACTGGTACTGTAAGAGGGATAGGCCAAACAAATCTGAATCTTTTCTTTCTCTTCCTGAGAGAGAGGCAGGGGCAGTGTCATCTGCTTTTGACTTCCGCTTCTGCGCCATACTGCCAAGTATATTTTATTTTCTGCCCGTAGACCCAGAGATACCCACTCATCCTCAAACTGGGATAATCCCAGCGGCCAGAAAGGAACTGCTTCTTTTATATGATGACGAATCTTTCTATAATAATCCAATCCTTCCTTTACCAAATCTTTCCTCTCCTGGGAGAGGACATTTAGATGACCGCTCTGATGTACCCGAAGGAGCATGGTATTAATCATATTAAAAACCACTTCCTCCCGATCTCCCTGGGGAAGAGGATAAGACCATACCGCCGCCTGTTCCGGCGTCAGACCAGAAGGCGCATTGGCTGCAATCGTCGCATAGTATCGGTAGTCTTCTTCATCTGAGGTAGACTGAATACTATATCGGGAAAGCATGGCATAATCCATCCGCAGTCCTCCACTGGAACAGTTTTCAATAATCAGTTCGGGATATTTTTCAAAAATTCCGTCCAGCCATTTTAAATAGGCTCTTTCATGTTCCAGCAGTCCATCTCCTGAATTTTCCGCTTGATATTCTGTACCAATGCCCGGCTCGATATTATAGTCCATCTTAATATATCCGATGCCATAATCCCTGATCAGTCGATCAATCACAGAGGTAGCATACTTACGTACCTCAGGATTTCGGTAATCCAGCTGATACCTGCTTCTGTCATACACGCGTTTTCCGTGACGAGTAAAGAACCAGTCGTCCGGCAGCTTCCTAGCCAGTTCGCAGTTGATTCCCATAACCTCCAACTCCAGCCAAATACCGGGGATCATGCCTTTAGAACGGATATAATCGGTTACCTCCCGTATGCCATTGGGGAATCGCTCCCGGCTTTCCTTCCACTGGCCTACAGCATCCCACCAGAAGCCTTTTGCATACCAGCCTGCATCAATGCAGAAATACTCGCAGCCTGCCCTGGCCGCCTCGTCGATCAAAGGCAGTTCCTTTTCTGTAGTGGGATCTGCAAAAAGGCAATTCATGTAGTCATTAAAAATGATACGGCAGCTCTCATTATCCTGATTTTTTCTTCTTATAATTCTCCGGTACCTGGTCAGAGCAGCCATAGAATCATCAAATCCTTTTGCTGAAACTCCCACTGCAGCAGGAACCGTGGTAAAACACTCACCTGGCTTCAGAGTCTTAAACCAGTGGGAGTATAATTCATTTGGTCCTCCCAAAGCCAGGTAGAGATGACCGTTCTGATCTCCGATCTCCCAGTGCCAGGAACCATTATGCTCAATCTGCCAGTAGATGGAAGAACCAGTTTCCCGGTTTTCAAGATAAGCCATAGGCAGATATTCTTTAGCAGACCAGTTTCCTGTGTTACTTACATGAAAATGATTTGAAGATCTCTGTATCTCTTTATCCTGCACCAGATCCATGCCCAGTTCTCGCAGAGAATATTTCTTCCAGTTCAGTTCCCTCTGCCAGCCGTTATGAGGTATCCAAAGCCGAAGCTTTTCATCTTCAGGCTTAAGTCCTTCTTTCTCAATACCGGTATAATTAAAGGTAGATACATAATCCATTGTCTGAGGCTGAGATCCATGATTTTCTATCCTGTGGTACATACGGACCACAGGGAGTCCATCGTAAAACTGCCAAAAGGAATGAACCTGAACCTCGGTGACCGGATCCTGAGTAAGAATGCTCAGTATCCTGCCCTTTTCATTTCTGTCATCGCTGTGGGACATGTACTTCATCCGATACCCTGGAGCTGTGACAATAAATTTATTTCCATGGCGCTCATGAGGGCGGTCAAAGCCGACCAGATTAAGTTCTACAAAGTTAAAACCCGCCTCTTTTGTGGTTTTCACGATCTTATCTTCCTCAAAAGGAAGGGCAGAAAAATGAAGGAGTTTAAAGGAGCCATCCTCCTGGATCTCAAAAACAATATGTAATCCGTTTTCTTCTATACGAATCTGTTTTTCCATAACCGTCCTCCGCAAATTGTTTTTTGTTCTTTTTTAAATATCAACCCTTTACTGCACCTGCAACCATACCTTTGATGATCTGCTGACTGAATACAAAGTACAGTATTACAATAGGAGCCATAGTGATCAGCATAGCTGCCATGATCTTTGGATAGTCTGAAGAAAACTGTCCGGTAAACTGAGTCATAGCCAGTGGTACTGTCTGAAGAGCTGTATCTTTGATCAATACCAGAGCAAAAGAGAATTCATTCCAACAGCTGAATGTCTGAAGGATAGCAACAGTGATCATGATCGGCTTGCAGATAGGCATGATCACTTTAAATAACGTTCCTGAAAAAGAACAGCCGTCAATGGAAGCCGCCTCTTCAAGAGCTGTGGGCAGCTCTCTGATAAAACTCTGACACAGGAACACCGCTATAGGCATACCAAAGGCCACATAAGGAATGATCAGAGTAAACCACTGGTTAGATAAACCTGTGCGGTTAAACACTACATAAATCGGCACCAGAAGAGAATGTACCGGTATCAGCATTCCCATCAATAACATGATCCAGATGATCTTGCTTCCTTTAAAAGGAATCCTAGCCAGGAAGTATCCCACGATAAATCCAAAGAATACAATCAGGGCTACAGAGATCACCGTTGTGCGCACACTGTTTAAAATAGAGTCACCGATATGATAATCCGGGTTTGTAAGAACCTTCACAAAATTCTCCAGGGTTGGATTTGAAGGCAACCCGATGATATCTGCATTAAATTCTCTTTTTACTTTCAAAGAAGAGTAAAGCATCCATACCAAAGGAAAGATACAGGACAGGGAAAATACGATCATGATCGCATTAAGGACCACCGATGTCACACCGTTTCTCATACGTTTTCCGGTCGTCATACCATATTTTTTATTTTTACTCATTTCCTATATCACTCCTTTTCTCTGGTTGCAGCCTTCTGAAGAAGCTGCGTCAAACCAACAACCAGCAGACCAAGTACAAAGATACCTACCGAAATCGCACTACCGTATCCCATATTCTGCTGCTGGAATGAAACAGAATAACCGTACATTGCCATAACCATGGAAGAGGTTCCCGGGCCGCCGGCAGTCATTACATAGATATTATCGAAGGCTTTCATATTACCTGATACGCAGAGCACAATACACACTACAATAGTGCTCTTGATCATAGGCATAACTATATGGATAGCTGTCTGGAAGGCAGAGGCCCCGTCAAGTTCTGCCGACTCCAGAACCTCTTTGTCAATAGCTGCGGTGGCAGAAAGAAGGATTACCATATAATAACCGATGAACTGCCAGATCAGAGGAATGGCTACCAATGTCATAACCAGATCCGGATTATTCAGCCATACCTGAGTTTTATCCTCCTGTCCGATAGCTCTGAGGAACCAGTTCAAGATACCTCTTCGGTTATCATAGATCATAGTCCATATAAAGCCTACTGCAACAGCGGATATCGTGCTGGGGAAGAATCCGAAAGTCCTGTGGATCCCTTTCAGCTTTACAAATCTGGTGCCGATGATCATGACAAATACAAAAGCTACTCCTACCTGACCGATAACACAGAGGATCACCAGATAGATATTATGTCCAAAAGACTGCCAGAAGGTAGCATCTTTCAGCAGTGTAATATAGTTTTCAATTCCGATAAAGGTTTTATTCGGGCCGCCTTTCCACTCAAAGAAGCTGTAGAACAGAGCTGCTACCAGGGGCACAAACACTGCAAAAATATACAACAGCATGGGAATACACAAATACCCGAAAATAACACGTGCTTTGGGTTTTTTCGATAACATAATTTTTCCCCCTTTTTCCGATAAAAAGGGGCTGGCGATTTTGATATGCCCCTTTTCTTACTATGCAGTTCCGGGAACAGAAGTTTCTGTTCCCGTTCTGCTCAAAAATCAATAGTTGGACTCGTATGCCTCCTGGGTGGCTGCTGCTACATCTTCCGGAGTGGTATCACCGTTTAGCATACTCTGTGTCTGGGTATTCAGAACGTCCCAAACTGCGCTGTTGATATAGGAATCATAGATCTCACAGGATTCTGTATCCACATAGGAATAGTTGTAGAAATCCTGTGTAAACTGATCAAAATTGCTCAGGTCTACATCCACCTGTGTCAGACCCTGCAGAGCGTAGTTTTCACCAACATAGGTTGCAAATGCAGGTCCTGTTACATATTCAGCAAAATCAATAGCTGCAGCCAGTTTATCTGGATCGTCAGCCAGTTTTGCATTAATAGCTACTGCATAGCCCAGACCGATATCCTGTGTTCCTGTAGAACCGGTTGCTCCTTCCGGCTGAGGAAGAACTGCAAATCCTGTATTTTCATAAAGTTCTGTATCTTCTTCTGCCAGTGTAGCCTGAATGTAACTTACATCCCAGTTACCGCAAATATATGCAGGGGCATCACCAGAGATATAGTATTCACGGGCATCTTCATTTCCAATAGCGTTAAAGTCTTCATTAAAGATACCTGACTGGAAGATATCCTGTGTAAAGGCAAGAGCGTCTACAAACTCCTGATCTGTAAAGGCAGCACCGCTCTTATCAACCAGAGACTGGAACCAGTCGCCGCCAGTGAAACGGTCACCAATCACAGAAAGGAAACAAGAATTGATCTGCCACTGTCCTCCGTTTCCAAATGCGATAGTTTCAGAATATCCGTTGTCTTTAAAGTATTCATCTGCTTTCTTAATATCCTCCCAGTTATCCGGGAATTCATCATAGCCAGCATCTGCCCAAGCCTGTTTGTCATATACTACAACAGAACATGTACCGGTTGTCAGAACCGGAAAGCCATAAGTTTTTCCATCTACAGTAAACGGGGTAAAGAAAGCCTGATTGTAAGAATCATAGTAAGGAGATTCTTTAATGGTATCTGTCAGATCTAAAATCAATCCCTGCTCCGCCCATGCTTTTGTATTCATTCCCTGAACAAGAAATACATCAGGCAAATCATCGGCAGCTGCCTGTGTAGCGATCTGGGTTTTATAGTCATCATTAGAAAGTACACTTTCATTGATGGTAATATCCGGGTGTCCATTCAGCCAGGATTTGATACAAGAGCGGAACCCGTCAGAACCACCGTTTCCCTGAGATTCTTCTGATGTGGAATAGTGCATCAGAGAAAGCTCTCCTGTATAGGCCAGCTCGTTGTCATTTCCCTCTGCAAGGGCAGAATCGTCTTTCAGAGCTCCTGTAGAGTTATCTCCGCTCTCACTTGATTCAGCAGAAGTATCGCTGCCGTTGTCGGAAGAAGATCCTCCGCATCCTGCCAGCATGCTTCCTGCCATTGCTGTTGCCAGTAAAATACTAAGTACCTTGCTACGATTCTTCATAAATAATTCCTCCTTTAATAAATTTTTCAGAAAATCTTCTATAATCAACAGAACACTCTGCTAATTATTCAACAGTAACTCAACCTTACCGATATTTTCCAGATATAAACAAGTCCTGCGTCATCTTCCTATAACACCAACGCTCTCCCCCGGTTCCACCATACCGTCTACGATTACCTTTTCTCCTTCCAAACCTATCCCCGGAAACTCGATCCGATTGATCAGTTTGTTTCCTGCCTGGATACCCATGGAAACCGTATCCTGCCGTATCGTAGTAAGCCTCGGCCTTACAATCCCTGCAATGTTAATCCCGTCATATCCTGCAATGGATATATCCTCCGGTACCCGTATTCCCATCTCCTGCATTACGGTAAGTCCTCCTATTGCTGTGAGATCATCGGAATAAAGGATACACGTAGGTCGGTCCGGCAGTGCAAGCATTGCTTTTGTAAGAGCACTGGCTCTTTCCGCATCTCTGTAAGGACAGGTATACATATACTCTTTTGGCATTTCCAGATGATGTTCATTCATAAAGTCTTTGCAGGCCAGTAATCTGTCTCTTGTCACCTCGCTGTTTTTGCCATGCATATAGGCAATTTTTCGATGGCCTCTGTCGAAGACAAACTGAAGCAGCCTACGCATGTCACCATATTGGTTGGAAGCAATATTTACATGTCTCTTCAGTGTATGATCTATAACTACAACCGGGATATTAGAAGCCAGAAGCTCCCGAACCTCTTCCTGATGGTAGTCAGCACAGACAATAAATACTCCGTCAAATTTCATATATTGACATTGCTTCATATAAGAAAACCGGTTTGGTGAATTGCTGGAGTTCAGAAATGTAATTACATATCCCCGTTCTTCCACTGTATCTTTAAAACTGTTCAGGATTCTGGCAAAATGTTCATGCATCAGTCCCTGTCCGGTCTCTTCAGAAAGAATCACCCCGATATTTCTGGTGTACTGATTCTTCAGTGCGGAAGCCATATAATTAGGAACATAATTCATTTCCTTGGCAACTTTCCGGATCTCTTCTTTTTTTGCGCTACTGACATCAGCTCTGTCATTCATTGCCTTGCTGACCGTTGATACAGAAACATTGCACATCTTTGCGATGTCTTTTAATGATACGCTTTCTCCCATAATCTGTCTTTGTCTCTCTCCCCTCTGGTCTCTGGCCACTGACAATTTTGCTGAATTTCTGCATTTACTAAATCGTTTTCTTGAGTTGTATTTTAGGTTTTTCCTATAATTTTCGCAATGATGTTTCGTAAATATGTAATTTTCTAGACAAAGTGCACTACTTTTTTTATTCACACTTGTATATGTTGCACTACTTTTGGTAAATTGTCAACCTTCCTTTTATGTTTTTCTTTTTTCTTTTACGAAATCTTTTCGTAAATATCCTCGAGAATATTTCTGTATTTTATTTATTTTTTACTTGTTTTATCTTGTAATTCACAATGCTTTTTGTTATAATCGTCTTGCTATTAAATAAGCTGATGATTTTTTCTATACATAGTGACTGATTATTTTCTGCCCATGTTTCTAAATCGTTTTCGGCATTTGTGTAATAATCAGGAGGATTTTCACTATGAAATATGGATTTTTTGATGACATTTCTATGGAATATGTCATTGAACGCCCAGATACCCCTTTACCTTGGATCAATTATCTGGGAACCAATGGCTTTTTCCGTCTAATTTCTAATACCTGCGGAGGCTACTGCTTCTATAAAGATGCAAAGCTTCTCCGTATCACTCGTTATCGATATAACAGTGTTCCCTATGACAATAATGGACATTATTTTTATATCAAAGAAGGAGATTCCGTCTGGAATCCGGGCTGGCAGCCCACAAAAACCCCTCTGGACTTCTATGAATGCCGTCATGGCCTTGGCTACAGTCGTTTTACCGGGGAAAAAGATGAACTCCAAGCGCAGATACTGTGCTTTGTGCCTAAAAAAGACCCCTGCCAGATCCAGAAGGTTACCCTTACCAACCGTTCTGATCGTAAAAAAGATTTTCAGCTTTTCTCATATGTAGAATGGTGTCTCTGGAACGCAGATGACGACTCCAGAAACTTCCAGAGGAACTTAAGCACTGGAGAAGTGGAGATCGAAGGTTCTGCCATCTATCATAAGACCGAATACAGAGAGCGGAGGAACCACTATGCTTTCTGCAGCGTCAATGCTCCTGTTACCCATTTTGACACCAGCCGGGATGCTTTTCTGGGTGTATATCAGGGAGCAGATGCTCCAAAGGCTGTGTTGGCAGGAGAACTGACAGATTCTGTAGCCAGCGGCTGGTATCCTATTGCCGCCCATCAGCTGGACCTAAGTCTGGAACCAGGAGAAAGCAAAACCTTTATTTTTATTCTTGGCTATGCTGAAAATCCCCAGGGAGAGAAATGGGAAGCTCCCAACGTGATAAATAAGGCCAGCGCCAGAAAGCTCCTGGAAAAATACTCTCATGAGAATGCTGTAGACCAGGCCTTTGAGGAGCTGTGCCAGAACTGGAAAGAACTGCTGTCCAGCTTCCAGGTAGCTTCTTCCAACGATAAGGTAAACCGTATGGTAAATGTCTGGAACCAGTATCAGTGTATGGTGACCTTTAATATGTCTCGGTCTGCTTCTTACTATGAATCCGGAATCGGCAGAGGCATGGGATTCCGGGATTCCTGTCAGGATCTTTTGGGATTCCTTCATCTGATCCCAGAACGAGCAAGAGAACGCATCCTTGATATTGCTTCCACCCAGTTTCCTGACGGCAGTGCCTATCATCAGTACCAGCCTCTGACTAAAAAGGGAAATTCCGATATCGGCAGCGGCTTTAACGATGATCCCCTGTGGCTCATCGCTACAGTCAACGCCTATATCCGAGAGACCGGAGATATCTCTATTCTGAAAGAGCAGGTACCCTTTGACAACGATATATCCACAGCAGTTCCCCTTATGGAACATCTGAAACGGTCCTTTGACTTTATCGTCACCCACAAAGGTCCTCATGGACTGCCTCTCATTGGCCGGGCAGACTGGAACGACTGTCTGAACTTGAACTGCTATTCTGAACATCCCGGAGAATCTTTCCAGACCTTTGGTCCCAGCGAAGGCCCGGTGGCAGAATCTGTATTTATTGCCGGTATGTTTGTAAAATACGGAAACGAATATGCCGACTTATGCAAACTGATAAACAAAGAATCTGAGGCATCCTATGCTCTTGAGGAAGTGGAAAAAGTCTACCAGGCCATTCTTAAATACGGCTGGGACGGAAAATGGTTTGTCAGAGCCTATGATGCCAATTCCGAAAAGGTGGGTTCCCATGAATGTGAGGAAGGTAAGATCTACATTGAACCTCAGGGCTTTTTACCTCTTTCCGGAGTAGGAATAAAGGAAGGGCTAGCAGCCCAAGCTCTGGATTCCGTAAAAGAAATCCTGGATACCAAGTACGGCATTACAATTCTCCAACCTGCTTACACCCATTATTACCTTAACCTGGGAGAGATTTCCTCTTATCCTCCCGGCTACAAGGAAAATGCCGGCATCTTCTGTCATAACAATCCATGGGTATCCATTTCAGAAGCTATTCTTGGCAGAGGTGAAAGAGCCTTTGAAGTATACCGGAAGATCTGTCCCGCATTTCTGGAGGATATCAGCGATATCCATCGTACTGAACCATATATATATTCTCAGATGGTAGCCGGAAAAGATGCTCCTAATTTCGGCGAGGCTAAAAACAGCTGGCTTACCGGTACTGCAGCCTGGACCTTTGTAAACATTTCCCAGTATATCCTTGGCATACAGCCTACTCTCCAGGGATTGAAAATAGATCCCTGCATACCGTCAGATTTCGGAGATTTTACAGTGACCAGAAAATACCGAGGGGTAACCTATCATATACAGGTTTGCAATCCCGGACATGTGGAAAAAGGTATAGCTTCCATGACCGTAGACGGAACTGCCGTAGAAGGCAGTCTGATCCCCTTCTCCCCTGAAAAAGACCAGGTAGAAGTTAAAGTGATCATGGGATAAAAGTTTAAATTCATACAGGAGGTACAAAAAATGATCAAACAAAATCTGAATACAGGCTGGACTCTGAGAAAGGCAGACTCTCAGGAGTCCTTCCAGGCTTCTGTCCCAACCAGTGTATATACGGTACTTGCTGCCAACCAAAAAATACCGGAGCCTTACTGGAAAGCAAACGAAGATCTTGTCCGTGATGAGATCGACCATGACTTCATTTACAGCCAAACATTCAATGCTGATCCCCGGCTTATGGATCAGGATCAGGTACTTCTCCGCTTTGACGGCATCGATACTATGGCGGACATTTATTTAAACGGCATCCTGCTGGGGCATACTATTAATATGCACCGTACCTGGGAATTTTCTGTAAGGGGTATCTTGAAATCAGAAGGAAACAAACTGGAAGCAGTGTTCCACTCTCCCCTAAAGGCTGCTGCCGATGCCTTTGCCGAATGCCCTACCCGTGGAACCGAAGACGCTTGGGACGGGTTCAGCCATATCCGTAAAGCCCACTATATGTATGGCTGGGACTGGGGCGCACATCTGCCTGACGCCGGTATCTTCCGGGATGTGACCCTGTTGGGGATCCGTAAAGCCCGGATCGACTCCGTATATATCACCCAGGAACATCAGAAGGACCAAGTGACCCTTCACTTTGCCCCGTCCTTTTACAGTGCCGAAGAATGGAAAAAAGAACAGACCCTTCAGGAGCTGACTTCCACCGAAGGAAATGCCGGCTGCATCTATCGAGTACACATCACGGATCCCGACGGCATTTCCTTTACCGTGGATAACAGTCCGGAATCTGCAATAATTTCCAGCCCCCGTCTTTGGTGGCCCAATGGTCTGGGGGAACAGCCCTTATATCAGGTCACTGTAGAACTTCTTTGTAACGGCGAAATTCTTGACAGTTGGAGCCGCAGGATCGGCCTGCGCACCATGACCATGTCTGTAGAAAAAGATCAGTGGGGAGAGTCCTTCGCTCATATGGTAAACGGGATAAAATATTTTGCCATGGGCGGCGACTATATACCCGAGGAACATCTTCTTGGAAGGATCAGCTCCCCGAAACGCCGCCGTCTCCTGGAAGACGCAAAACTGGCTAATTTCAACAGTATCCGCGTATGGGGCGGAGGTTACTATCCTGATGATGAATTCTATGATCTCTGTGATGAACTGGGTCTGGTAGTCTGGGAAGACTTTATGTTCGCTTGTTCAGTCTATGAGCTAACGTCAGAATTTGAAGATAACATTACTCAGGAATTTATTGATAATATCAAACGACTCCGCCATCACGCCAGCCTTGGCCTGTGGTGCGGCAACAATGAAATGGAGTCCTTTGTCAAAGATGGAGAATGGGTTTCCAAACCTTCCGAAGTTCGGGATTATCTGTTCATGTATGAACGGATAATTCCCAAGGTGCTTCGTAAATACGATCCCGTGACCTTCTACTGGCCCTCCAGTCCATCTTCAGGAGGATCCTTTGATGAGCCGCAAGATCCAAACCGGGGAGATGTACATTTCTGGCAGGTATGGCATGGAAATAAGCCTTTCTCTGAATATCGAAAATATGGTTTCCGCTATCTTTCAGAATTTGGCTTCCAAGCCTTCCCTTCCGTAAAGACCGTGGAGGAAGGAATCAGTGATGATCCTCAGGACTGGAATATCTTCTCCTATGTCATGGAAAAACATCAGAGAAACAATGCCGCTAACGGAAAGATCATGAATTATCTCCAGCAGACATATAAGTATCCCTATGATTTTTCTTCTCTGGTATATGCTTCTCAGCTTCTCCAGGCCGATGGTATCCGCTATGGTGTGGAACATTTTCGAAGAAACCGGGGCAGATGTATGGGAGCAGTTTACTGGCAGTTAAATGACTGCTGGCCGGTTACTTCCTGGTCCTCTATTGATTATTATGGACGATGGAAAGCCCTCCACTATTATGCAAAACGGTTCTTTGCCCCGGTGATGATCTCCTGTGAGGAACAGAACTGGATGACTGCCTCTGCAGATATGAACCGTCAGCATTTTGAATTTGAAAAATCTATACGCTTAAACGTAACCAATGAAACTCTGGAGGAAAAGCATCTCACTGTAAGATGGGCGTTAAGAAAGGCAGATGCCTCTGTAATCCGTGAGGAATATCAAGATATTATAGTGGCTCCTCTTTCTGCTTACTGGCTGGATAAGGTGCTCCTTCCGAATGCAGACCTCTTTGACGAGTATGTGAGCTATCAGGTGGAAGAAAATGGTGAAGTTCTTTCGTCTGGGACCGTAATCTTCTCCTATCCCAAATATTTCCACTATGCGGATCCTCAGCTTCAGGTAGAAGTGGACGGCGACGAACTGGTGGTGAAAGCTTCCAGCTATGCCAAAAGTGTGGAAATCCTTAATGAAGAAGAAAATCTGATCCTGGAGGATAATTACTTCGATATGAATGGCGGTCAGAGACGCGTGCGAATCTTAAGAGGAAAACCTATCGGACTTAAGGTACGCAGCGTGTATAATATTGGGAGGAACTAAAAAAGAGTCAAAAAAGGCAGACCCCGGCAGTCGCAGCAGGGTTTCCGGGGTTCCTTTTTACATTATGGATTCAGATTAAGGGAGGAAGAAAATGTCAGCAGTCAGTGATTTTGTGCGAAAAAGTTTTAAAGAAGGGGATGATATCCGTGACGCAGGGCTTACCACTCCGGAAGACATCGTGCGGTATGATGATATTCTCTATGGAACAGACCCCAAGTGGCAGATTCTGGACCTTTACCGGCCCAAGAACAAAGAAGGAAAAAAACTTCCTGTAATCGTCAGTGTCCACGGCGGCGGCTGGGTATATGGAGATAAAGAACGGTACCAGTACTACTGTATGAGTCTGGCCCAAAGGGGGTTTGCTGTTGTAAACTTTACCTATCGCCTTGCACCGGAATTTAAGTATCCTGCTCCTCTGGAGGATACCAACCTGGTATTTTCCTGGGTATTGGAACATGAAGCAGAATATGGACTGGATACCAGACATATTTTCGCTGTAGGAGATTCTGCTGGTGGAAATACCCTTGGACTTTACTGTGCGATCTGTACTAATCCGGAATACGCCAGCAACTATTCCTTCCAGGTTCCTCAGGACTTGGTGCTTCAGGCCGTATCCCTCAACTGCGGAGACTATGTGGTAGAAGCAGCCCAGCCATCTTCGGATAATCATCCCCTAGATCTTATGGCAGATTACCTGCCCGGCAAAGGAACCAAAAAAGAAATGGATCTTATAAATGTGACAGCTTATATCACAGAGGATTTTCCTCCGGTCTTTCTCATGACCTCTTCCGGAGATTTTCTTAAGGAACAGGCACTGCTCATGGCCTCAGTCCTTACCAAACATAACGTGCCTTTCCTCTACCGTTTTTACGGGAATAGCCAAAATCTTCTGCCACATGTATTTCACTGTGATATGCGGTCTGAAGCGGGCAAACAATGCAACCAGGACGAATGTGACTTTTTCCTGAAGTTCTGCTGAACAGAGAATAACCGAAATAAGAATTTCTAAAACACTGCAAATAAAAAGGAAAGATCCCCAGGCCACCTGCTTATGCAAATAGGCGGAGCCTTACGGGGATCTTTTATAACTGTAAAATGAAATACTCGTAGATCTTTTAGATTTTTCCATTTAAGACTGCACGCCGAATAGACGTGTCGAAAGGAGAACCTGTTTCTTCCATGCATTGTATGCGGAACGTAAACCCCCTATATTTTCAGGACAATCTCATCTGGAAGTCCTCATATCCAAAGGTTCTGACTATAGTGATCTCTCCTGCCGTATTCCGATATGCAATCCCAGGAAGAGGCATTCCATTGAAAGTGTTCGTCTTTACCATGGTATACAGCGCCATATCCTCAAAAATCACGAGATCCCCTGCTGCAAGAGGCTTATCAAATGAATAATCACCGATCACATCTCCTGCCAGGCATGTCGGACCGCCCAGGCGATAGGTATACGCTTTCTCATTCGGCTGTCCGCTGTCTTTCACCGGAGGACGGTACGGCATCTCCAGCACATCAGGCATGTGGCACGCAGCTGATGTGTCAAGAATTGCAATATCTATGCCGTTGCTGACAGTTTCCAGAACACGCGATACCAGAAATCCTGCATTCAGTACTGCTGCCTCACCGGGTTCGAGATACACATCTACCTCATACTTCTCCCGCAGATGCTTCACAATACGGATCAGACGTTCTATATCATAATCCTCTCTCGTAATATGATGCCCTCCTCCGAGGTTGAGCCATTTCATTCCATACAGATACTTTCCGAATTTCTCCTCAAATGCCTGTACTGTGACTTCAAGTGCATCGGAATTCTGTTCGCAGAGAGTGTGGAAATGCAGCCCGTCAAGAAGAGGCAGAATACTCTCATCAAAATTTGCCAGAGTTGTTCCCAGTCGGGAGCCAAATGCACACGGATCATAGATCTCGTGACCGTCCTGCGTTGAACATTCCGGATTCACGCGAAGTCCTATCGACTTTCCTGCATCCTTTGCACGCTGTCCGAAGCGTTTGACCTGTGCCGGAGAGTTAAATACCAGATCATCTGCGTATTTTAGAATTTCTTCAAATTCATCTTCCCGGTAAGCGGGCGAAAAGATGTGTGTCTCTCCGCCGAAATGCTCAGCTCCGAGCTTAGCTTCATAAAGTCCGCTCGCCGTGGTACCTGCTAGGTATTTTCTCATGAGAGGATATACAGAATACATGGAAAAAGCCTTCTGGGCGAGCAGAATCTTACATCCTGCCCGCTCCGCAGTATCTTTTAAAATTTCCAGATTTCTCAGGAGACATCTTTCATCCACCAGAAAGTAGGGGGTTCTGAGCGCTCCTATATCCTGCATTCCCATCAGTCCACCAGAACCGGATCAAAGGATTCTTTCCATGGGAGTCCCCATTTATTCAGAGCATCCATAAACGGATCCGGATCAAACTCCTCGATATTATGCACTCCCGGCTTGTTCCATGTGCCTGTCATCAGCATCATTGCACCGATCATCGCCGGCACTCCTGTCGTGTAGGATACTGCCTGAGAGCCTACCTCCTTGTAGCACTCCTGATGATCGCAGATATTGTACAGATAGTAGGTCTTATCTTTTCCATCCTTTTTACCCTGGAAAATACATCCGATATTCGTCTTTCCAACTGTGCGCGGGCCAAGAGATGCCGGATCCGGAAGAACCGCCTTTAAAAACTGAAGCGGAATGATCTCCTTGCCCTCAAACATAATCGGTTCTATGGAAGTCATACCCACATTTTCAAGACATTTTAAGTGTGTCAGATAGCTCTGGCCAAATGTCATGAAGAAACGGATACGCTTAATTCCCGGAATATTGAGCGCAAGACTCTCAATCTCCTCATGGTGAAGCAGATACATGTCCTTCTCTCCCACACCCTCGAAGTTGTATACGCGCTTGATCTCCATCGGTTCCGTCTCAACCCAGTGGCCGTCCTCCCAGTAGGAACCCTTTGCAGACACTTCGCGGATGTTGATCTCCGGATTAAAGTTCGTTGCAAACGGATATCCGTGGTCACCGCCGTTGCAGTCCAGAATATCGATATAATTGATCTCATCAAACTCATGCTTTAACGCATAAGCGGAGAATACGCTCGTCACACCCGGATCGAATCCGCTTCCCAGAAGCGCTGTGATACCTGCCTTTTCAAATCTCTCACGGTATGCCCACTGCCAGCTGTACTCAAACTTTGCAGTGTCTTCCGGCTCATAATTTGCCGTATCCACATAGTGTGTTTTTGTAGCCAGGCAGGCATCCATAATTGTCAGATCCTGATACGGAAGCGCAAGGTTTAATACTACCTGAGGTTTCTCCTTCTCAATCAGGGCGATCAGCTCATCTACGCTGTTTGCATCCACCTTTGCAGTTGTAATCTTTGTCTTAGTTGTTCCCTGAAGCTTTTCCTTTAAAGCGTCACACTTCTCCTTTGTTCTGCTTGCAATGCAGATTTCATCAAATACTTCACTGTTCTGGCAGCACTTATGAATTGCTACAGAAGCAACGCCGCCGCATCCGATAATTAATACTTTTCCCATGATTGTATCCTCCTGAAATTTTATATTTACGCGCTCTTAGACGCCGCAAGCGCAACACGCGCTTTATCTTCCTGTCCCTGCAGCGCCAGAAGCATTTCTCTGACAATTTTGCAGGCCGCCGCTGTGGATATGCCGCTCGCATCATAGTGCGGGCTCAGTTCGTTGACATCGCATCCCACAATCTGAAGCTTCGAGCATACCAGCGTCACTGCGCGCCGCAGCTCATCGAAGCTCACACCGCCTGGCTCCGGCGTACCTGTCCCCGGAAATACAGACGGATCCAGAACATCCAGATCCACCGTAAAGTATACCGGCTTTCCTTTCAGTTTTCTGACTGTCTCCTCGAGTCCCTCAAAGTCAAATTTGTGCGTGAATACATGATGTGCTCCCCAGCGGAATTCCTCCCGGTCGCCCGAACGGATGCCGTATTGGTATATTTTTCCGTCCCCGATAATATCCCAGCATCTTCGCAGAACGCACGCATGTGATAACTCTGCATCAAGATATTCATCTCTCAGATCCGCATGAGCGTCAAAATGTATGATCTGAATATCGGGATATTTTCTCGCTGCTGCGCGGAATGCTCCCAGAGTCACGAGATGTTCCCCTCCCAGCATAAACGGGCGCTTTCCTGCCTTTAAAATAATCTCTGCACGCTCTTCAATACTCTTTAAAGCACGCTCTGTATTTCCAAAGGACAGCTCCAGATCACCGCTGTCCATCACACTGCCGTCTGTCAGATCCCGATCCTGATATGGACTGTAACATTCCAGTCCGTAAGACTCCCGGCGGATTGCAGCGCTTCCGAATCTCGTTCCCGGACGGAAAGAGGTTGTAGAGTCAAACGGCGCTCCGAAAAGAACGGTATCCGCCTCCTCAAAGCTGCTCTCACACGCCATAAATACTTCTACATTTCTACTCAACATCTTTTAATAATTCCTCCACATATGCGGGCAGATAAAACGCGCCCTTGTGCAATGTCGTCGTATAATATTTGCATGAAAGACCCCGCAGATTCCATCTGGCCTCCTGCAGATCCTTCAGCGGATGATACTTCTTGGACGCAAATCCGAACAGCCAGTGCCCGGACGGGTACGTCGGAATGTGTGCCTGATAAACACGGCTTATCGGGAAGGACTCTACGATACGCTTATGTGCTCTCTGGCATGCCGCAGCATCATCATCATAGAACGGGCTCTCGTGCTGGTTCACCATGATGCCGTCATCGTGAAGCGCATTATAGCAGTTTCCGTAAAATTCCTTCGTAAACAGTCCTTCTCCCGGTCCAAACGGGTCTGTGGAATCCACGATGATCAGATCATATTTATCCTTGCAGGAACGAATGAACTTAAGTCCGTCCTCATAGTAGATAGTAAGTCTGGGATCATCCAGGCGGCATGCCGTTTTGGGCAGATACTTCTTGCATACCTCTACCACCAGCTCATCAATCTCCACCATGTCAATGCGCTCGATCTCGGGATAACGCGTCAGTTCACGAATTACGCCGCCGTCTCCCGCTCCGATTACCAGCACGTCCCTGACGCGCGGATGCACCGCCATCGGGATGTGTGTAATCATCTCGTGATAAATAAATTCATCTTTTTCCGTTAGCATCATATATCCGTCCAGCGTCAGAAACCGCCCGAACTCGGGACATTCAAACACATCGATCCTCTGAAACTCGCTGCGCCCGCTGTAGAGCTGCCTGTCCACACGGATTGACATTTTCACATTGGGCGTCTGCACTTCCGAAAACCAAAATTCCATACCCTGCTCCTTTCTACTTTAATACATTCAGCCGTTCAATCATTGCGTCCTCAGGACCAGTCATTGAGCATCCCTTCTCCTTGGCATACTCTATGTAGTCCAGAATTTCTCTGGTAATTCTCTCACCCGGTGCCAGAATCGGTATTCCGGGCGGATAGCACATTACAAACTCACTGCATACGCGCCCTTCCGTCATTCGAAGCGGCAGAGACTCTTTGTCAGCATAAAACGCATCCTGCGGAGATACATCCACAAGCGGTTCCATATATTCCTGGCTCATCAGTCCCGCCTTCTCACGCTGAAATCTTCTCTTAACCTCAGAAAGCGCGCTCACCAGTCTTTCAATGTCCCGTTTTCTGTCCCCTATTGACAGATAAGCGAGGATATTTCCAAGATCGCCAAACTCAATCTGGATGTCATACTCATCTCTTAACAGGTCATAGACCTCAATTCCCGCAAGTCCAACATGAAGCGTATTCACAGACAGCTTCGTGGTGTCAAAGTCGTAGATACTGTCTCCGTTGATCAGCTCACGTCCATAGGCGTAATAATCCCCGATTCCGTTAATCTCCTCTCTGGCGTACTCAGCCATCTGGCATACCTTGGCAAACGCCTCACGGCCGCGAAGCGCCAGATTCCTGCGGGAGATATCCAGACTTGAAAGCAGCAGATAAGATCCGCTCGTCGTCTGCGTCAGATTTATAATCTGGCGCACATGACCTTCTGACATCTGAGGACCTGTCAGCAAAAGTGAGCTCTGTGTGAGGCTTCCGCCTGATTTATGCATAGACACTGCTGCCATGTCAGCTCCTGCCGCCATTGCTGACACCGGAAGATTATCTCCGAAATAAAAGTGCGTACCGTGCGCCTCGTCTGCCAGACAGAGCATGCCGTGGTCGTGCGCCAGTTTCACAATAGCGCGAAGGTCAGAGCAAATGCCGTAATACGTAGGATTGTTGACAAGCACTGCCTTTGCATCCGGATTCTCTAAAATGGCGCGTTCCACTGCCGCAACGCTCATGCCGAGCGGAATTCCCAGTTCCTCATTGCACTCCGGATTTACATACACCGGAACAGCTCCGCAAAGTACCATGGCTCCCATAACGCTGCGGTGGACATTTCGTGGAAGAATGATCTTCTCACCCCGCTTTGCCGCAGAGAGAACCATACTCTGAACCGCCGAAGTCGTGCCTCCGACCATCAGAAATGCGTGTGCCGCTCCAAATGCCTCCGCTGCCAGAATCTCCGCATCGCGGATTACCGAAACCGGATGACAGAGATTGTCCAGCGGCTTCATGGAATTTACATCCATATTTACGCACTTTTCACCGAGAAGCTGTGCCAGTTCCGGGTTGCCTCTGCCGCGCTTATGTCCCGGCACATCAAACGGCACTACTCGCATCTTCTGAAATTTCTGAA
This sequence comes from uncultured Lachnospiraceae bacterium, assembly GCA_944375815.1. GTDB lineage: Bacteria > Bacillota > Clostridia > Lachnospirales > Lachnospiraceae > Egerieimonas_A. The sequence continues at coordinate 13,607 of CALWBA010000149.1, read as the reverse complement.
GCGCCTCATAAATCGGCGCGCTCTCCTGAGAAAGCTCTCCCATGGAAAACATCCCCCTTTCAACTTCCGTATCTTATTACCCTGGGCTTCTAAACGTATCTCTTCCTGCAGAGGAGAAGATGCCTACCTTTTTACCCTGGTATCATAAATATTTCTTTCACTGAAAATTTCAATCATTTCCCTGCGCAGGTTGTCCATAATCTCAAGCCTCATTCTGGGAGGCAGTTCATAGACATCCGTCTTGAACAGATAATTCTGCAGGTCTATTTCTTTTAACATCATTTTCGTATGGAACAGATTTGCTTCGTATACGTTGATATCCACTGCATCATACCGAAGCAGAGTTTCCGGATCAATATAATCCTGAATCGATGTAATATCATGATCCAGAAACAGCTTTCTTCCATCGACATCACGTGTGAATCCACGCACCCGGTAATCCATCGTAATAATATCCGAATCGAAAGAGCCGATCAGATAATCAAGCGTAGACAGCGGTGTGATTTCCCCGCATGTTGCAACGTCAATATCCACTCGGAAGGTAGCAAGGCTCGTCTCTGGATGATACTCCGGATACGTGTGCACTGTCACATGGCTCTTGTCAAGGTGTGCGAGATATGTCTCGCCCGCAGGCACCATCGAGCCTTCTGCCACCAGGATTGTCACAGACGCTCCCTGAGGCTCATAATCCTGACTCGAAATATTGAGAACCTTAGCGCCTATCATATCTGTCACATTCGTGAGAATCTTTGTTAGCCTCTCTGAGTTATACTGTTCATCAATATAGGCTATATAATCCTTTTGCTCACGCGGCGTCTTTGCATAACAGACATCGTAAATATTAAAACTCAGAGCTTTGGTCAGATTATTAAATCCGTATAATTTCATCTTTTCTTTCATCTTAGCCGCACCACCATACATTACTTATACCTGGAAAACCGTTTTTACTGTTCCCATTCTCGCCTGCATATCCTGTGCATGAAAAAAACGCAGGCAATATGCTGATGCACATTACTTGCGTTTTTCTCCATGTCATATCAAATCCGGCATCCACAGACGGGATGCGGCGCTTTATCAAACTTTCAGTATTCATGGATTACAGATTTCAGAGTCTATATAGCAAATATCTCACTTTTACTACTCTTATTGACCGTTTCACAAGTTGATGTGCACATCTGCGCACTGGTTATAAAGTAACCAACTTATAAAATTTGAGCTTCTAACTCAATCAATAAGGCAACAAATGTTGCCGCTCGGCTTGTTCTGCCGGCTGTCCGCCCACCGGGCAGTCAGTAAATATTTGCATGGAAACTCTGTAAACCAAACAAATCCCATGACTGTTTTCACTATAACATTTTTTTCCTTGTGAAGTCAAGGATATTTTTGATATTTTTGTGTATCTTCTGAATAATAAAAATTTAAATTGCCATTCCAGCCACAAAGAAATACATTACAACAAAGTGGCAGAAGCTTCCTCCCATCACAAACAGATGGAAGATCTCATGAGAGCCGAAGTTCTTATGCTTTGCATCAAAGATCGGAAGCTTAAGTCCGTAGATGATTCCTCCGATCGTATAAATAATTCCTCCTGCAAGCAGCCATCCAAATGCCGGTCGGGAGAGTGCCTGGAAGATCTGTGAAAAAGCAAGAACGCACAGCCATCCCATCCCGATATAAATCACTGAGGAAAACCACTTCGGGCAGGTAATCCAGCACGCTTTCACGATAATGCCGATCAGCGCAATAGCCCACACCGCTGCACACAGAATTGTTCCCGTCCTTCCATTTAAGGCAATCAGGCAAACCGGTGTATAACTTCCCGCAATCAATATGAAGATCATCATGTGATCCATCTTTCTGAGCCGTCGGTTTACCTTCTCATTAATGTTGAGTGTATGATAAATCGTACTGGCAGCATACAAAAGCATCATGCTCAGAATAAAAATTCCCATTGCAATCACATGAAGCGTGTCCGGTTCCCTTGCGGCTTTTATCAAAAGCGGTGCCGCGCCGAGCGCCGCAAGCAGAAACGCGATAAAATGAGTAATGGCACTTCCCGGGTCTTTAATTTTAAACTTCATATTGTCACCTCTCAGACTTTTACATGTAGTTTTAATTACTATGTGTTGCTTTTTATTATACTACTTCTTTTCCTGTAAAAATGCAAGGGGTGTCACAAAATTTTTATAATTTTTTTGAAATCAGTGATTGTTTTTCCTTCCGGGACATCTGTTTGATCGCATACTCCCTGCGCATTGCGTCTTCCTTTGTCTCGAAAGTTTCACAGTATACCAGTGTTACCGGCCGGCGCGTCTTTGTGTATTTTGCACCCTTTCCTGCATTATGGCAGGCAATTCTTTTCTCGAGATTGTTTGTCCATCCTGTATACAGCGTGCCGTCACTGCATTCTACAACATACGTATAGTTCATCTTTTTCTCCCGTAACTCTATGTAATGAGGCTGGCGCTGCAGCCTCGAAGATTTATAATGAAGCAATCGATAAGAAATGGTACCTCATTCCTTGAAAAATCCCGCCTCTTCTGAGGTTTCATGTAAAAAGATCGATTGCGGATTTTCCAATGCGTTTCTCATCTGCTTTATTATACTCATTTTCTCTCCTTTTGTGCATCCAAAGCAGGATTCTTTTTTATTCCTCTGCTCCGTTTAAATACAGCATCGGATCAATGCTCTGTCCGTCTTTTTTCATCTGAAAATACAGATTTGTTCCCTCCTGGGAATAGTATCTCGTAGGTGTTCCCACCGTTCCGATAGATGCGCCCTCATACACGTAGGCGCCCTCTGTAACGTTTACTTCCTGAAGCTGTCCGTATACCGCTTCATATCCATTTCCCAGGTCCATTGTCACTGTACGGCCTGTCTCATCATTCTGCCCGATGGATGTCACTTTTCCGTTTGCTGCTGCCAGAACCTGCTCTCCCTCTGCCGCTGACAGAATAACAGCCGGGTTATACTTATAGACGTTAAGTGTTGGGAAATATACTGTGGAATCCATACTGTAATCAATCAGCACCTGTCCATTGACGGGAGCCTGCAGAACTGTCTCCTCTGAAAAATTCAGCTCCGGCAATATTGAGCGCACTGCCGTATCCGCTGCCTCCTCTTCTGGCTGCTTGGGCTGTGTATTTTCTGTTTCCTGCTGTACCTGTGTCTCATCCTCCTGCGTCACTGCATCCACACTGTCAGTGCTCACATCAGCAGTTTCAGGTTCCTCTTCCGGTACCTCTTTTAGTGCCTCTTTTGGCTCATTTTTCTCTTCTGTGTCCTCGGCATCAGCTGTCTGCTGCTTCTCCAGTTCGTCCATCTGTTCCTTGTAGCTTGCACTTTCATAACGATACGTAAAAATTCCCGCTGCAATTACAGTGAGTGCCAGCGCACCGCTGACGGCAAGTTTCCATGTTCTTGATTTTTTACTCATAATCCTTTCACCTCTATCAATAACTTTCCGCTTCCCTCCCGTTGCCTTATAAAGCTCCGGCGGTGTTGCCTGTTATTCATAGAGTTTCCAGAATTACGAAATCTATACTATGCTTCACTCTCTTTTTTGCACTGTGGCTTCAGGAAAATAGTAATCCAGGATTTCCCTGTAGTCCTTTCCCTGCTCTGCAAGCACGTTTGCACCGTACTGGCTCATACCGAATCCATGTCCTACTCCTTTGCATACAAATCTGATCTGGCCGTCTTCCTCCTGAACGGAAAAGCATCCCGAACACAATCCCAGTGCTCGCCGAAACGACTCTCCGCCGATTTTTGTCTCTCCGACAGTAACTTCTGTAACATATCCTGCGCTGTCCTGTCCGGTTATCTCAACGGTGCCTGAAGCTGTCACCCCTGCTGCAGCAAGCTTCTGTGATACTGTTTCCGGGGAGAGTGTATACGCGCGCAGATAATCCGGTGACTGCAGATCCATCTCACTGTCCTGCTGTGTCAGATAACCATAGCTTCCATCTGGAAAATTTTCTGATCCCGCTCTTGTTTTTCCCGCACTGACCATGCAGAATGCTCCCTCCACAGTCTTGCCGGCATAGCTGAGCACTTCATCCTCTGTCGCTTTCGCCGCGTCTGCATATCGGTTCCAGTCGCGCAGGTAATCCTGGCGCTGTTCCCGGTTAAGCTGTACACTCTGTTCCAGCTCCTCTCTGTCAAGCCCCTCTTTCAGCTGCACACTCAGACGGCTTCTGATCAGCACAGCCTGCGCTTTCAGCGCCTCCTCTTCATATTCCCCAGACATTTCCTGATAAATCAGCTCCGGCATAAGTGTCTCCAGGTCAAAGTCGGCTGTCAGCTGAATAGCCTCCTTTCCTGAAAGAAATGCAGTAATGAAAAAAGGCAATAACAGAAAGAGCAGAGCCAGACAGAGTGTCTTTGCAAAGGATCTTTTCATACTCTGCCCCTGTTTCCATTATTACCTAAATATATGACGCCTGCCTCAAAAGCAGACTTCCTATCTCTGTGCGCTTATCTTCCAAAGCACTTCTGATACACCCACAGAATCTTTCTGTATCTGCCGCATCTCTGATACAGGAATTGCTCAATCTTCTCGAAACCTGACCGAATTGTTCTGTATTCCTCATCAGAAATTTCCTCATTTCCGAAATATGCCCTTTGAGCGGCATCCATCAGACTTCGGCACTCCTCTCCCAATTCAGGATACTCCTGTGCAAATGCTTCTGCAAAATCATCATCGCGGAGAAAATTTCTTTTTTCTCCTTTTACATAGACATATTCTTCATAACATCTTTTAGCCATGCGGACTGCTGCCTGTCTTCTGACTCTATATCCCACAGACTTAAGGAAATGTCTCATTTTTATCGTTCTTCGAATCAGAATTCCTCCTCCAAGTGCCGCAGCTGCAAGCAGACATCCTCCTGCGGCTGCAAGATAACGGACGATTTCCGGAGAAAGTACAGCAGGTTTTTCCACCTTATTCGTGTCTGTTTCAGTAGATAATTCCGGTGTATCCTGGGGTTTTGTTTCCGCTTGTGTCGGCACTGGCGTATCGGTCACTGTCGGTTGAGGTGTGTCCTGCAGCTGCGGCTGTTCATATGCTCCTTCATCTTCCGGAATCTGTACAGTTTCTGTGCTCTGTGAGCTGTATCCCGGCGTCATTTCGACAGGTTTCCATCCATAACCATTTACATATACTTCAATCCACGCATGAGCGTTTTCTCCGGTTACCACCGTCTCATATCCGCCTTCAATTCTGTAAAAGCTCTCCGGTCTTACCGCATATCCCGTTACGTACCGTGCCGGTATTCCCATCATACGGTACAGCAAAAGTCCGGTACTTGCAAAATGCGTACAGAATCCTTCCTTCTGTTCAAACAGAAAGTATTCCGTGAAATCCTTCCCATTTGGAAGCGGATCAATCTGCAGGCTATAACTGCAGTTATCCTGCAGATATCTGCGGATTCTCTCAGTCGCAGTGGCAATATCTGTCCTTGTTCCTCCTGAAAGCTGCCGGCTGAGCTCCTCCAGCCGGTCCAGCCCTTCCGGTACATCCAGATATTCTCTTTGTACATAGCTTTCGTATTCTCTAAGAAACTGTTCTTCCTCCGCCGTCATCGTCTGTCTGGTCACACCCTCCGGTATTCCCAGATATCCATGATACTCTCTTCTTGCACTGCCCAGCAGAATAGCACCATCGCCCTCAAAGCCCAGTGACCCGGATGCCTCTGCCTGGTAAGGCAGATACGCATAACGGTCATCCGCAGAGCGAACCGTCAGATTATAGTGAATACGGCGTACATCCCCTTCTGTCAGAGCATATTCCGCAGCACTTTTATACGGTAAATCTGCAACTGTGTATGCCCCAAAGGAGTCCTTGCTCCATTCAGCCAGCTCACGCTCAAACTTTCTGTCATCTACTTCCTCCCAGGAATTACCCCGGTAACGGTTTCCGGTAAACCCGCGAAGATATATCATACCTCCCAGTTCTGCGGGACTTACATCTATGGAAATACGCATTGCCTCTCCGTTTGTATTTCCCTCAAAAGTATTGGTCAGCTTTCCGCTTACCATTGTTCCGCCTGACTGCAGCATACCGAAAAAGGAAAATCCGCCTTCCATTGATGACAGGTCCTTAACTGCCTGTTCCATATAGTCCTCTGCCTGAACCTGAAACCTCTTAACCGAATCGAATTTCTTCATAAACAGTCCGTGCAGAGCCGGTCCGGCTGCAAAATACGAAAATGCAATCGCTGCCGCTGCCGCGAATCCCATAAGCATACCAGCCTTTGCCTGTATGTTCAGTCCTGCATTTTTTCTCCTTTTGGCATCCATTGCACGTCCCATAAAAAGTCCAAATGTGCTTCCAAAGAGTGACAGCGGTTCTGGCCGGATATCTATCGCGAGTGCCCCCACTACCAGAAGGATCATCAGAAGGGAAGGCAGCAGAATTTTCATTCTGTGATACATCTCAAACGCAATCAGAAAAAACAGCAGCACAGCCGTAAACTGAAAAAACAGTATCACAGACTCTTCATCCTTACCCGGTGCAAATACTGCAAAATCCGTCACATAGTATTCGTTCACTCTTGCTATCACACTGTCTGCAATCTGTAAAAATCCCTGAAACAGCTTTTCTCTCTGGTACCACCCAAAGATTGCAAGAAGTGCAAGCCCAAAAGGAAATACGGCGCGTGACACCGCGGGTTTTAAAAATATAAGCCTCAGCAGCACTGTAAGTGCCAATGCCATCCATACTGTCTGTGAAATGTGAAACTGCATCCCGGTTGCGCGCACAAACAGCAGAAAAATGCCCTCTGCCGCAGTAAAAAAACTGATCATGGAGAATGGAAGAATCCACCAGGATCCTTTTGCGGCATTCCGAGCGCGCGGCATTGTTATCTTAATTTCTTTCATTTCCATTCTTCTCAAACTACAAGTTCACTCTTTCCGCCTTTTTCCGGCATTGGAATCTCCTCCTCACCGTTTAGGATCACGGTAAGCAGCGGAGTAAATTTCAGATCTGTCAGCCATGATTCTCCAGGGTACTGTTCACGGTAAAGTTCTCTCAGCAGAACTGGCTGCTCATAGGAAATCGCTCCAAATACCAATTCCAGTGCCTCATAAATCTGCTCCTCGCTCTCAATTCTCGCCCGTAAAACGCGCTGTTCATCCGCCTGATACCAGGCGAGATAATGCCTGCACTGCTCCCTGGCAAGTGCAAAGGATACCGAGAGCGCTGCAGAGAGCATGCGATCAAAATTCTCACGTTTTTTACCGCTTTTTTGAAAACTCAAGAACAGAACTACCGGACAGCCGAGGGGTAAACTGTATTCCTTGATCATCAGTTCATCCATTCTCGCGCTCATTTTCCAATGTACGCGCTGCATTCTGTCACCGCCCCTATATTCTCTGATCTGGAAAATCTCTGAAACATCATCCCCGCTTTTCTTTTCATCAAACGTGTCACTGTTCCCTGAAAACCGCCTTGCCTGTTCTGATACAAGTAACGGCACGTCGTAGATCTCAGGCATTACATGGAAATACATCTCCTCTCCTGCCCGTATCTTGAGGCTTAAAATGCCCAGATAATCACTGATCAGAAGTTCCTTCACAGTCAGAAAAACTCTCCCCGAGAATAATGTACTGATATCAGCTCTCTCTGTCGTCACTCCTCTGTCTGCAACCGCAGAAAGTATGGTAAAAGTTTGCTGTTCTCCTCCAAACTGCTGACGGCATACCAGCCGGATACGCACACGTGATGCCGGAAACCACCCTCTGTTGCGAATACGGAGATACACGTTTACTTTCTGTCCCCGTTCTGCCACCGGAATCGGTATGGAGATCTGTACGGAGATCTTCTTATGCAGGGACAGAAGGATCACAATAGAGAATACCGCCAAAAATATCTCTGCTGCAAACAGACAGGTCAGCGGCCGGTTCCTGTACAGGATCGCCGCGTAAGCTGTTGCTGCAGCCGTCAGCAGATAAACCACCGCCCGCATGCGTCATCACCTGCGGACGGACGGGCGCTTCACCTGTTCCAGGATCTGCTGCAGGACTGCATCCGCATTCACGCGGTTAATACGCGCCTTGGCACCCAGCCGTATCCTGTGTCCGGCCACATCCAGAAATACATCCGCCACATCCTGCGGCAGCACATAGCCGCGGTTCTGAAGAAATGCATTTGCTTTTGCCATCTTTGTAAGAGCAATCGTTCCCCGCGGACTTACGCCAAGTTCAATCAGATCGTGCTCTCTTGTTGCCTTTACAAGTTCTCCAATGTATTGATAAACAGCATCGTGAATAAAGATATTTCCGACTGTCTCCTGCATTGCAAGCAGATGTTCTGCATGTATGACAGGCTGTATATCCAGCTCTGACACCCTTTTGCTTTTCCCTTTAATAATCTCTATCTCATCCTTAATATCAGGATAGCCCATTGTCATGCAGATCATAAACCTGTCCATCTGGGATTCCGGAAGGAGCTGCGTTCCTGCGCTGCCAATAGGATTTTGGGTGGCAATCACTATAAACGGCTCCGGAACCGGCTTGGAAATTGCATCGACTGTGACCCTGCCTTCCTCCATGACCTCAAGAAGCGCAGACTGCGTCTTAGGCGAGGTCCTGTTTATCTCATCTGCGAGCAGCAGGTTGCACATAACGGCTCCCGGCTGATACACAAACTTACCGGTATCTTTCTGATACATGGAGAATCCGACAATATCCGCAGGCAATACATCCGGTGTAAACTGCACACGGTTTTGTTTCAGTTCCATGGCACGTGAGAGTGCCAGAGCCAGCGTTGTCTTTCCTACTCCCGGAATATCCTCCAGCAGAATATGTCCGCCGGCAAGAATCGCAGCCATAGCTCTGCGGATGCAGTCATCCTTACCTATAACAGCTTTTTTTACTTCCTCAATGACATCCCACGCAGGATTTCCCCCTGTATTCTTCACCCTTTTGTCCATAAATCCCCCTGTTTTTACAAATCTCTCGCGATCTGCCGTCCTCTGGGTGTCGCTGCAAGTCCTCCCTCACCTGTCTCTCTCAGAGAGGAAGGCAGCAATTTCCCTATATCGGCCATTGCGTCAAACACCTCATCCGGCGGTATGACACTTCTGATACCGGCGCATGCCATATCAGCACTCGTAAGTGCATTTACCGCGCCAATCACGTTTCTCTTCACGCACGGCACCTCTACGAGTCCCGCAACCGGATCGCATGCAAGTCCGAGCAGCCCTTTCATTGCTATTGCCGCCGCGTGCATCGCACAGCCGGCATCTCCTGTGCGAAGCCATGCAATTGCCCCTGCAGCCATAGCTGAAGCTGAACCAATCTCCGCCTGACATCCTCCCTCTGCTCCCGATATGGAAGCCCTTGAAGCGATAACCTGACCTATGCCTGCTGCTGCGTACAGCGCCTGAATCATACGTTCTTTTGATTCCCCGAACTCTTCCTCATAAGTTAAAAACACAGCCGGGATAACTCCGCACGATCCGGCCGTGGGAGCTGCCACAATTCTGCGCATACATGCGTTGCACTCACCCATCTTCATCGCACGCATCATTACTTTTCCGATGAAACTGCCGCAGACTGTTGTTTTATTTTCCACTGCCTGCTGCAGCTTATAACCATCTCCTCCGACAAGGCGGCTCGCAGAACGCATATCCTTGTCGTAGCCTGCATCGGCATCCCTCATTGCCTGATACAGAGTCTCCATACGCTCCATAGATTCTTCCTCATCCGCGTCTCTCTCCCGCAGATCTTCCTGCATAATGACCTTCCAAAGCGGAAGCCCGGTTTTCTCACACTCCTGTACAATTTCTTCCAAAGCGCCGAATGCCATTTATTCTTCCTCCATATTCAAATATGTCACTTTCTTAATTCCATCCAGGGACTTTAACTCCTGCAGAAACTGTTCCGGAACTCCCTGGTCACATTCAATAACCATAACAGCCTCTCCGCCTCTCGTATCTCTGTAGAGCTGCATAGTTGCTATATTAATCGCTCTCTGAGACAGAAGTGAAGTCACACGTGTCACACATCCGGGCTTGTCTTCATTATTAACAATCAGTGTAGGATATTCCCCTGAAAAACTGACTTCAATTCCCTCAAGGTTGCACACCTTAATTCTGCCGCCTCCTAAAGAAGAGGCAATCATCGTACAGGTCTTGCCGCTTCTACCTGTAAGGGTCAGCCGCACAGAATTAGGATGCACGTCCTTTAAATATACAGATGTAATCTCAAATGCCATGCCTCTTTCCTGAGCAATTTCAAAGCTTCTCGGAATTCGAATATCATCCGGACGCATCCCCAGAAGCCCCGCCACCAGAGCTTTATCTGTGCCATGTCCTTTCCCCGTTGATGCAAAAGAGCCATGCAGCTCAATTTTGGCCTTCACCGGAGTTTCTCCAAGCAGCCGGTATCCCACAAAACCGATTCTGGCTGCTCCTGCTGTATGTGAACTGGACGGACCTACCATAATCGGTCCCAATATATCAAACAGATTCATCTTTTTCCCTCTCCTCTTTTTACTCTATACGCCTGCAGATATCCACCCATTCCTTCGCATGGGAATATTTGAAAAGTTCTTTGCAATCCAGAGCAATTGCCGAATTCGCGCTGCCGCATGCCGGATATATTTTATCGAATCTCTGCAGAGAAACGTCAAGAAATACCTCTGTACCTTCCGGATTGGCGAATGGGCATACACCTCCGGGCATGTGTCCTGTAAGGCGCTCTACATCCTCTCCTTTGAGCATCTTGGCCTTCATCCCGAACGTATGCTTGAATTTACTGTTATCAACTTTCATGTCTCCTGCTGTCACGGCAATGATGCATCCGTCCCCCTCTTTTTTATAAAAGGACATAGTTTTTGCAATGCGGGCTTCCTCAACACCGACTGCCTTAGCAGCAAGCTCTACCGTGGCACTTGATGCATCAAATTCCATCACGTCCTGTTCTCTGCCATATTTTTTAAAATATTCTCTCACATTCTCGATTGCCATGTCCTGATCCTCTTTTCTTTATTTTATACAGCCCAATCAAACTGCTCTGTAAATTCTGCCGCGGCCGTATTCACATCTGTTCCTTCTGCCGACTGCGTATTGTTACTTTCTTCAGCATTAGCCCCTGATGTCTGGCTTCCCTGAACTGCTGCCGCGATCTGATTATAGATCATATATGCATCTATGATGTGATACGGATCTGTGTATCCATTGCCCTGCGCACCTGCTGTAACAAGAATATATTCTTCGTCTCCGATCTCAGCTGCACTTGCAAGACACAGCCCTGCTTCATCGGTAAATCCGGTCTTACCGCCTTCCACCTTTCCTGTAGTCAGCGTAAGATCTCCTGTCTTAAGTGATACGGAGCTTTGGAAGGTTACTCCGTCGGGATGCTCTGCGGTAGGAGATGTCGTATACACCGATGAAGTAAAAATCTGTCGAAACGTCTCGTTCTGCAGTGCATACTCCAGCAGTTTTTCAATATCCTCGCACGTAGTATAATGATTGGGATCGTGAAGTCCTGTACAGGTTACAAAATGTGTATTTGTAAGTCCCAGCTCAGCTGCTTTCTGATTCATCATGTCTGCAAATGCCGCCTCGGATCCCGCAAGATATTCTGCAATTCCCATACATGCCTCTGCTCCGGATGGAAGCATGACACCGTAAAGCAGATCTATTGCCGGAAGAGTTTCACCCGGGGAGAGACCTGCCATTGATGCATGCTGTGCATACAGGCTGTCAAACATTTCAGGTGACAGTGTAATCTGTGTATTCAGATCCGGTATATTCTCAATTCCTACAATAGCAGTCATAATCTTAGTCATAGACGCCGGGTAGATCTGCTGCTGTGCATTCTGATTCAGAAGTACCTCTCCATCACTGAGTCTAACCAGATATGCATTGGAGCTATACATTCCCTCTGTGGAAATCGTAATCGGTATAGGGGTAGGCGTCGGTGTCGGCGTTTCTGTTGGAGTTGGCGTAGTTTCGTTCTGCTCCTGTACTATATCGTTTTTTTCCTCTGAGGGACGATTTACTATGTAAACTGTCGTTGCAATCAGCCCTGCAGCAATTACAATTACTGCGGTCTGCATAGCGACAAGTATCTTTCTTCTTCTCTTTTTCCGGCTTATTTTCTTCTTCCTATTTGAAGCCATTTTTATTTTCCTCCTGAAAGTAATCTAAACATTTTTATTATACTACATTTATAACACTAAAACCTTAAAAAAACAAAGATAGTTTATAATGTTTTTCTGACATAAATTCATTTGCATATTTCTGTGAAATTGGATATACTGAAACCGTGCCGTTTTCGACAACAGAAAGGAAATAATATATGGACTCAGACGAACTTTTCAGAGAACGTCTCCGAAAGCAGCGGATAAAGCGGCGAAATCAGATTATCCGTCGCGTCAGTCTCTTTTCCACCGTACTTGCATCATTTATATTTCTCCTGCTGTATGTTCTTACATCACAATTCCCTGCCGCAGCAGAGGAGCAGGCAGAAACGCCGATTCAGGAGAAGACCGAGGAGAACCACACCTGGAAAATTACACAGTATGCCGATACTTCCGGTGCGCAGGCTTCCATTTACACGGTTGTACGCGATGACGGCAAGCTTGCAGTCATCGACGGCGGATGGGAAACAAACGCAGACGCACTGCGCAAAATCCTTGCATCTCTTGGCAATCATGTAGATACCTGGATTCTGACACATCCTCATAAAGATCACATTGGAGCCTTCAACACGATCTATCCTGATCCGCAGGGCATCATAATTGATCGTATTCTTACCATTGATCTGGATGTGGATCTATATCTCGAAAATGCAAAGGAATGGGATAACGCTGACACAGAAGAAGAATTCGTCCAGATGGTTCCAAATATGGATAACCTTACCTATGCGCATACCGGCGATACGCTGGATGTGATTGGTCTTGAGATGAAAGTAATAAATGCCTATGATGATACGGTAGCTCAGCAGAGCAACGATATATGTAATGATGGCGCTCTTGCCTTTAAGCTGAGCGGCCAGGAAAGTTCTATGTTGTTTCTCTCTGATGTAGGCTCCAGCCGTGAAAGTGTCATCACAGAGAATTTCGGAGACGATCTGCCCAGTGACTATGTCTGCATGGCTCATCACGGTAACAGCTCTTTCAGCGATGCATTTTATGAGCTGGTTCATCCCAAAATTGCCTTCTTTGATGCTCCGGAATGGCTTAGAACCGGAACGGAATATACTACAGCTCATTTCGAAGAACTGATGAAATCTCTGGGCGCACAGATTTATACCTGGGATGGAGCCCCGCATTCAATTACGCTATCTTAATAAAAAAGCCTGATCGGATGAAATATCCGTCAGGTTTTTTTATTATCCACATTGCTGTCTGGATTTTGGCTCTCTTTCCCCATTTTTATCCGATTCTGTGGATAAAGACTGGATAACCTTATGAAACAATGGCACAAAAAAAGGGGCTGTGAAAAAATGAGAAATCATTTTTTCACAGCTCCCTTTTTATACATGGTCACATATTTTTTCCTAAAAATGCCTATAACTCCCCCTTACCCCCATAAGTCTGATGCTGGAACAGCTTATGCGGCTGCTACAGTCCTCATCGTTTTGTTGTGAAA
>CALWBA010000148.1 GCA_944375815.1 uncultured Lachnospiraceae bacterium | reverse complement strand
CCAACAGGGGGAGTTATTAGAAGGAAACTTCTAAGAAAACGGGAAGAGAATGAGGCTCCTTGGTCAAGCGGTTAAGACATCGCCCTTTCACGGCGGTAACACGGGTTCGATTCCCGTAGGAGTCATTTTTATGAAAAATGTCTTGCATTTTTCATGAGAGATGCATATAATATAATATGTACGGCGTAGTAGCCAAGTGGTAAGGCATAGGTCTGCAACACCTCGATTCACCGGTTCAAATCCGGTCTACGCCTCTAGAGAGCTTCAGAGTAAAACTCTGAAGCTTTTTTGTTATTCAGAAAAAAGGCAGCAGTTATTCCGCTGCCTTTATGCACTTTACAATCAGCATCATCGGTCTTCTCATCTCATCCTTCATTCCGGGAATATCCATCATATGTGCCGGAGGCTGCGGTTCCACGATATTTTGAAGAGTGAATCCGGCGGTGAGTACTGTGTTCAGGTAGGTGGTGAGAGTACGATGGTATTTGGTAATACTTTCTCCGAGAAAGACAGCGCTACGTTTTCCTTCGTAATAGTAATTATCTACTGGAAAATGAAGAATTTTGCCTTCTGAATCATAGTACCAGTCCTGTGAACCGCTGGCTGTAAACACGGGATGTTCTACAGAGAAAATAAGTGTTCCGCCGGGCTTTAAGACCGAGTAGATTTTGTGAATCAGGGGAGAGAAGTTTTCTACATAGTGGAATGCAAGAGAGCTGAGCGCAATATCAAAGCTTTCAGCCGGAAAGCTGATATCTTCCATGGCACAGCAGTAATACTTAACCTGATCCCACTGCTTTGTTTTTTCTTGTGCCACTTCCAGCATACGATGAGAGATGTCTACACCCGCTGCGGAAAAAGCACCGTGTTCCATCGCGTAGGCGCAGTGCCAGCCATAGCCGCAGCCAAGATCAAGCAGCCGTTTACCTTTGAAATCCGGGAGCAGAGACTGAAGTGTTTCCCATTCTCCGGCGCCTTCTAATCCCTGAACAGATCGTGGCATCTGACTGTATTTAGCAAAAAATTTATCATTATCATATGGATTCTCTTTCATGAATTGTAAATCCTCCTATTGCATTTCCGTATTAGTATACGACAAAATAATAAAAAGAGCAAGAATAAAGAAAAAAAGACAAATATACAGGGGAAAAATCAGAAAAGTTTGTGCGCATTTTCAGAAACAATGGTGTTATAATACATATGTAACAAGGAAAGATACTTAAACAGTCCTGCCAGGGCATACGCCCAGGGCAGAGCCGCTAAGCATTCAGCATTTTAGGAGGAAAAGATAAATGAATACTTTAAAAGCTGAGAAAAGAAACTTAAACATGAAAGCAAAAAAGCTTAGACGGGAAGGATTTGTTACCGGTAACGTTTTCGGCAGGGAAATTAAAGAATCCATGCCGGTTCAGATGGTACAGGCTGAGGCTGAGCGTTTTCTGAAACAGTATGGCAAGGGAAGCCGAATTCTGTTGGACGTAGATGGTCAGACCATCAATGTACTTGTCAAGGATATTGCATTTGATCCTCTGAAATGTCAGATTCTGGAGGTAGACTTCCAGGCGCTGGTTCAGGGTGAGAAGGTACACTCTACAGCAGAGATTGTTCTTCTGAATCATGATAAGGTGACTACCGGTGTTGCGGAGCAGCTGCTGGAGGAGATTTCCTTTAAGGCACTTCCGGAAGCACTGGTCGGCAAAATTGAGGTGGATGTCGGTAATATGAGAGCCGGTGATACCATAAAAGTTAAGGATCTGCCAATCGCATCTACAGAGGGCATTGACTTGCTGACTGATCCGGAAGCGGACGTTGTTACCGTCTTTACGGTTCATAATACAGAAGATACGGATGAAACGGAAGAGGAATAATTGTATATAAAGAAGCAGGCCGGTATGACTTTTCGTTCATACCGGCCTGTCTTTTTTATGCTCCACGACCGGATTGTCACCCGGCAGCTTGGAGGATTTCATGCCTACGCAAATCAAATACGATTCTTATCTCCCCATTCACACATTCCGTCAAGTATGGGAATCAGGGATTTTCCACGTTCTGTTAAGCTGTATTCAACTTTGGGCGGAATTTGCGGATATTCTTCCCGATGTACAAGCATATCTGCTTCAAGTTCTTTCAGAGTTGTACTTAAAGTCTTATAAGAGATTCCGCCAATATATTTTTTCATTTCATTAAAGCGTACTACACCGAATTCCATAAGCGTATATAGAATAGTCATTTTATATTTTCCGTTTATCAGCGACAGTGTGTAGCTGAAGCCCGTTGTACCTAAGGATTCATCTGAGATGCAGCGTTTACTCATTTTACACTCTCCTTTTAGTAAGTATATAACTAAAATGTGCGTACTTGTTTTTATTATAATTCCATATAAAATCATAGTATAGGCAACAATAAATGTCAACATTAAAACAGAAGTATATAAAAAAGCGGCTGCACTTGCAGATCGTATTTAAGGAGGTTGTATTTGTGAATAAAAAAATTGTTATCTTGAATGGGAGTCCACGCAAACGGGGCAACACATCGGCACTGACATCTGCATTTACAAAAGGCGCAATTGAAGCAGGAAATCAGGTAACAGAATTTTTCCTTTATGATATGAATATCAAAGGCTGTAAAGGCTGCTTTGGGGGCGGAAGAAATTGTGACAGTCCCTGTGTGCAAAAAGATGATATGGATAGGATTTATCCTATTTATAAGGAAGCTGACATAGTTGTCCTTGCTTCCCCCTTGTACTATTGGACAATAAGCGGTCAGCTTAAAACGGCTTTTGATCGGTTATTTGCCATAGCTGAATGTGATCCCAATTATCATAATCCTAAAAAAAGTTCCATATTGATTATGGCAGCAGAGGGATATGGTTTTGAAGAAAGTGAATATTGGTATGACCGACTTGAACAACATATTGGCTGGAAAAGTCTTGGAAAAGTACTTTGCGGCGGTGTAATGGCCGTTGGGGATATTGAAGGCAATGATAAATTAGAAGATGCATACAAACTCGGCACTTCGATTTAAAGATGTACAGAGTCTATAACACGCAGATAAAAAAGCGGTTATAGGCTCTTCTTTTTCCATATCGTTTTTGGGAGCCCAAAGGCAGCTGTTTTTTCAAAATTTTTTCACGCACAGCTGCCCCGGTATATGGTACAATAGCAGCGTATACTAAAATAACAGGATAGATAAATTTATGAAGACAAATAAACTAACAATAGGCGTACTTGCTCATGTAGATGCCGGGAAAACGACGCTCGCGGAAGGTATTTTGTACCTGACCGGGAGTATTCGGAAAATGGGCCGTGTAGATCACAGAAATGCATTTCTGGATACGGATGAGATGGAGCGGGCAAGAGGAATTACAATCTTTTCCAAACAGGCGTGTTTTTCTCTGAAGGACAGAGAGATTACGCTTCTGGATACGCCCGGGCATGTGGATTTTTCTTCCGAAATGGAACGGACGCTTCAGGTCCTGGACTATGCGGTCCTCATTATCAGCGGAGCTGACGGTGTGCAGGGACATGTGCTGACACTCTGGAGACTGCTGCAGCGTTATCGGATTCCGGTCTTTCTTTTTATTAATAAGATGGATCAGCAGGGAACAGACCGTGAGCGGCTGATGGAGGAACTGAAAAAGAAGCTGGATGACCGCTGCCTGGATTTTGGCCAGACAGAACAGGACGAATTTCTGGAAGAACTTGCGGTCTGCGATGAAATGCTTTTAGAAAAATATCTCGAGGAGGGAACCGTGAGCCGTGAGGAGATCTGCACTCTGATTGCAGAGCGGAAGGTCTTTCCATGCTTTTTCGGTTCAGCATTGAAACTGACCGGTGTGGAGGAATTTCTGGAAGGGCTGTATGCATATACGGTGGAACAGGAATATCCGGAGGAGTTTGGAGCTAAGATTTATAAAATCTCACGCGATACGCAGGGAAACCGTCTGACACACATGAAGATTACAGGCGGTACACTGAAGGTAAAGATGATGCTCAGCAGCCGCAGTACAGAGGGTGAAAATGCCTGGGAGGATAAAGCGGATCAGATCCGCATCTATTCCGGTGCACAGTTTACTGCGGTGCAGGATGCACCAGCCGGAACCGTATGCGCGGTTACAGGGCTTGGGAAAACTGTCTCAGGAGAGGGAATCGGTATCGAACCGCCTTCAGAGCTTCCGGTGCTGGAGCCGGTGCTGACATATCAGATCCGTCTTCCGGAAGACAGCGACGTATTCCAAATGTTTTTAAAGCTGCGTCAGCTGGAGGAGGAGGAGCCTCAGCTTCATATTGTATGGAAGGAAAATCTGAACGAAATCCATGCGCAGGTTATGGGTGCAGTTCAGATGGAAGTCTTAAAAAATATGATTCTCGAGCGCTTCGGCGTACCAGTCACATTTGATGCGGGTGCTATCGTATATAAGGAGACAATCAGCGATACCGTGGAGGGCGTCGGACACTTTGAGCCGCTGCGCCACTACGCGGAGGTACACCTGCTGCTGGAGCCGGGAGAACGCGGCAGCGGCATGCAGTTTGAGACGCAGTGCAGCGAGGATCAACTGGACAGAAACTGGCAGCGCCTGGTGCTGACACATCTGGAGGAGAGGGTATTCCCCGGTGTACTGACGGGTTCGGAGATTACAGACATGAAGATCACTCTGGTAGCCGGAAAAGCACATATCAAGCACACAGAGGGAGGCGATTTCCGTCAGGCTACGTACCGCGCGGTACGACAGGGTCTGAAGAAGGCCAGGAGCGTGCTGCTTGAACCTGTATATGAATTTCGTCTGGAAGTTCCGGCTCAGAACGTCGGGCGTGCGATGACAGATATTCAGAAGATGTACGGTACCTTTGACACGCCTGAGACGGATGGGGAGACGGCAGTTCTGACAGGAACGGCTCCGGTATCCTGTATGAGGGACTATCAGCAGGAAGTCACAGCTTACACACGCGGCTGCGGACATCTGACCTGTACATTAAAGGGATATGAGGAGTGTCATAACGCGGATGAGGTGATCGCCGCAATAAATTACGATTCCGAGGCGGATACAGATAATCCGACCGGATCGGTTTTCTGTTCGCACGGCGCAGGCTTTGTGGTGCCGTGGTATCAGGTGGAGGAATATATGCACCTGGAAAGCTATTTATATCCCGGGACAGAAGAGACTCCCGCGGAGGAATCCCTGATTGCGCAGAGAAAAGCGGCGCTTGCAGAGGGTGTCATCGATGAGGAGGAACTGGAGGAGATTTTTGCACGCACCTACGGTTCAGCCGGAAAGGAGCGGCGAAAATGGAAAAAGACGAGCGCACCGGTTCGCCGTGAGTACGGACCTTCATACAAAGCAAAGCCCAGGCAGTACGATAAGGAATACCTGCTTGTGGATGGATATAATATTATTTTTGCCTGGGATGATTTGAAGGAACTTGCAGAAGTAAATATTGAGGGAGCGAGAAATCGTCTGATGGACATTCTGGGGAATTACCAGGGATATACGAAGAAGACGGTGATACTTGTCTTTGACGCCTATAAAGTCGAGGGCGGTCAGGGAGAGGTGCTCAAATACCACAACATTTATGTGGTATTCACGAAAGAGGCGGAGACTGCGGATCAGTATATTGAAAAGACGGTCCATGAGATCGGCAGACAGTATCATGTGACAGTGGCGACTTCGGATGCGCTGGAGCAGGTGATTATCCTGGGACAGGGCGCAGAAAGACTTTCCGCGCAGGGACTGAAAACCGAGATAGAGGCTGCGGGAAGAGAAATCCGTGAAACGTATGAGCGCGTGCGGGAGAGCGGCAAAACGTATCTTGGAGAGCTGCTGCCGCCCGAACTGAAAAAATAATGCAGAATGGAGGAGACGGAGGATTATGAAATATTATGAATCAGTTACAGAACTGGTGGGGAAAACACCGCTTGTAAAATTTACAAATCTGGCGCGTGAAAAGAAATTTCAGGCGACTGTCCTGGCAAAGCTTGAGGGGCTGAATCCTGCAGGAAGTGTCAAGGACCGTGTGGGGCTTGGATTGATTGAGATGGCAGAGAAGAAGGGAACGTTAAAGCCTGATTCTGTGATTATTGAGCCGACGAGCGGCAATACAGGCATTGGCCTTGCATCTGCGGCAGCAGCTAAGGGATATCGTCTGATTATCGTCATGCCGGACACAATGAGTGTGGAACGAAGGAATATGATGAAGGCTTACGGCGCTGAACTGGTACTCTCTGACGGGAAAAAAGGCATGCAGGGAGCAATCGATAAGGCAGATGAGCTGGCAGCACAGATCCCCGACAGCTTTATTGCAGGACAGTTCGTAAACCCGGATAATCCATACATTCACACTGTCACAACCGGTCCCGAGATCTGGGAGGATACCGACGGAAAGATAGATATCTTTGTGGCAGGGGTAGGCACAGGAGGCACGATAACGGGTGTGGGAAAATATCTGAAAGAGAAAAATCCGGCTGTCCGCATCGTCGGAGCGGAGCCCGCAGGTTCGCCGGTGCTTTCTGGAGGAACAGCAGGAGCACATCAGATTCAGGGTATCGGAGCCGGATTCATCCCTGAGATTCTGGACACCTCCGTTTACGATGAGATTATACGGGTGAGCGATGAGGATTCCTATAAAACAGGCAGGGAGATTGCCAGAAAAGAGGGAATTCTTGTGGGAATCTCTTCCGGTGCGGCATTCTGGGCGGCAGCACAGCTTGCGGTAAAGGAGGAAAATAAAGGAAAGACAATTGTTGTCCTTCTTCCGGATAACGGAGACCGTTATCTGTCCACACCGATGTTTCAGGACGACTGATTTATGAGACGGCAGAAGAGAAAACGCAGGCGGCTGTACATGGCTTTTGGCGCGATAATAGTTTTAGTGACGCTGTTTTTTGCATGTGCAAACTTTCTTGTAAGTGCAGCCCTGGTCCCGGCCACAATGGAAAAGCTGGAGGCATTTGAGAGTATTACACAGGAGAGCGTGGAGGCACTGGTGCACACGGATGATATCGAGGAAAACAGACAGACAGCGTTAAGCGAGGCCGAACAGTGGTACGGCAGCGTCAAAAGTGAACGGATTACCCGGGAATCGGAGGACGGATATGAACTTGTTGCCCGCGTGTTTCCGCAGGAGGGTTCTCATAAATGGGTACTGATTCTGCATGGCTATACCGGCTGGAAGGAAGAAATGTATACCTTTGCTCACTGGTATTACGAACAGGGCTATCAGGTTATCACACCGGATATGCGCTGCCATGGCGAGAGCGGCGGTGATTTCATTGGAATGGGATGGACGGATAGAGTGGATAACAGGCTCTGGCTGGAGTACATTTTCATGCAGGATCCTGATGCCGAGATTGTCATTCACGGACAGTCTATGGGAGCGGCATGCGCGCTCATGATGAGCGGTGATGATCTGCCGGAAAACGTAAAGGCGGTTATTTCCGACTGCGCATATACAGACGCCTATGCAATGTTTCAGAAGCAGATGAAGGACTGGTTTCACCTTCCGGCATTTCCGCTGCTTGATGCTGCAAATCTGATGCTGCAGCTTCGCGGCGGATATGACTTAAAGGATGCTTCAGCGCTTTCTCAGGTGAAAAAAAGTGATATTCCAACTCTGTTTATTCACGGAATGGAAGACGATATGGTACCGTATGAGATGAGTAAGGAACTTTATGATGCCGCATCATGTGAAAAAGAACTGCTCCTTGTGGAAGGGGCAGGGCATGCTCAGGCACCGGATAAAGATCCGGAAGGATACTTTGGAGCTGTGGAATCATTTCTGGAGAAGTATGTCCGTGATATACAGACAAATGTATGGTAAGAAGCTGATAGTAAAATCCAAAGAGGTGTGATACAATGGGGCTGTAAGATTTTTTCGGAACACACCTTCCCGGACCTTTTTTTCTGCTCTGGGAAAAGGGGAGTGGGAGAGATCGTGACATTGTATATAAAGGAGGAAGCAATGATGAAAAAAGGGCTTTTGGAAAGCTGTGTAGATTCTGTGGAATCTGCGCTGGAAGCTGCCAAGGGCGGCGCTGACCGCCTGGAATTATGCGCAGGGCTTGTGATCGGAGGCATTACGCCCACGCCTGCCGTGTATGAGGAGATCAGAAAATATTCTGACATTCCCATCAACGTGCTGATCCGTCCCCGGTTTGGAGATTTCTGCTATACGGATCATGAAATTGAGGTCATCGCATCTGATATCCGCACATTTAAGAGCCTTGGAGCAAACGGTGCGGTAATCGGAGCGCTCTGCCCGGACGGAAGTCTGGATGAGCGTGCGATGGAGAAGTTCATGTCCGCTGCAGACGGAATGTCCGTGACGCTGCACCGCGCATTTGATATGTGCCGTGATCCCTTTACCGTGCTGGGACAGTCGAAGAGACTGGGCATCAATACCATTCTGACATCCGGGCAGGAGGACAGCTGTTCGGCAGGAAAGGAACTGATTCGCCGCCTTGTAGAGCAGGCAGGGGACGAAATCGATATCCTGGTAGGAGGCAGCGTGAATGCTGAGGTAATCCGCGAACTCTGCCCTTACACAAAGGCAACCTCCTTCCACATGTCGGGGAAGGTGAACCTGGAGAGCACCATGAGATACCGCAAACAGAACGTACATATGGGCATACCGGGACTGAGTGAGTATGAGATCTACAGAACCAGTGCCGATAAAATCCGCAGCGCTAAGAATGTGCTGACAGAACTGGCAGGATAAGGGAGGACACCATGTTTTCAGAAAAGAAGGAATTGGAAATTCAGGAAAGATTTGAGGAGCAGATGCGCCTGCTCGGCAGAGCAGGAGAGGAGATCCGCAGCAGCATAGAGAAATATGATGATAAGACTGCGGCATTTCTGAGGTATTTTTACGGTCATATGATCGTGAGCGATGCGCTGAATGTGCCGATGGAGACTTATGCGGATTATGCGCAGCATGCAGCATTTCTTTGGGAGCAGGGAGCATATAAGGACAGGATCCCGGAGGATGTTTTCCTCAACTACGTTGCGGAGCCGAGAATTAACGAAGAGAATATTCTGCCGTGCAGAAAGCTCTTTTATCAGGAGGCATCTTACTGCCTGAAGGACAGAGGCATGGAAGAGGCTGTTCTCGAAGCTAACTACTGGTGTGCGTCTCAGGTTACGTACCGCTCCACAGATGACCGGACACTGGCGCCTCTGACTGTTTACAGAAACGGATACGGAAGATGCGGTGAGGAGTCAACATTTACAGCTTCTGTGCTTAGAAGTCTGGGAATACCTGCACGTCAGGTTTACGCACCTCGCTGGTCCCACTGTGATGACAATCATGCATGGGTGGAGTTTTACAGCGATGGAGAGTGGAAATACTGCGGCGCATGCGAACCGGAACAGGTAAGCTGCCGCGGATGGTTCACAAACGCAGCTTCCCGCGCAATGATGGTGCACTCCAGAAGATTTGATACCGTGGACGGTGAGCAGGTAATCGGTCAGGACGGCATGTCCATTGTGGCAAACCAGCTGGGACGTTATGCGCTGACAAGAGAAATCAGCGTACAGGTAAATTATGAGGATGGTACTGCAGCGAAGGGAGCAGCAGTGCAGTTTGAGGTGGCCAACTATGCTGAGTATGCACCGATTGCCCGAATGGTTACAGACGAATCCGGAAATGCCCGTCTGACAACCGGAAAGGGTTCCCTGCGAATCTATGCTGCTGCAGATGATCTGGAGGCAGAAACCATCTTGGGAGCAGATGAAAGCAGCTGTACGCTGACGCTTGCAAAAGAGCGCACTGAGACAGAGGAGAGCTGGACAGAGGTGGAATTCCTGGCACCGGAGGACAGCAATCCGCAGAAGGCTGCTCTCACCGAAGAGCAGGTAAAATGCGGTGAGAAGAAACTCGGCGATGCAGTGGCACGCCGCCAGGCGAAGATGGCATCCTTCTATCAGGAGGAGCAGGCACAGTGCCTCGCTGAGAAATACGGTACTGATGAAGTAAAAGAGTATCTGCACAGCGCGGAGGCCAATTTCCCGGAGGTATACAGTTTCCTGGAGACAGAGGGAAATAAGGAAGACCGTCTGGATATGATGAGAAGCCTGACACTTAAAGATTTCCGTGATGTTAAGGCAGAAGTTCTTGAGGAGCATCTGCAGGCTGCAGCTCCTCTCAGAGAGAAGTTCTCCAAAGAGGTTTACCGTGACGCTCTGCTTTGCCCGAGAGTGGAATGGGAGCCGATGAGTGCGTACAGACAGGCGCTGAAGGAGCAGTATGCGGATTACGCAGAAACACCGCTGCAGCTTTGGGAAAAGATCAGCGCTGATACCCGCCAGGTACCGGAGCATGATTTTGCTCCTGTAGTTATGGAGCCTGTACCGTGTGCAAAATCAGGCCTCGGAAGCGAACGCTCTGTGAGAATTCTCTATACGGCAGCATGCCGAAGCCTTGGAATTCCGGCAAGACTGGATCCGGCAACAGGAGTACCGCAGTATTATGCTGACGGAGCATTCCACAGCGTGGTTAAGGCAGAGGAGACAGGTACACTCGTACTTGAGGGAGACGAGAAGGTACAGTGGGTATACCGTCAGAACTTCACAGTGGCACGTCATGTAAAGGGAGGCTGGAAGACTCTCGGTATGGAAGATAAAGTGTGGGAGAACGGAAAGATCACCGCAGTGCTTCCCGAGGGCCGCTACCGCGTGATGACTGCCAACCGTCTGCCGAACGGCAATATGTTCTTAAGATACAGAGAGTATATCCTGAAAGCAAATGAGGTACAGACTGTAATGCTTGCACTTAAGGAAGCCAAGCTCTCTCAGATGCTTGAGAAGGTTCCGCTGCCGGTATTCTCCGTAAAGACTCTGGACGGACAGGATCTGAGTGCAGCAGAAGCTGCCAAGGGACGCAAGACAATCTGGATCTGGCTGGAGGAGAGTAAAGAACCGACAGAGCATATTTTAAATGAGCTGTATGAGCGGCAGGAGGAGTTCTCCAAAATGGACAGGGATATTATCTGTCTTGTGAGAACGAAAGAGGCACTGTCAGATACCACCTTTACAAGAACAAGAGGAGCGCTTCCTGGTATCCGTGTTTTCCTTGCTGACTTTGTATCTGAATATGATCAGGTAAGCAGAAAGATGTATCAGGATCCGGATCGCCTGCCTCTCATTGTAGTGACAGATGAAGAAATGTACGGAATCTATGCAACATGCGGCTACAGCGTGGGAACGGGAGATATGCTGCTGCGTATCTGCCAGCCGCAGGAATAAGACCAGACAGGAGGATAAAAGAATGAACAATATAGAATGGTTTAAAGACGCAAAATTCGGTATGATGATTCACTGGGGACTGTATTCCCTGCTCGCAGGAGAGTATAAAGGACAGAAATCCAGTGCTTATGCGGAGTGGATTCAGTCCAAGTTCCAGATCCCGAATGCAGAGTATGCAAAGCTGGCCGAGGCGTTTAACCCTGTATATTTTGATGCGGACGCTCTCGTAAAATTCGCGAAGGAGTGCGGAATGACATATCTTGTTGTGACAACGAAGCATCACGACGGATTTGCTATGTATCATTCCAAAGTTGACGCTTATAATGTTTATGATGCTACACCGTTCCACCGTGATGTTGTGGGCGAACTGGCTCAGGCATGCCGCGACAACGGTCTGAAATTCGGCATTTACTATTCACAGGATCTTGACTGGCATGATCCGAACGGCGGAGGTTATCTGTCCAACCATATTGAGACAGCAGGTACAACCTGGGATAACAGCTGGGACTTCACAGGAGAGAAGGATTTCTCCATCTGCTTTGAGAAGAAGATCATTCCGCAGATCGAGGAGATCATGACAAACTACGGAGAAATCTGCACAGCATGGTTCGATATGCCTATGACACTGACGGACGAGCAGAGCCAGAAGATCTATGATACAGTAAAACGCCTGCAGCCTGACTGTCTGATCAACTCCAGACTTGGAAACGGAAAATATGATTACGTATCTCTGGGAGATAATGAGATTCCGGAGAAGATGGAAGTCCAGGATCAGTCTGAGGTGGATTACAACTCTGTGGACGGAATCAAACCATCGCCGAACGGACTGTATGAGACTGCAGCCACAATGAACAACAGCTGGGGCTATAACTGCAACGATCATGACTGGAAATCCGCGGACAAGGTATATGAGCTTAAGACACACTTAAACAGCCTGGGAATTAATTATCTTCTGAATATCGGACCGGATCCTCTCGGAAGAATTCCGGCAGAGTGTGAGCAGATTCTGCGTGCGGTTGCAGAAAAGTGCAAAGAGAAATAACCCCGGAATTTGTCGACAAGATTCGGTTGTAATTTAGTACTCCAATGATATAATGGAAGGGAAGAATGTAGGGCTTACATAATACCTGATTCGTCAAGGAAGGGGCAGGAGTATGAGCGATACCAGATATCTGATCTCCGAGGCGGCCAAGTTGACAGACACTGACCCCCATGTGCTGCGGTACTGGGAAGATGAGCTGAAGCTGCATATCGGGAGAAATCAGATGGGACACCGATACTACACCGGACGAGACCTTCATGTATTCATGGAGATTAAAGCACTAAAGAATCAGGGACTTTCTCTGAAAGCAATACGGGAGAGAGTCCCTGCAATTTATGAGACTGCACCTGAAGAAGCACTCCCTCCGCTTTCGGAGGAAGACCCGCAGCAGCCGAAAGAAAGCGCTAAAAAGGCGTGTGCAGAGGCAGCGGCTACGATAACCCAGCCGGTACCCCGTATCAGAAAGAAGCCTCAGCCGGAGAAGACAGAGGAGCCAAAAGATATGGTTCAGCTGGCCGACAAGGTGGTTACGGATGCGTGTGAGATGACGGCAGAAAAGAGGGAGCGTTTTAATCAGATTCTGGAGCGCCTGATTGATCAGGTCATCCAGAGCGAACACCAGGAGGCGAGGACACGCCGGCTGGATGAGGCAATCCGCCGCCGCCAGCAGAGCAGAAAGCAGGTGGCAGCAACAGCGGAGAAGGGATTCGGGAAGAGGAAAAAGGGCAGTAAGACGTAAGCTCTTCAGGAGAAAAAAAAGAAAGCTGCACTCACCATAACGGGAGCACAGCTTTCTTCTCTTCGTCTAAAGAGACGAATTAAGCCTCGTGAATAGCCTCTGTCGGGCATACACCTGCACATGTACCGCAGTCAACGCATACATCAGCGTTGATCTCGTAATGCTCATCACCCTGGCTGATAGCCTCTACCGGGCACTCGCTCTCGCATGTTCCGCAGCTTACGCACTCATCAGAAATTACATATGCCATAATACATTCCTCCTTGTTTATCTGCCTTTCGGCGTGGCGTAACCCGTTTTCGGGTTCTACGCTCATTTTAATATATTCAAATGAAGAATACAAGTATAAAATTGAATACATAGAACCTTTCCGCACAGAAAGAAAGGTAAAGGAGAGAGCAACATGAGAAAAAAGCCTAACGTAATATTTATTCTCGCCGACGATATGGGATACGGAGATGTCAGCGCACTTAACGAGAAATGTCCATTTGAAACACCGCATCTGGACAGAATTGCGCGTGAAGGTATTGCATTTACAGACGCACATGCGACGTCTGCAGTGTGTACGCCTTCCAGATACGGAATTATGACCGGCCGGTATAATTGGAGATCCAGGCTGAAGTCGGGCGTGATCGGAGGCTACTCAGAGCCTCTGATTGAGGAAGGACGAAAGACCGTGGCTGACCTTTTCAGGAGTCAGGGATACCGCACGGCGGCGATTGGAAAGTGGCATCTCGGCATGAATTTCGCAAAGACTCCGGACTTTTACGAAAAACCGGACTTTGATGCATGTACGGGTGTGGATTATGCAGGTACTATACAGAACTCGCCGATCACCAACGGATTTGACTATTATTTCGGAATCAGCGGATCGCTGGATATGCCTCCGTACATTTACATTGAGAATGACCGTTTTACAGAGCAGCCGGATCATGTGACAAAGAATACCGGAAAGAAGTTCTGGAGAGAAGGACCTACAGCACCTCATTTTCAGCATGAACATGTGCTTGATGAACTCACTGACCGCGTCTGCGAGAAGATTACTGAGTATAAAGAGGAACCGTTTTTCATTTATTTCTCAATGCCTGCTCCGCATACGCCGATTCTGCCGGGAGAACAGTTTATCGGGAAGTCCGGTACAAATGAGTATGGAGACTTTGTACTGCACTGTGATGATGCCGTAGGCAGAGTCGTGAAGCGGCTTGAGGAGGAAGGTCTTTATGACGATACGATTCTGATTTATACCTCGGACAATGGATGTTCACCGTTCGTAAATTATCCGGAGCTTCTCGAAAAGGGACATAATCCCAGCTATATTTTCCGTGGCACAAAGGCTGATATTTACGAAGGCGGACACAGAATTCCGCTTCTGGTACAGTGGAAGAACGGAATAAAGGGCGGACGCTGCTGCAGTCAGCTCGTGTGTCTGGCGGACTTTATGGCTACAATGGCAGACATTTTCCAGGTTCATCTGCCGGATGACATGGGAGAGGACAGTGTCAGCAATCTCCCCATCTGGGAGGGAAGCGAAGAAGAGGTACGGAGTGATCTGGTTCATCAGAGTATTGACGGTTCGCTTTCTATCCGCCGCGGCAGCTTTAAACTGGAACTCTGCCCGGGTTCCGGAGGATGGTCAGATCCTGTTCCGGGAAAGGAAGACCCGTCTCTTCCGCGGTTCCAGCTTTATAATCTGGCAGAAGACATCGGAGAGAAAGTAAATGTCATCGAACAGTATCCGGATCTTGCATGTGAGCTTCGTTCTACCTTAAAACAATACATAGTAAACGGCAGAAGTACTCCCGGAGAACGTCAGGAAAACAGCGGACAGAGAATCTGGGAGACGATCGCGTGGCTGGATGAAGAGGAGAAATAAAACAGAATAAGGAATATGTTGCGTCCGAAGGGGAAAGGTATTATAATGATACATGCATAATACATGAAGGAGGAAAATACCCATGCAGATTTCAAGGAAAATGACTATTGGACAGTTACTTGCCATTGATACAAATATTGCAGCGATCCTGATGAGAGCAGGTATGCACTGCATCGGATGCCCGTCTGCTCAGGGCGAGTCTCTGGAAGAAGCAGCAATGGTTCATGGAATGGACATTGATATGCTGGAAAGCCAGATTAATGATTTCCTGAAGGATAAATAAGAATCAGGAAATGAGAAGAGCTGCCGTATGCCCCGGCGAGGAGTAAATCCGGATCCGGGAAGCGGCAGCTTTTTCAGCGGCAAAAAGCCGCGGGAAGGGAATATCTATGGATTTTACACAGATCAGCGGAAAAAGACAGCTTGCATTTATGCAGGACTTTGATTATATCCGGGAAGCGGGAACCGAGGCTGAACGCTGTGCGGCAGAGCGGATTGCTCAGGAGATCCGAAGCCTTGGACTGACACCGGAGACAGAAGAATTTACATTTGATACATATGAGATCTCTGAGGCCGGATTTGCTGTGACAAGTCCGTATCAGAAAGAGTACACAGTAACAGGGTACTTAGGATGCGGCAGTACGCCGGAGGGCGGAGTAGAAGCGCCGTTTCTCTATGCCGAAAACGGAGATGATATCAGTCTTTCCTATGCTTCCGGGAAAATTGTGATGGTAAATGCTCAGGTGAGAGCAGATATGTATGAGAAGCTGAAGAAAGCCGGCGCAGTCGGATTTTTGTCAATCTGCGGAAGTCCGATTGACAGTGGCGAGGACCTGAAACCTGCGCTGTGTACGCTTCGAAAGGTAGAGAATCCTGTAATCCAGGGGGCATGTATGCACTGTATCGATGCGGCGGAGATTGTCGAGAAGGGAGCTTCCGGAGCCAGACTTACGCTCAGTCAGAGAAAAGTTACAAGAACTTCAAGAAATGTACGTGTTCGTATTGAAGGAACAGACCGTGCGGAGGAGATCCTTACACTGACCGCTCATTTTGACTCTGTGCCGGCAGGACCGGGAGCGTACGACAATATGGCCGGAGCAGCGATCATCATGGAGCTGTGCCGCTATTTTGCTGTGAACAGACCGAGAAGAACCATGGAGTTCATCTGGTTCGGAGCAGAGGAGAAGGGGCTGAAAGGAAGTCTTGCATATGCGGAAGCCCACAGAGATGAGCTGAAAAGACATCGCTTTAATATGAATGTAGACCTTGCAGGCCAGCTTGTGGGAGGAACTGTGATCGGTCTGACAGGAGATGCGTCGATCTGCAGCATGCTTTCCTGGCTCGCACATGAGGCGGGTATGGGAGCAGGATTTGTAAACGGTATCTGGGGAAGTGATTCCAATACTTTCGCATGGAACGGAATTCCTGCCATGACACTTAACCGCGACGGTTTCGGAATGCATACCCGTCATGATACACTGGCACTCATTTCACACTGGTCTCTGGAGCGCAGCGCCCGCCTGCTTGGTTATATAGCAGAACATCTGTCTGCGGCAGAGGTATTTCCGTTTGTACAGGAAATTCCGGAGGATATGAAGAAAAAACTGGATGAGTATTTTGCACAAATGTAATAGATTCTTATACAGCGGTGCGGCATTTAGCCGCGCCGCTGGTTTTCTTTAACAGCAATTCAAAAGAAACAAAAATGACAAATCCTTTTAGAAATCCTTAATGTTTTTTAAATATATATGTGGAACTATTGTAACGGAATAAAACCCCTGATATACTGAAGCAAATTAATAACCGAGGCTGCAGATCAGAGGCAGTAATATAAAAGTCCGGGCGTGCAGTCTGTATTTGGGGGAAAGAAATGAATAAGAAAATAAAAAGACCGGCGGTATTGGTACCCTGGTACAGCTATGTGCCGCTGATTTTTGCATTGCTGTTCAATACAGCAGTATATACCGGATCCAGATTCATCGCCGGCGGATGGAAACATTATAATATCGAGACTTCTGTGGATCGTCTGATTCCATTCTTTGCGCCGTCTGTTTCTGTTTATCTGGTGTGCTACCTGTTCTGGGGTATTAATTATATCTTAATTGCCCGGCAGAATAAGGAAGCGGTGTGTCGATTTTTTGCGGGAGATTTCATATCGAGACTGATCTGTCTGTTCTTTTATCTGGTTTTTCCGACAACGAATGTGCGTCCGGAGGTGGTGCCCGAGGGGGTCTGGAATCAGGTTATGATATGGCTGTATTCCGTAGATGCTGCCGATAATCTTTTTCCATCGATTCACTGTCTGGTCAGCTGGTTCTGTTATATAGGAATCCGGGGCAGAAAAGATATTCCTGTATGGTATCAGAGATTTTCCTGCATTTTTGCGATCATGATATGTATTTCCACTCTGACGACAAAGCAGCATGTTATTGCAGATGTGGCAGGGGGAATTCTCGCAGCAGAGATCTGTCTGAGGATTGGAAAACGTCCTCCAGTCTGGCGAGGCTATCAGAAGGTGCTGGATAAAGCCAACAGTCTGATATTCCCGGGAAAAACAAGGGAGGTGTCCTATGCAGACGAAGAAAAAGGCACTGTTTAATACAATTTTTCTTCTGATTGTATTCGGGCTTACGGTATACGGTGTTTTTCACGGGGAAGATCTGGGAGCTATGATGCAGGCTATCCGCAACTGCAGGATGGAATGGCTGATTCCAGGTGTATGTCTGGTAATCTTTTTTATCTGGGGAGAGTCAATCATTATCTGGTATATGATGCGCTCGTTTGGAATACACCTCAAAAAGCGCATCTGTTTTTTATTTTCATCCGTGGGATTCTTTTTCAGCTGCATCACGCCGTCGGCAAGCGGCGGACAGCCGATGCAGATTTACTTTATGAAAAAAGAGAAGATACCCATTCCGGTATCGACGGTGATTCTGATGGTGGTCACAATTACATACAAGCTTGTGCTTGTCATTATCGGACTGGGAATTCTGATATTCGGAAGAGGATTCCTCCACCGTTACCTGCAGGAGATTCTGCCGGTGTATTACCTGGGATTAGGATTGAATGTATTCTGTGTGGGATTTATGACAATTCTGGTTTTTCACCCGGTTCTGGCGGAGCGTATACTTCTCAGGGGCCTGGAAATTCTGGAACACATGCACCTGATGAAAAGAAAAGAGGAGCGCAGACAGAAATTAAAGGCTTCGATGGAGAAATACCGGGAAACGGCAGTATATCTGAAACAGCATAAAAGTGTACTTATTCATGTCATGCTCATTACATTTGCGCAGAGGATGGCGCTGTTTGCTGTTACATGGTTTGTCTATCTGGCATTTCGCAGACATGGAACCTTTCCGACAGATATTATTTTTCTGCAGGCAGTAATTTCAGTCTCTGTGGATATGCTTCCTCTGCCGGGAGGGATGGGAATCAGTGAAACGCTGTTTATTAAGATTTTCGCTCCTGTTTTCCAAAATGTCCTGCTGCCGGCCATGGTGCTTTCCAGAGGACTTGGATATTACAGCCAGCTGCTGATCAGCGCATTATTTACAGCTGCAGCCCAGATACACTATTCCGGCATCGTGCGAAAAAGAAACAAAAACGGGCCGATTAGGAATACACATTAAGGAGGAATAAGAATGATTGGATTTTATGACTATACGGTAATACTGACCTATATAAGCTTTGCCTCTGCAATTTCCGGTATTTTCTGTGCGTCCACAGGACATCTGAGATGGGCTGTTTTCTTCCTGGCGTTTTCCGGCTTGTGTGATATGTTTGACGGAAAAATTGCCAGAACAAAAAAGAACAGAACAGAGGACGAAAAAAGTTTCGGAATTCAGATAGATTCGCTGTGTGACATTGTCTGCTTCGGAGTGTTTCCAATTATTATCTGCTATAAACTGGGGATGCATCATCTGTGCAGTATGATCCTTCTGATCTTCTATGGACTGGCAGGACTGATCCGTCTGGGTTATTTTAACGTGATGGAGGCAAAACGCCAGAATGAGACAGATGAGGCAAGACAATATTATCAGGGACTTCCCATTACCTCAATGGCGATCGCCCTCCCGCTGCTTTTCATTGTTTCTCCGCTGCTGCACAGCCATACGGCTTTTCAGGTCATGCTCCATCTTGTGGTAGGAGTTGTGGGCACGCTGTTCATTGTCAATTTCAAGCTGCGCAAGCCCACTACGAAAGAACTGATCGTACTTGTGGCAATTATTGCCGCAGCTGTGCTCGTCATCTTATTTGCATGGCAGAGCTGGTGGAAATTTGTGCTCAGTCTGAAAAAAATGTAGAGTATGATTACTCATTCTTCAGGGGCAGCCTGCTTAGCGCAGGCTGCTCCATTTTTCAAATACGCGGTATACATTGTCCGGATTGGCTCCGGCACCGAATTCACACTGAGCGATACATCCGCCGTCCTTCCACAGGGTGTCGTACACATTCTGTACCGCATTGTCAATATCGGTCAGAGAACCTCTGGGAAGGAGATTCTGGCGGTCGATTTCTCCCCAGAAGGTGATGTTTCCTTTGAACTGAGCCAGATGATCCACGCCTATGCAGAAGATCTGGGTATTCAGAGCGTCAAGACCCAGGTCAATGAGCTTCGGGATAATACGAATGGTATTGCCGTCAGAGTGCATGAACATTTTCTTTCCGTGGGAATGAGCAATGTCAATATAGTCTTTGTACATAGGCATAAAAATTTCTTCCCAAATATGTGGGCTGATCAGCAGATCGTTCTGAGAACCCCAGTCATCCATAATGTTTAATGCGTCTACGTCAGTTTCCGCCCACTTGGTCAGAAGACGGCAATAATAGTCATGCATTTTTTCGATGAAATTCATCATTCCGCTGGAAGGATCCATCAGGTCCATATACAGATTTACCGTAACGCGGATAAACTGAAGCTGTTCAAAAGGACGGGGACAGCATCCTGCAATCAGAAACTTATCTTTCTTCTCTGCGCAGGAAGCATTGACCTGTTCCACATCGAAAGAAAGCAGTTCTTCCGGGATGTGCACATTACAGGCATCGTTCCAGTCATCATCCATAATCAGCGGGTGTTTTACTTCGCCGATGATGCCTTTATGGATATTGGTGAAAACACAGCCCCATTCATCGACATATTCACCTACTTCATAGGGATCTCCTTTTGTAATGGGAAGCTTTTCGTATTTCGCTGACGGGCCGTCAAAATCCCAGACAAAGTCTTTGGAGAGTTTTTCCATCATATCCGGACAGTTATTGTAAGCCCACGGCAGAGTCCACAGCTGACGGGGAATGCGGCCGTTTGTATTGCGGAATTCCAGGGTGCTGAGCACCAGTTCTTTTGACGTCATAAATAGAATCCTCCAAATTGTATTTTCAATCTATCTCTAGTATAATAGCATTAAATTCATTATGCATTTAAAACTATACGCAGTACGAAAAGAAAGGTGAATATATGGAAAATTTAGTGGATCTTTTCTGCTGGGAGGAACATCGGAAAATATTGACTTGCCGGGAAAGCGGAATTCCGGCGCTGCAGACCTTTGGAATCTGCTCCAATAACAGGGCGGGACAGCCCCTGCATGTTCATACACACAACGGATGCATGGAGATTGTGTTTGTTGTGAAAGGTATTCAGGTATACGAGGCAGGAGGAGAGGTCTATAATTTAACCGGATCGGATATTTTTGTATCGTATACGGGTGAACCGCATAGTTCGGGAAGCTATCCGGAGAATGTATGTGACCTGATCTGGATGCAGATCAGGATGGAGAAGGGAATCCCTTTCTTTGGATTGGATGAAAGTCATGCCGCGTATCTGCGGGAAAGTCTTCTCGCACTTCCGCGGTTTTTCAGCGGGGATGCGGCCCTGCGCAGCATGCTGACAGAGGCATTTTTCGGTCTGGCAGAAAAATCGGAGATGGATCGGTATATGGCTGAACAAAAGCTGGTATACTGCCTGTTCCGCATTGTCCAGCTGTCTCAGAAGATGATTCCGCGCCGGACAGATTGTATCGAGGATGCCATAGCATTTATACATGCCAATCTTGGAAATCCCATTCTCCTTGAAGAGGCGGCTGACAGCTGCGGACTGTCTCTTTCGAGATTTAAGGTTAAATTTAAGGAGGAAATCGGCGTAACACCCAGAGAATATATTAATCGTGTCAAGATCGAGAAGTCGAAGCGGCTGCTGGAGGAGAACTGTTCCGTTACGGATACAGCTCTGAATCTGGGATTCAGTACGCCGAATTATTTTGCAGTTAGTTTTAAGAAGTATACAGGACTTACGCCCAGAGAGTACCAGGAAAGAATTCGGGAATCTGACGCGGAAAGGAAGGAACAGTCATGCCAAAAGGCTCAGAAGAATTAACGAACGCAAGAAAAGAAGAAATTATTAACGCCTGTGCGTCCCTGTATCAAACAATGGGATTCAGGGAGATTACCATTCGGGACATCGGTGCAAAAACCTCTTTTACCCGTACATCCATTTATAATTACTTCCAGACAAAGGAGGAAATTTTTCTGGCACTGCTGGAACGGGAATATGAGGCATGGATTGCAGACCTGGAGGAAACTGCCTGTATAAATGAGACCATGACTGTGGACAAATTTGCGGACAGTCTTGCACACACTCTGGAGAAACGGGCATCTATGCTGAAACTGATGAGCATGAATCTGTACGATATGGAAGTAAACAGCCGTATGGATAATCTGATATCATTTAAAAAGACGTATGCGAAATCGCTGGATACGGTGAACTTCTGCCTGAAAAAGTTCTTTCCGACAATGACAGCAGGAGATATCCGGGAGTTTCAATACGCCTTTTTCCCGTTTCTGTTCGGTGTTTATCCGTATACCACACACACGGACAAGCAGAAAGAAGCAATGGAAAAGGCCCATGTGCAGTCTGAAAGTCTGTCAATCTGCGGGATCATAAAACCTTTTATTGTAAAAATGCTGAAAGACTGGGAGTGAAAAAGGTCTCCTGTCCGGGGAAAATCAGCGGCAGATGGATACAGACATGTCAGTATGTATTTTGGAATACATTTAATATTGCGTGCGCACGCAATTAAGTATATACTATATGCAGGAGGCGATATTTGTGAAATTATTGAAATGGTTATCTGTAGCAGACCGGTTTACCAAAATTTATCTGGACAATCAGCTTGCTCCACTCGGAATTAACAGCAGTCAGCACATGTATCTGCTCAAAGTATGCAATCAGCCGGGAATCCTGCAGGATTCCTTTTTGAACAGTTTTTATGTTCATCCCAGCAATATCGTACGAATGATTGCTGCATTGGAGAAGAAGGGCTTCTTAACAAGAGTACCTTGCGAGAATGATAAGCGTACATGGCGTCTGTATCCGACTCAAAAAGCTTTGGATATTGCTGACCGGATTTATGCAGCCTGCAATGAGACAGAGGCAATACTAACGGCAGAACTGTCTGGGGAAGAACAGTCTATTTTTGAAAGACTATTGTTACAAGTGGGGAAGCAAATTACGAATGAATTAAATATTGAACGTATGGAGGATGAGTTTGATGAATGAAAATCCACTTGGATATGAGAAAATATCAAAATTACTAAAAGAATTTGCACTTCCGAGTATTACTGCAACACTGGTAAGCTCACTCTATAACATAGTGGATCAGATTTTTATCGGGCAGGGAGTCGGATATCTGGGAAATGCAGCAACAAATGTCTCTTATCCATTGTCTACAATATGTCTGGCAATTGCACTTCTGATTGGTATTGGCAGTGCTTCCCGTTTTTCCATTTGCTTGGGAAGCAAAGATTATCACAAAGCAGCTGTCATTGTGGGAAATGGAGTTCTTCTCATGCTATTTGCGGGAATCATCTACTTGATTATTGGCGAGAGCCTGCTGCCTCTGCTATTGAAAATTTTCGGCGCTACTGATGAAGTACTGCCTTATGCCAAGCAGTATTCGGGAATTACCTTACTTGGAATGCCGCTTTTAATCATGACTAATGGTATCAGCAACCTGATCCGCGCAGACGGAAGTCCCAAATACTCGATGGTCTGTATGGTCATAGGAGCTATTGCGAACACCATTTTGGATCCCATTTTTATATTTATCTTTCAGTGGGGAGTCTTTGGTGCAGCATTGGCAACTGTTATTGGACAAATTCTTTCATTTCTGCTGGCAATTCGTTACCTATGGCATTTTCAAACAATTCGTTTGACGAAGTCCTGCTTTCATCTGAATATCAGGGATAATATAAAAACACTGTATATGGGAACAAGCAGCTGCGTAAACCAGATTGCAATTACATTTGTTCAAATTGTTTTGAACAATTCTCTTACTTACTATGGCGCACTTTCCATTTATGGGAAAGACATTCCGCTAGCTGCATGCGGCATTGTAATGAAGACAAATGCCATTTTGCTGTCTATTATTGTAGGAATTTCTCAGGGCGTCCAGCCAATCATCGGATATAATTTCGGAGCAAAGAAATACAAACGGCTGAAACAAGCCTATCTGTTAGCTCTTAAATGGAATTTTGTAGTTTCTGCTATCGGCTTTTGCCTGTTCCAGATATTCCCTGAGCAAATTATATCTATATTTGGTAAAGGCGATAAACTCTATGAGGAATTCAGTGTACTGTTCATGAGGACGTTTTTATTTATGGTTTTGGTTAACGGCGTCCAGCTTTTATCATCCAACTTTTTCACTGCGATTGGAAAAGCCTTAAAGGGATTATTGTTATCCCTAACACGGCAGGTATTTTTCCTGATACCGCTCATTTTGCTGCTTCCTCTGTATTTCGGAATTTTTGGCGTATTACTGGCAGGTCCAATTGCTGATTTTATAGCCTTTGTTGTATCAGTACTCTTTATGCGAAAAGAGTTTAAGCAGCTGAATCTTCAGGGAGACTCCATCTAAAAGCAATAGACGCTGAGATAAGAATAAAATGAATCATATCTTTTCAGGATGCCGCCACCGGCTTTGGGACCGGTGGCGATTGTTTTAACCCTTACATTTGGAGAGCCTATATCAATACAATTCTGGAGCAGCCGTTCTGAAACGGTCCGGCTGTTGTCTGTTCTTCCCGTGCAGCTCCCGTAAAATCACGGTCTACGACAAGGGAAGATCCGTCTCTGTTTTCAAAATACTGATCTGATTCAAAGGCTTTTCCGAGTATTTCCGTTGAGATGAGCTCAGCGTTCATGCATTCTTTTTTCTCATAGAGATTTGTATACATGACATAGTGTCCGTCTTTATACTGAACGGAAAGCTCTGCCTCAAAATCCGATATGATGCGGGGATCCATTTCGTGTTCCCAGTTTTTGGCCTGATTAAAGTAAACATTATGTTTCATTTTTACAGGAAATGTTTTTTCGATATCAGCCATAGGGGTATCATTTTCCATACCTTTTTTTTCTGCAGTTCCTGTGTACTTTTTGTAAGCGTTTGTTCCCAGAGAAGGATTTCCGTCATTTTTTCCCACAAAAATGTTATTGTAGAACTGATCATCTCCTCCATAGATAAACATGACTCCGCCTACCATCGTGGAGTGCGGCAGGTGATAAAGTGTAAAGCGGTTTACATCCCGGATCGGTGCCATCTCTCCGGCAAAAATATTGTGCACACATGCTGTTCCCTGAGATGCATTAAAGAAGTTTTTCTCAGACAGAAACAGATTATTCTCGACGGTACACGGACCGTGACAGACTTCAATAAACAGGTCCTGTACGTTCTTAAAGAAAGAGTTTCTGCGCACAGCCGCTCCCTGAGCTTCCCAGTCCAGCCATACGCCGCTGGGACAGTCATGAATACAGTTTTGTTCTATGACAACATCGATTGCGGCATGAAGTTTGATTCCTGCCATTTCCGCGCCGCCAATTTCGCCTCTGCGGTTGATGTGATGGATATGATTTCCCGTGATATCCGAGTACACAGCGCCCATGCAGCCTACAATGCCGGTCTGGCCGCATTCATAAATTTCATTATTGCGTACAATGTGACCGCCTACTTTTTCTCTGTTCCAACCGTCACTCAGTGTGGAAAAGATCATTTCCGTATAGGTCTGAGCACCGCCTTTGGACGGGTCTTTTGACCAGCTGTTATCTTTTACATCTGCCTTTTTGCCGAGGCTGATGCCGCTGCACTTGGAATGGTGTACACAACAGTTTTCGATAATCCACCCTTTGCTCCAGTTCGGTCCGACAGCGGCGGGCTGAAATGCCGTAGGCGGGGCCCACTGCGTCGCCGCCTGGCAGAAGGTAAGGCCGCTTACTGTAATGTAATTCAGGCCGGTTCTTCCGGGAAAGAAACAAAACGGGCGCACACTGATCTCTGTGCAGATTTCAGAGGGATTTTTTCCACCGAAGTCCGCATAAATTTCTGTTTCCCTGTCGTTGACACACGCAAACCAGCGAAGCGCCTTTTTGCTGTCAGAAGCAGGATGAAACAGCGCTTCCAGAGAAGCTGCCTCATACAGAGCTTTGCCGTCTGCAAACACTTCGCCGGTATGGTGAATCTGTCCGAGACCATCATACCAGTCTCCGTAAATCTCGTCTGCGTACGGATTATAATTCCCAAAAAAAGCATTGCTTATCGAAATCTTCCATATGTTGTTTTCCATAGGGATCCAGCCGTCAACCACTTCCGCACCGCTGACTACAGGGTGTGTGCCGGGCATATTCATATAGGTGATTCTCTCGTGATTTCCCAATCCTCCGTTTTTGGGTGCGACCCATTCCCGATAAATGCCGTCATCAATCATAACGGTATCTCCCGGTGCGGCTATCTGCGCAGCCTCGCTGATTGTACGAAACGGACATTCTCTGGTTCCGCTGCCGCAAGATTTGCTTTTTTGCGATACATAATAAATCATACTGCGTTCCTCCCATGCTCTTCAGTTTCCAATGTAAAAGCTTAATTCTCCTGGAAATTTAAATAAAGATTACCATAGAGACAATACTGTATCCATTCTTTATTTTGTGGTTTCTATACACTATCTTGCTGTCTTATGATATACTCAGGACAATGAAACAGTAAAACGGACGCCGGCAGAATAAAAAGAAAAAATGTGAAACAAAATGAGAAAAGAAGAAGTACAGACAATTTCTCCCGTTTATATCGGATGGTATGACACAAAGGAATGCCCTCACTTTTCCAATGATGAAAGTTATGGAAAGCGCATGGTAAAGCATTATGAACTGGAATATATCGTTTCTTCCCGCAGCGGATATATTGTTACGGACGATATTCCCGTGCCCACGGAGCCGGGCACGGTTTTCTTCCGTGTCCCGGGGATGGCGGTGGAAGGAATCGGCGTATACCATTCCATTTATATAGAATTTGAAATGAATGAAAGAGGCGGCAGACTGTCCAATCCCTCTGAGTTTTCCTATGTTTACCGGAATCTGTCAAAAGTCCCGGCAGACGAGCTGTTCTTTCTCTCCCTGCAGCTGGAACCTGATGCCTCCCCGTCCCGCATTCTTTTATGGAAGGCGGATGTGATGCGGCTGCTTTCAGGCCTTCTTGAGAGTAATGAATCCCAAAAGGAAGCTTTTACCAATATGGAATTCCACCTGATTAAAATCAGAAAAGCCCTGAAGTATATACAGGATCATTATCAGGAAGAGATTACGGTAAGTCAGCTTGCCGGGCAGACGGGATACAGTATCTATTATTTTTCCAGACTGTTTAAAGAACTTACCGCGCTGACGCCTGTGCAGTATGTGATGAGATACCGCCTGGAACGGGCAAAAGATCTTCTTCTGTTTTCAGATGAGACGGTGGAGAATGTGATGCTTCAGTCAGGTTTTCATCATTACGGCCATTTCTGGAAGAATTTTAAAGCAGTTTACGGAAGCGCACCGGGAGATTACCGAAAGCAGTATCGCCAGTTATAACAGGAAATCTGAGACAGATATCCATTGGTGTCAGAATGAATTTAGATATTTCTGATAATATACAAAAATATTTGGAAAAATACTTATACTGCGTTATAATAATAGAAAATACTCAGTGCAAAGGAGGATATCTATGAACATATGGCATGATATTGGTGAGGACAGAATTTATCCTACAGATTTTATGGCGGTTATCGAAATACCGAAAGGAAGCAACAAAAAATACGAACTGGATAAAGAGACCGGCCTGCTGATGCTGGACCGCATTTTATTTACCGCAACGCATTATCCCATGAATTATGGATTTATCCCCAGAACGTACGGGGATGACAGGGATCCTCTCGACGTTTTGGTGCTCTGCTCTGAGGCAATTGAGCCAATGACTCTGGTACGCTGTTATCCCATCGGTGTGATGCGCATGGAGGACGGCGGAATGGGCGATGAGAAGATTATTGCGATTCCATACGGTGATCCGACTTACATGGGGTATACAGACATCAATGAGCTTCCAAAGCATATCTTTGAGGAGCTGAAACACTTTTTCTCCATCTATAAACATCTGGAAGGCAAGGAAACCGTTGTCAATGAGTTCGGCGGACCGATCCAGGCGGTGGAAATCATAGAGCAGTGCATTGAAAATTATAAGCGGAAATTTGTGAACGGGGAAGATATCTGAGAGTTTACGCAGCTTTACGGCATGTGATATAATGAGCGTTAGCAAATGCAGCCTGGTAATGGCTGTCAGGACAAATCACATGTAATATGAGGTGGACATGGAACGTAAGATATGCGAATTAAAAGAAAAAGGCTGCGGAGGCTGTCCTCTGCTTTTGACAGACTATGAGGAGCAGCTGAAGCAGAAGCGCAAATATGTGCAGAAATTACTTGGAAATTACGGAAAGGTGCAGCCTGCTCTGGGAATGAAGGATCCGTACCACTATAGAAATAAAGCAATATCAACCTTTGCCCAGGGAAAAGGCAGACACCTGATCAGCGGGATTTATGCCCGCGGGACACACTTTGTGCTTCCGGTTGAAAGCTGCCTGCTGCATCATCCGCGGCTCGACCAGGCGGTGGATGCAGTGCGCAAAGCTGCAGCAGAATGTAAATACAGACCGTATGACGAAGACAGGCGTATCGGTCTGATCCGCCATGTGCTGGTGCGCCATAGCCGTCTGACTGACGAGCTGCTGGTAGTACTTGTCACAGCGTCACCTGTTCTGCCGGGAGCCAGAAACTTCGTAAAAAAAGTGCGTGAATTGTGCCCGGGAGTGGCGTCAATTGTCCAGAACATTAATCCGCGCGATACGAGCGCAGTGCTGGGATTTTCTGAAAAAGTTCTTTACGGCAGAGGGTATATTGTGGACGAGCTCTGCGGCGTGCGGTTCCGCATCGCCGCATCGAGCTTTTTCCAGGTAAATCCCGTGCAGACTGAGATTTTATACCGCACAGCCATAGATGCCGCCCGGATTGACAAACATCAGAAAGTATTGGATGCCTACTGCGGAGTGGGAACCATCGGGCTTGCCGCCGCACCGTACGCAGGCAGCGTACTGGGAATTGAAAAAAATGCCAGCGCTGTCAAATGCGCCATTCAGAATGCCCGTGAAAATCATATCGGAAACGCCCGCTTTGAGAATGCGGATGCCACGGCAGCGATCCGTAAAATGGCCGCCCGCGGAGAACATATTGATGTTGTTTTCATGGATCCTCCCCGGGCAGGCAGTACCCCTGAATTTTTAGATGCAGTCACAAGACTGCAGCCGGAACGACTTGTCTATATTTCGTGTAATCCGCAGACGCAGAAGCGAGATCTGGAAATCCTGGTAAAGAAGGGATGGCAGGTCAGAAGAATACAGCCTGTGGATATGTTCCCGCATACGGAGCATGTGGAGACGGTATGTTTATTGTCCAAACTTAATGTCAACCATCATATTGAGGTAGAGTTGAATATGGATGAGTTGGATTTGACTGATGTTGAGAAGAAAGCGACCTATGAAGAAATCAAGGCATATATTCTTGAAAATACCGGATTAAAGGTCAGCAATCTTTATATCGCTCAGGTGAAGCAGAAATATGGCATCATCGAGCGAGAGAATTATAATAAGCCAAAGTCTGAAAATGCGAGACAGCCACAGTGTCCTCCAGAAAAGGAAAATGCAATCAAAGATGCGTTGAAACATTTTGCAATGATCTAAGTCATTGCTGATTTCAAGGAGGAATTGCATATGAAGTCTTTGTATGAAGACATGGGCGGAACTTATACGCTCGGAACAGATGGGATGTATTATCCGGATTTGGAACTTCCAGAGGAAGAACCGCATTATGGAAAATATGGTAGAATGCGTCTCAGTTATTTAAAAGAGCATAGAACAGCATTATATTATACGCTCTTGCTGGACGGAAAGTTAGTAAAACATCTGAATGAGGTAGATGATATCGCCAATCGGAGAATGGGACGGCTTACCCTGCAAATGCAGGAACGTCAGGGCGTAGATGAAGCATTAAAAGCTCGTGACCAGATGGCATGGGTTGGTGCTATGAATATGATAAAAGCACAGGCAGAAGAAATCGTTCTAAAAGAACTTGTCTACGATTAAATTTATACTGGATTTCACAGAAATGTGGAGTCCAGTAAT
Organism: uncultured Lachnospiraceae bacterium; assembly: GCA_944375815.1. Lineage (GTDB taxonomy): Bacteria > Bacillota > Clostridia > Lachnospirales > Lachnospiraceae > Egerieimonas_A. Next base: position 4,388 of record CALWBA010000148.1, on the reverse strand, counting down.
TTTTTAAGAGGACATATTGACATTTTTGAATATATGAATATAATAAAAGTAGAAAAGGTTAAGAATGTGAGGTGAAATGATGGCAACGACATACAGAGAAATTTCAAGAGTTTTCAAGGCATTGGGTGATGAAAATCGCTTGCAGATTTTAGAAATGCTGCGAACCGGGGAAAAATGTGCTTGCAAATTGTTGGATGAATTACACATTACACAGTCTACGCTTTCTCATCATATGAAGATTTTATGTGATGCTGAAATTGTTGTGGGACGTAAAGATGGTAAATGGGTGCATTATTCCATTGACGAAGCAGGTGCTGAGCGTGCACAGATGTTGTTGAGACAACAGCTCACAGTGACTGAATCTGGAGAACAAACAGAAAAATGTTGTGATACATGATAATAGCCATCGTATATGGTGGCTTTTCTTAAAAACTATACTTCGATATTTTTGAATGTTTGAATGTGAAAGGAGTTACTTATGGAAGTATTAAAATCAATCTGGCTGTTCATTCAGAATCAAGTGCTTGGAATGAAATGGTTAAATGAAGTAATTGGCAGTGGTCTTTCTGCTGTCGGATTAGATGTTTCATCCCGTATAGGAGGAAGCATTCAGTTTTTTATTTACGATGTGTTTAAGATTACAGTATTGCTATGTTTTCTTATTTTTGTAATCTCATATATTCAGAGTTATTTTCCACCGGAACGAAGTAAGAAAATCCTTGGACGCTTTCATGGAATAGGAGCAAATATTATTGCAGCGTTACTCGGAACTGTGACACCGTTCTGTTCTTGTTCCTCTATCCCGCTATTTATTGGATTTGCAAGTGCAGGGCTTCCTCTGGGAGTAACATTTTCATTCTTGATTTCTTCTCCGATGGTGGATTTAGGAAGTTTGGTACTTCTTATGAGTATCTTCGGAACTAAAGTTGCTGTGGTCTATGTGATTTTGGGATTGATTGTTGCAGTAATTGGCGGAACGTTGATTGAAAAGATGCATATGGAAAATCAGGTGGAAGAATTTATCCGCAATGCAAGTGGAGTAGACATTGAATCTCCAGATCTTACAGTGCACGATCGTTTGATCTATGCGAAAGATCAGGTTGTCAGCACTTTTAAGAAGGTATTCCCATATATTCTTGTGGGAGTAGGTGTTGGTGCAATCATTCACAACTGGATTCCAGAACATTGGATTCAGACAGTACTCGGAAGTAACAATCCATTTGGTGTTATCCTTGCCGTATTTGTTGGTATTCCAATGTACGCAGATATTTTTGGAACAATTCCAGTTGCAGAAGCATTATTGGCAAAGGGAGCATTGCTTGGAACTGTCCTTAGTTTTATGATGGCAGTAACAACGCTGAGCCTTCCATCTCTTATTATGCTTCGTAAGGCTGTAAAACCTAAATTATTGGGATTATTCATAGGCATCTGTGCAGTAGGTATTATTATCGTTGGATACCTGTTTAATATATTCCAATACATGTTTGTGTAAATGAGAGGTGCTGAAAATGGCAAAAATATGGTATCCGGTCATTGATATTTTAGATTGTGTTGAATGTGGAACTTGTGTGGCAAAATGTTCGCATGGGGTCTATGATAAGAGAAAAGCACCTGTTCCGGTAGTTGTTAATCCAGATGCGTGTATCGATCATTGTCATGGATGTGGGGATTTATGCCCTCAGGGAGCAATTTTATATGCAGGTGATGATACGGGATGGAAACCTCCTAAGAAAGAAAATGTGAATATAGAATGCTGTTGCTGTGAAACGGTCGATGACAAAAAGAGTGTTCTCATAGAATATCTTTACTTGGATTTAAATACCTGTGACCGTTGTGTCGGAACGGATAAAGTTCTTGAAGAAGTATTGGAAGTTTTGAATCCTGTTCTGGAATTGGCAGGCTATGAGGTGGAATACCGTAAAAAAGCGATGACAACAGCAAAAGAAGCCAAAGATCATAAATTTGTGTCTTCACCAACAATCCGGGTAAACGGAAAAGATATATGCGACTCTGTTATAGAGAATGATTGTGGCTGTTGCGGAGATATTAGTGGAACGCAAGTGAATTGCCGTGTATTTGAATACGAAGGAGAGCAATATGAAGTACCACCAAAAGCAATGTTGGTAGAAGCTGTTTTGAAAATGGTTTTCTCACCAAAAGAAAGCTGTGACTGCAAAGAATATGAGCTTCCTGAGAATCTAAAGCGTTTCTACGAAGGGAAAGCAAATAAGTCATCATGTTGTTGTAATGGTGGATGTTGTTAAAGTATATAAAAGAGAATCGAAAGGAGATTTATTATGGGACTGTTTAATTTTGGAAAGAAAAAAGAAGAAAAGGTAGAAGCACCTTCATGTTGTTGTAATGGCAATGCAGAAACTTTTGAAGCATCTGAAGGTTCATGCTGTTGTGGCGGAAACTGTGCCATTTCCAGTATCAAGGTACTTGGTGCAGGGTGCAAATCCTGTCATGAACAGTTTGAAAATGCAAAAGCTGCTGTGAAATCCATGGGACTTTCTGTAGAAGTGGAATATATCACAGACATGGAAAAAGTAATGGCTTATGGTGCAATGAGTATGCCTGCTATCGTAGTGAATGAAAAGATTGTTTCTATGGGAAAAGTGCTGAAGGCTGCTGATGTAGAAAAATTACTTCATAAACTCGGATATTAGGAGGTACTTATGAGTAAAGGATGGTATCCGGTTATTGACTATGATAAATGTATAGGATGCATGGCGTGTAACGACATGTGCAGACACGGAGTTTATAAGCCGGACATGGAAAGCGATAAGCCGAAAGTAGTATATGGAAATGGTTGCGTGCATGGCTGTCATGGCTGTGAACGAAACTGTCCAGTAGGTGCGATTCATTACTTTGGTGATGATGGCACGCTGGATATTGAGTATGATTTTGAAACATATAAGCCGGAATTGAAATGTTCTGGAAAGCCAAAGGTTGCTTTTATCTGTGTTCATAATTCTTGCTGAAGTCAGATAGCGGAAGCTCTTGGAAAGAAGTTGGCTTCTGGCGTATTTGAAAGTTATTCTGCGGGAACAGCATTAAAAGACCACATCAACCCAGATGCGGTAAGACTGATGAAACAGGTACATGGAATTGATATGGAACTGACTCAACATAATAAATTGATCGAAGATATTCCAGAACCAGATGTGGTTATCTTCATGGGATGTAATGTAAGTTGTCCAAATGTTCCGAGTCAGTATGCAGAAAACTGGGGACTTGATGATCCGAGTGGAAAATCAGATGAGGTATTTTTAGAGACAATACGAATGATAGAGGAAAAGATACAACAGTTAAAAGAAAAATTGCAGTAATTGAAAGGGAGTCGGTTGAAGAAATACCGACTTTCCTTAAGAATAACATATAGATATTTATAAAAATATCAATGTTTAAGACGGCTAGGAGGATGATGACATGAAGAATGAGAACAGCACAGGAATAAGTTTTTTTCAACGGTATTTAACATTATGGGTATTTATTTGCATGGTGGTCGGTGTTCTGTTAGGATATTTTGTTCCAGAAATTTCAGCGTTTCTGAATAAATTCGAATATGCAAGAGTCTCTATTCCTATGGCGATTTTGATCTGGGTTATGATATATCCAATGATGCTGAAGGTGGATTTTAAAAGTGTAAAAAATGTAGGGAAGAATCCAAAGGGGCTGTTTGTTACATGGGTGGTCAACTGGCTGATTAAGCCTTTTACGATGTATGGTATCGCTTCTTTATTTTTATTCGTGATCTTTAAAGGGTTTATCACTCCAGAGTTAGCAACAGAATATCTTGCAGGAGCAGTTCTGTTAGGAGCGGCACCATGCACAGCGATGGTCTTTGTGTGGAGTACCCTGACAAAGGGCAACCCAGCTTATACAGTTGTTCAGGTAGCAACGAATGATCTGATTATTTTATTTGCATTTGTTCCGATTGTAAAATTCCTGCTGGGAGTTTCCAATGTAACTGTACCGACAGATACGTTGTTTTTGAGTGTAATATTGTTCGTTGTTATTCCATTAGTTTCCGGTATTGCGACCAGAGTTTTCGTTATCAAGAACAAGGGTGCAGATTATTTTGAAAATGTATTTGTTCATAAGTTTGATTCTGCAACCACAGTAGGTCTGTTGCTTACCTTGGTATTGATCTTTATGGGGCAGAGTAAAGTGATTATTGAAAATCCGCTGCACATTGTATTGATTGCTATACCATTGATAATTCAGACTTTCCTGATTTTCTTTATCGCATATTTTGTGCAAACAGCCACTTTCTGCGGACAGCAGGGCCGCATTTCCCGGACAGTCCGGGCCATATTAAACGGACAACCTGGGATATCAGCAGGGCAGAGGGTACTCCGCCCTACTGATCAGTATTGATCGGT
>CALWBA010000147.1 GCA_944375815.1 uncultured Lachnospiraceae bacterium | reverse complement strand
TAAGAAATATGGAAAAGAGGAGACCCTCCTGCTTTGGTTCAAGGCTTTGAAAAAGCCTGAATCTTACAGGAGGGTCTCCTCTTGAAGTATTAGGGGTTCAAAATCGGATTTATCCGACACCCCCTTTTTTATCATATGGGATCAGATTTTTTCGTGATTGCGGAATTTTGTCAGTACCTTCTGAATTCTCTCCGCAGGATTTAAAAGCTTGCTGATTGAGGAATCGTGGTTCAGTGTGTCAATGATAAGTGCAATATACTTACTCAGATCGCAGCTGATATAGTACGGTCTTTCAAGCAGCTCAGGAGTCTGGTATACCAGATTTGTTGTCAGCAGGTAGTCAAACAGACCTTCTTCATATGCTTTGTCAAAACGAGCCATACCGTTTGTAAACAGACCAAACGTTGCGCAGAGGAATATTTTACCTGCGTTGCGCTTCTTCAGCAGACCGGCTACCTCAAGCATACTGTCACCGGAGGAGATCATATCATCTACGATGATCATGGATTTGCCTGCAACATTTGCACCGAGGAATTCATGAGCTACAATAGGGTTTCTGCCGTCCACGATTGTAGAATAGTCGCGGCGCTTATAGAACATACCCATATCAACGCCCAGGTTATTGGCAATATAGATGGCACGGCTCATTGCACCTTCGTCCGGGCTGATAACCATAAGGTGATCCTTGTCAATCTGCAGATCCGGAGCATTGCGAAGGATGTTCTTGATAAACTGATATGCCGGCTGAACGGTCTCGAAACCGTGCAGCGGAATAGCATTCTGTACGCGGGGATCATGCGCGTCAAAAGTAATGATATTTTCTACGCCCATATTTGAGAGTTCCTGAAGCGCCAGTGCGCAGTCGAGCGATTCGCGGTTAGAACGTCTGTGCTGGCGGCTTTCATAGAGGAACGGCATAATCACATTGATGCGGCGCGCCTTTCCGCCGACAGCTGCGATCACACGTTTTAAATCCTGATAATGATCATCCGGCGACATATGGTTTTCTTTGCCGGACATGGAATATGTCAGGCTGGAATTGCATACATCTACCATGAAATACAGATCATCTCCGCGAACAGATTCCTTAAGTACACCCTTTGCCTCACCGGAGCCGAAACGCGGGGATGCGGAATTAATGATGTATGTGTCGCGCTCATAGCCGTCAAAGGCGAGCGTGTGCTTTGCCTCGTGCTCCCGCTCCTTTCTCCACTCTACCAGATAGTTGTCTACCTTTTCTCCCAGCTGAGCACAGCTCTGCAGGGGAACGATGCCTAGTCTCCCGTACGGCAGATTTTCATAATAATTTTCGTTGTTCTGACTCATAAATTTTTTCCTCCCATAAGTTTTTTCTGAATTCGGATATCACGTCCGATAAGCTTAATCATTGTGTATGCACTTGAAATCCGGGAGAATGTTCTCTCGGAATAACGCTCCATAAACTGCTCTGTTGTAAGGTTTGTAGAGATAATCGTGGATTTCTTACGCAGAATCCTCTCGTTGACGCAGAGAAAGAGCTGTGAAGATACAAAGCTGTTTGTCAGTTCCGTACCCAGGTCATCGATAATCAGCAGATCGCAGTCCAGTACGTGTCCTGCGAGCTCCTCCGGTTCTTCAGAACCGGAAAATGCATTCTTGGCAAGCAGGTCAAACAGGTCAAACGATGTAAAATAGATCACGCAGTATGCCTTGTCCAGAAGCTCCCTGGCGATGCAGTGAGTTAAAAATGTCTTGCCTACTCCTGTTTCCCCATACAGAAAAAGATTGTCAAAGGAAGTATCAAACTGGCTGATAAACATCTGCGCTTTTTTTACGGCATCATGTGCGGTCTCTCTTGCATTTCTGCCTGTGAGAGGATTAATGATGTCGGTACTGTAAAAATCAAAGGAAAAATTCGAGAAATTCTCTGTCTTTAATATTTCCCGGATATTGGATTGTGTATACAGAAGATCAATCTCCATCCTCTTAAAGCAGGAGCACTTCTTTCCGTCCACATATCCTGTATCCTGACAGAGTCTGCAGTGGCTTGGAAGCTTCAGGTAATCCTCGGGAAGACCGTGGGTACGTAAAAGCTCCGTACGCCTTGCAGAAAGCTTTAAGAGCCGCTCGGACAAATCAAAATCATCCGTGGAAGTGTCTTTTGCCAGAAGGATGCGCGCTTTCTTCAGGCTGATTTCAGCGGCTTTTCGGTCTAGATCCTCAAGCTCCGGAATCTCATAATACGCTTTCTGGATATGCTCATCAAGCTTGCGGCGGTTTTCAAGCTGCATGCGGCTGTACTGCCGCATAATTGTGTCATACTGTGAATTCTTCAGTGCCACGGCAAAACTCCTTTACTGTTGATTCAAAAGCTGCTTTTCCAGCTGGCTCCAGTCGTAGTCACGCTGCTCAAAATTATTGAAACGGTTTGGCGAAGAGGGTGCGGTACCGCGCTGATCACTGCGTGCTGCGCGCGCCTTCTGTCTGGCAGCTTCCTGCTCTGCCTTGTGAGCGGAGTCCAGACGCCGGATATCCTCGAGATGGTGGACATTATGATTCCTCCAGTCAGAGAGGATTTTGTCTGCATATTCAAAGCTCTGTTTTCCTGTCTTGGTAACTGTGCGGGAACATGCCTCCTGAATAATTTCAATCGTAAAGTCATATTCCTTTATCCACTTGTTCATAAAGGCGATTTCGGAATCTATAGGATTGCGCCCGCGGATCCCGAATGCGCGCATGATGACAAAGTAGCTGCGGTGCCACGTTGTCGTTTCTTTTTTTGCCATTTCCACGGTATTGATGCCGGTTTTGTGCCACTCCTGTGCAACCTTCTCAATATAGTGAATGCTGGTACTGCCTTTGGAAACACAGTATTCGACAAGATATTCCACAAGGTCTACAGGGAAGTGCAGCTCGTCATAATAATAGAAAAGGCGCTCAGTCTCACTGGGGCTTAACGTCCGTCCCAGATACTGCTCGCAGACAAAGAGGAGCTGTGCGATCTCTGCATTTTCTTCCTTGCGGCGAAGAATGTCCTTCTGACTGATGCGTGTGCGTTTTGTCTTTGATTCTTCCTGTGTGCGCTGCTCCCGTGCAGGAGATGGGGAAGGTTTCTTTTTTGGAGCTTCCAGCGGTAAAAAGAGAACGCTGCTGAGCTCATCCTTTTTATAGGACAAAGACAAAACACCGGCGTCATCCCAGTAATTAAGCGCACGGCGTATATCGTTCTCCGGACAGGAGAAGACATCGGCGAGCATGGAAAGACTAATCTGTGTTCCGGTGTTGTGCATGCTTCTCAGAAGATATAAATATATTTTAACAAATTCACCGTTGGCACGCGGCATATAGTAATCCACAAATATGTCGGAGATCATAGTAATGCTGCAGCCTTCGGCGCTGTGAAGGGTAATCGAACTCATAATAAGGATACCGTTCTTTCTATGGATAGTCAGTGTCTCTGTGCCATTCTCATTATAGCATAGAGTTTTTAGAATGAGAATAGCCATTTTCCGACGATATCCACCGAAAAAAGTGGATAACAGGCGAAAACAAAGATGTGCATAAGTCAGTGGAAAGTGTGGATAATGTGTACAAAATGTGGACGGCCATATTATTTGCAACCACTTGTGTCGGAAAACATCATAATCAAAGAGATGCCGTGTAAAATGCAGTCGAAATTTATGTAAACCCGACCGCGGAAAAAAATCCACATGCTCATGCACAAAAAAATGTGTATAAGCATGTGGACTATGTGGATAACTTGAAAAAATTTTAAATATCCGTTTACTTCATGCCCAGAAGATTCTCGCCGATTTTTACGACATCTCCTGCGCCCATGGTGATAACCAGATCACCTGATCCGCAGTGAGAAAGCAGATAATTCTCAATTTCGTCAAACGACGGGAAATAATGACATTCTGTTCCCAGTTTTTCGATCTCCTGCTGCAGATCCGCGGATGAAATTCCGAGGGTATCTGTCTCTCTTGCGGCGTAAATTGATGCAAGTACAACTTTATCTGCTTTTGAAAGAGCCTGTGCAAACTCCGGAAGCAGTGCCTTGGTGCGTGTGTAGGTATGCGGCTGGAAAACGCACCAGAGTGTCTTGTGAGGATAATTCTCTGCAGAAGCCAGTGTGGCAGAAATTTCCGTGGGATGGTGTGCATAATCATCTACGATCGAGATATCGCCCAGCTTGCCCTTGAACTGGAACCGGCGGTCCGTACCGGTGAACTCCTGAAGGCCTTTCTGTATAACGGAAATAGGAAGGCCGGCTTTCTGTCCCACAGCAATGGAGGCGAGTGCGTTGCTGACGTTATGGATGCCCGGAACGCTCAGGGTGAAATGTCCGATGCATTCCCCTTGAAGCATACAGTCAAAAGACGGATGTCCGAAATCATTAAAGTCAATGTTTGCCGCAGTATAGTCTGCTTCATGCTCCAGACTATAGCAGACAACCTCACAGGGAAGATCCTTTGTTACGGTTTCGTACGCGGGCGTGTCGCTGTTGATGATCAGTGTGCCGTCGTCAGGAAGCAGCTCAGCAAATCTGCGGAAAGAGCATCGTATATCATCGATGTCCTTGAAGAAATCCAGATGATCCGCATCCATATTTAAGATTACGCTGATCTTTGGAAAGAAACTCAGGAAGCTGTTTGTATACTCACAGGCCTCTGTGATAAATGTTTCAGAATTACCAACGCGGATATTGCCGCCGATGGAGGGGAGAATACCGCCCACGGAGATGGTGGGATCGCAGTCTCCTGCCAGAAAGATGTGAGATACCATGGAAGTAGTCGTAGTCTTTCCGTGCGTTCCGGCAATAGCGATGGGGAGATCATAGTTTTTCATAAGCTGGCCCAAAAGCTCTGCGCGAGTGAGCATCGGAATACCAAGCTCCTTTGCTCTGGCAAATTCCGGGTTATCCGGGTGAATTGCAGCAGTATATACAACGACATCGATGTCATCGGTGATATTGGAAGCGCGCTGTCCGTAGTGGATAACGGCCCCCTCATCAGAGAGCTTTTTTGTAAGGGAACTTTCCTTGGCATCAGAGCCTGAGACTGTAAACTTCTCTTCGAGAAGAATCTCCGCAAGTCCGCTCATGCTGATGCCTCCTATGCCGATAAAGTGAACATGAATAGGACGGGAAAAATTAATCGTGTACATGGTTTATTACTCCTTTGCTTGATAAATAAATAAAAAGCTGCCGCAGCTAAGCTGCGGCAGCCCTGGCTGCAGATTTGTGCATTATGAGTCTTTCAGAAGCTGCGCGCGCGCCTTGAGTGCTACATATATAAAAACAGCAGGGATCAGAACAGCGGAAAGAAGGTTCAAAAGCAGCGCTGCGATCTCGATCTTGCCGTCTGCTGCGACAAACGCGGTCAGCATATACAGGACACAAAACGCAATGCTTGCACCGCTGGCATAGATACAGCGGATTACCTTCTGGGCATTGGCATAATAGATGATACCGAAGATGCCGGCAGCTGCTTTGCAGATCACGAATGCTGCAAATGAAGCTGTCACAATAATTGTGAGAATATCGGGATTATTGTTCAGAAGACCAAGGCAAACCATTACTAGATTCAGAACATCCTGCACCATGAAAATCAGCATCAGAATACCAAGAATACGCAGGATACCGTTTGTTGGCTGTTGCATGTTGTAAAGCTCCTCCTAACTAGAATACTTTATGCCCGCGGGCATTTGTTACCTCTTATACTAGCTGTTTGCCTGGAAAAAGTCAATGAACAATTTTCGCCTCGAAGGCTTCTGACGAAAATGAAAAAAACAACAAGAATTTAACGGGAAAATTGTAAAATATATACAAAAAAATCGAAAAATCTATGAAAAAAAATCGAACGGACCCGTATTTTCGGTTGTTCTGGTGTAAAAACAAGAAAAAAGTAGTGTAAAATACATAAAAAATCGAATGAATATTAATGAAATATATAAAAAATGTTCACAATGGCGTAGAAGTGTGTTATAATTTTTAATCATATATGACAAGAGGTGATTGCATGATTAAGAAAGAGATGATTGCAATGCTGTTAGCCGGAGGTCAGGGCAGCCGCCTTGGCGTGCTTACTAAGAAAGTAGCAAAGCCGGCAGTAGCATTTGGAGGAAAGTACCGCATTATTGACTTTCCCCTTAGTAACTGTATCAATTCTGGAATTGACACGGTAGGAGTTCTGACACAATATCAGCCGTTGCGTCTGAATACTCATATCGGAATCGGAATCCCGTGGGATTTGGATAAAAATGTAGGCGGAGTAACTGTGCTTCCGCCATATGAGAAGAGCACCAACAGCGAGTGGTACACAGGTACTGCTAATGCTATTTTCCAAAATATGGCATACATGGAGATGTACAATCCGGAGTATGTTCTTATTCTTTCCGGAGACCACATCTATAAAATGGATTATGAGGTGATGCTCGATTACCATAAAGCAAATAAGGCAGATGTAACAATTGCCTGCATGCCGGTACCGATTGAAGAAGCAAGCCGTTTCGGTATTATGATTACCGACGGCAGCGGAAAGATCACGGACTTCGAGGAGAAGCCTGAGCACCCGAGAAGCAATCTGGCTTCCATGGGTATTTATATTTTCTCCTGGAAAGCACTCAAGGAATCTTTAATGGCATTAAAGGATCAGCCGGGATGCGACTTTGGAAAGCATATCCTGCCGTACTGTAAAAATAATGGTATGAACCTGTTTGCTTATGAGTTCAACGGCTACTGGAAGGATGTCGGAACTCTGGGCTCCTACTGGGAAGCAAATATGGAACTGATCGATATTATTCCGGAATTTAATCTGTATGAGGAGTTCTGGAAGATCTATACAAAGGGAGATGTCATTCGCCCGCAGTATGTATCCGGAGACGCTGTTGTAGAGCGCAGCCTTATCAGTGAGGGTGCCGAGATTTACGGAGAAGTAAGAAACTCTGTAATAGGAGCAGGCGTTACCATCAAGCCGGGTGCCGTGGTGAGAGACTCCATTGTTATGCAGGGAACTGTTATTGGCGAGAGAACAACTGTGGACAAGGCCATCATTGCAGAAAATGTAACTGTAGGTTCCGATGTCGTGATCGGTGTCGGAGAAGAGGCGGAGAACGTTCTGAAACCCAATATTTACCGTGACGGACTGGCTGTTGTGGGCGAGAATGCTGTTATTCCCTCCGGAGTCAGAATCGGCAAGAATACAGCGATCACCGGCGTAACCACCCTGGAGGATTATCCGGGAGGAGAACTGCCGGGAGGCGGAGCAATAGCAGAGAAGGATGGTGAATAAATATGAGAGCACTGGGAATTATTCTGGCAGGCGGTAACAACAACCGGATGAGAGAATTATCACATAAGAGAGCAATCGCAGCTATGCCGGTGGGCGGAAGCTACCGCAGTATTGACTTCGCGCTGAGCAATATGGCGAACTCTCATATTCAAAGAGTGGCAGTTCTCACACAGTATAACGCCCGTTCGCTGAATGAACATTTAAGTTCATCCAAGTGGTGGGATTTCGGCAGAAAACAGGGAGGACTGTTCCTTTTCACACCAACCGTTACACCGGACAACAGCTGGTGGTATCGTGGAACGGCGGACGCAATCTATCAGAACCTGACATGGTTAAAGCAATGCCATGAACCATATGTTGTAATTGCATCCGGAGACGGAATTTACAAGCTGGACTATAATAAGGTATTAGAATATCATATAGCAAAGCGGGCGGATGTGACGATTGTATGCACAGACTGCAGGGAGGAAGATCCGACGCGCTTTGGTGTACTGAAACTGAACGAAGATAACCGTGTTGTTGATTTTGAGGAGAAGCCGATGGTATCGGATTCACACCTGATCTCCACCGGTATCTATGTAATCCGCAGGCGTCAGCTCATCGAAATGATTGAGCGAAGCGCTCAGGAGGAACGTTCTGACTTTGTAACGGATGTTCTGATCCGATATAAGAATTTAAAGCGTATCTACGGATACAAGATAGATACATATTGGAGCAACATTTCAACAGCGGAATCCTACTATCGTACAAACATGGATTTCCTGAAACCGGAAGTACGGGAGTATTTCTTCGGAGGAGACGATCAGATATATTCCAAGATTGACGATCTGCCGCCGGCAAAATACAATCCTGGAAGCAGTGTGAAGAATAGCCTGATCGCCAGCGGCTGCATCATCAACGGACAGGTGGAGAATTCTGTCCTGTTTAAGAAGGTGTATGTGGGTAATAACTGTGTGATCAAGAATTCCATCATTCTGAATGATGTATACTTAGGCGATAATGCCCATATCGAGAACTGTATTGTTGAAAGCCGCGATACTATCCGCGCGAATTCTTATCACTGCGGTGAAGACGGCATCAAGATCGTGATCGAAAAAAATGAGAGATATGTAATCTGACAGCTTGCAGATACGAGGCTGACAAAGGGGGAAAATTACCATGAATATAACAGATGTAAGAGTACGAAAGGTAGCGAAAGAAGGCAAAATGAAAGCGGTCGTATCCATTACGATCGATGAAGAGTTTGTTGTACATGATATCAAGGTTATTGAGGGAGAGAAAGGTCTCTTTATAGCAATGCCCAGCCGTAAGGCAACAGACGGTGAGTACCGTGACATTGCGCATCCGATCAATTCTTCCACCAGAGAGCGAATCCAGAGCATTATCCTGGAGAAATATCAGGAGGCAATGGAGGCCGAAGCAGCAGAAGCGGAATAACGGGGGTTTACGTTTCGAGCACTTTTTTTGGTCAAGTATTTACATATGGGGCTATGTCAGAAATGACAGTGACATTTGGGGGATAAGAGTGGTATAATGAGCAGGACGCATCTGCAGAGCAGATACGTCCTGTTTTGTTATAATATCGATATCTTATGAGAAATAAGGAGACTATTATATGGAAAAATACCTGCCTTATGCCTTTGAAAAGAGAATGAAGGAAATGCTGGGAGATGAGGAATTTGCCGAATATATCAGGAGCTATGAGGATGAGCGGCAGTATGGACTTCGCGTAAATACACTGAAATGTACACCCGAAGAACTGGAGCAGAGCGGCCTGTTTGGAGTAAAGAGAATCCCCTGGGTAGAAAATGGATTCTTCTACGAGGGTGAAGAACGGCCGGCGCACCACCCTTATTATAGTGCCGGCGTCTACTATCTTCAGGAGCCAAGTGCCATGACGCCTGCTTCCCGCCTGGAGGTCCATCCGGGAGAGAGGGCGCTTGATCTGCGTGCGGCACCGGGAGGAAAAGCGACAGAACTGGGAGCAAAACTGAGGGGTGAAGGCATCCTGGTTGCAAACGATGTCAGCAATTCCCGCGCCAAGGCCCTGCTTAAGAACCTTGAGCTTTTTGGCGTAAAAAACGCATTTGTAACGAATGAACTTCCGGGTAAACTGGCATCCTGCTTTCAGGAATACTTTGACCGTATTCTTGTTGATGCGCCATGCTCGGGGGAAGGGATGTTCCGCAAAGACCCGGCAGTGGCAAAAACGTGGGATGAGCAGCGGCCGGAATATTTTGCGAAGCTGCAGAGAGACATTGTCCTGAATGCCAGCCGCATGCTGCGTCCCGGCGGGACTATGTTATATTCCACCTGCACATTCGCAAAGGAGGAAAATGAGGGTACCATCAGCTGGCTGCTCAATGAATGTCCCGAGCTTCAGCTTGAGGAGATTGTACCTTATGACGGATTCTCGGAAGGAAGACCTGAGTGGGGAGACGGCAGAGAGGAACTGAGAAAATGCGTTCGCATATTTCCGCACAAAATGCATGGAGAGGGACATTTCCTGGCGCTGCTGCGGAAAGATGGCGACAGGCGATGGAGCGGAGCTGTACAAAAGACAGTCGGGCCGGACAAAAAAACATGGGGAATTCTGGAGGGATTCTTCAAAGATGTGAGCATGAAAATAGACAGGGAACGCGTCGAAATTCGTGCCGGAAAGGTTTATCTGGTACCGGAACTGCCGGAAACAGTGCGAGGTATCCGCTTCCTGAGAAACGGTGTACTGCTGGGGGAACTGAAAAAAGACCGTTTTGAGCCCTCACAGCCCTTTGCCATGACGCTTACCGCAGATCAGTATGTCTCTGTACTGCGTTTAAAGCCGGAGGATGAACGCCTGGAGCGATATCTTAAAGGAGAAACGATTTGTGTACAGCCCGGTGAATGTGTCCGGGAAAAGGGATGGCAGCTCGTATGCACGGATAAGTATGCTCTGGGTTGGGGAAAGCTGGTCAACGGTATTCTGAAGAATAAATATCCTGCGGGCTGGAGGAAAAATTAAGCGATATTCTGTGTAAATGTTACAAAAGTGTTACGAAAAAACAAAAAATACTTTCTCTTTCCTGTCTCCTGTGCTATAATAAGCAGGAATACTGTTTGAAGGCAGTACAAGGGGAGCGCGCAGAGTTACTGCGCCGCCGTCTGAAAAAAACGGACGGGAAAGAAAACACAGCACCGGGAGCGCGTTTCAGGGGAGCAGAGAGAGCCTGCCCCGAGGCTGTACACAGAGGTATATATTGATGAAAATGAAGAAAATGCTAAGCGCTGTTCTGGCGTCAGCACTTGTGATCGGTTCTGTTAATCCATGTTTTGCAAGTGCGACTCAGCAGAAGATTGATGAGGCACAAAAGCAGAAGCAGGAGATGGAATCCTCAATTTCAGAAGCACAGGATAAGATTGATGCATTGGAATCAAAGAAAGGGCAGTCCGAGTCATATCTGGAAGATCTGAACGGACAGCTTGAGGAACTGAAGAACAGTCTGCAGAAGCTCCAGGATGAATATGATGATAAGCAGGCGGAGCTTGGACAGGTGCAAAAGGAACTGGAAGAAGCAAAAGCAAGCGAAGCACAGCAGTACAATGATATGAAAATCCGTATCCAGTACATGTATGAGAATTCAAGTACAAGCTATGTGGAAATGTTTCTTTCTGCTGACAGTATATCGGAATTTCTGAGCCGTGCAGTGAACATTGCGCAGCTCTCAGAGTACGACAGAGAACTTCTGGAAGAGTACCAGGAGACGAGAGAACAGATCGCTGAGAAGGAAAAGCAGGTTATTCAGGAAAAGGAAGAGATTCAGGAACTGCAGATTCAGAGCCAGGATAAGCAGGCAGAGGTAAGCGAACTGATTGAGGCAACATACAACGAAATACGTTCCTACCAGGACAGTATCAGCCAGGCACAGTCTGAACAGGCAGACCTGCTGGCAGAGGTAAGCGCCCAGGAGGAAGAAATCAACAGCCTTATCCGACAGGCAAAAGAAGAAGAGATTGCAGCACAGAAGGCGGAGGAAGAGGCGCAGCGTCAGAGAGAAGAAGCGGAAGCGGCCCAAAACCAGCAGAACAGCTCTTCTGGAACGGGCGGCAGCACGGCACAGACACCTGCGCAGGATGAAACTCAGGACAGTACCGGAGACAGCGGCAATTCCAGCCAGGGTAAATATCTCGGAAAATTCCGTCTTACATCATACTGTGCCTGCTCAATCTGCTGCGGAAGCTGGTCCGGAGGACCGACTGCCAGCGGAACGGTACCTACAGCCGGCAGAACCGTTGCTATGGGAGGTGTGCCTTTCGGTACAAAACTGTTGATCAACGGACATATCTATATTGTTGAGGATAGAGGAACTGCATACGGACATGTAGATATCTTCAGCAACTCACATTCTGAGGCACTTGCCTTTGGAAGCAAGTACGCAGATGTATATCTGGTTGAATAAACCGTACAGAAATTTACATAATCCGCCCGAGGCGTGCATCAAATCCGCTCGGGCGGAAAAAATGGGAAAAAACATAAAAAATAAAAAAATAGGTGTTGACAAACGACAATTTATCTATTAGAATATCCAGTGTTGGCGGTAATCACCAGCAAACATCGAAGCGTGGCTCAGTTTGGTAGAGCGCTGCGTTCGGGACGCAGAGGTCGTGGGTTCGAATCCCGTCGCTTCGACTCCTTGGCAGGGGCGCCGGAAGCCCTTAGGGGTTTCCGGTTCTTAATTCCAGGAATATAAAAATTCATAACGAAGCGTGGCTCAGTTTGGTAGAGCGCTGCGTTCGGGACGCAGAGGTCGTGGGTTCGAATCCCGTCGCTTCGATTTCCTTGACTTTGGCGAAACTCTTTGAGAGTTTCGCCTTTTCCTTTTCCGGCATGTGAAAGTGTGACTTTATCACTTACAGAATCTGAAAAATGGGTATAATAAAGGCAACACATGAAACAAAGCAAGAATGCAGAGAAAAGGAGAGATTCATATGTCAGTAATCACAATTACAAGCGCAAACTTCGAGCAGGAAGTATTAAATTCCAATAAACCCGTTCTCATTGACTTCTGGGCATCCTGGTGCGGACCCTGCAAAATGCTGTCTCCGGTAGTAGACGAAATCGCAGGGGAAGTAGATGACGTAAAAATCTGCAAGATCAACGTAGATGATGAGCCAAACCTGGCATCTAAATTTCAGGTTATGAGTATTCCGACACTGGTTGTTATTGAGAATGGCGCAGAAGTACGCAGATCTGTAGGTGTACAGCCTAAAGGGGCAATTCTTGGAATGATCGGAAAATAAGAAAATACGATAAATAATAAAAAAGAGCCGGCACATCCAGATGCATCGCGGCAGAAAATGCGAGATGATCAAGGCGGGTGCCGGCTCTTTTTGTGTGATTAAAGAAGATGTACTCCCCGCTGAGAAGCATACTCCATAACATCATCCGGCCAGATGGAACACTGAACTTCTCCGATGTGTGCTTTTCTCAGGTAGAACATACAAATGCGGGACATTCCGATTCCGCCTCCGATGGTATAGGGAAGTTCTCCGTTAAGAATTGCTTTCTGGAATGGAAGCTGTGCGCGTTCTTCGCATCCCGCTTTCTGAAGCTGACTTTTTAGGCTGTTCTCGTCGACACGGATACCCATGGAAGAGAGCTCAAGTGCGATGTCCAGAACAGGATAGTACACGAGAATATCACCGTTTAAGCTCCAATCATCGTAATCAGGAGCTCTGCCGTCGTGTTTTTCGCCGGAGGCGAGCAGATCGCCGATCTGCATAAGGAAGACGGCACCTTTTTCTTTGACAATTTTGTATTCACGTTCCTTGGGAGAAAGGTTGGGATATAAATCCTCAAGCTCCTGGGTAGTTATGAATGTGATGTTTTTCGGAAGGATTTCTTCAATATAATCATACTGAATTGCCATATATTTTTCTGTATTCTTGAGAGCGGTATAAAGGGTTCGCACAACCTGTTTGAGTGTATCCACTGTGCGCTCCTCTTTGGAGATGATTTTCTCCCAGTCCCACTGATCGACGTAAATAGAATGAATATTATCTGTATCCTCATCTCTGCGGATGGCGTTCATATCTGTGTAAAGACCTTCACCGTGCTGGAAGCCGTAGCGTTTTAAAGCGTACCGTTTCCACTTTGCAAGAGAATGCACAATTTCCGCCTGAGCATCATTCTGCTCTTTAATTCCAAAAGATACAGGGCGTTCTATGCCGTTTAAGTTATCGTTCAGACCAGACTGGGGCAGAACGAACAGCGGTGCAGATACACGCAGCAGATTCAGGCGCTTCGCAAGAGTCTGCTGGAAGAAATCTTTGACAGTCTTGATCGCGATCTGTGTGTCGTGCAGATTCAGTTCAGAAGCGTAGTTTTCTGGTATCGTAATATTTCCCATAATAATGTTCCTCCTCTGTTCATTATGGCTGCAGGCGTGAAAAAGAGCGCCTGCTTTCAGGCTAGTATACCATACGGATCGGTATTTGACAATTTCACTTGAAACATTTTTGGAAACCATATAGAATGAAAGTAATAGAAATGCAAAAGGGGGTGGAGTAATGGGTAACATAAAAAGTAAATGCCAGATCTGCGGCGGCGATATAAGAAACGGAAGATGCCGGGAGTGCGGCATGCCATATCGCGATGATGCAAAGATGTATCGGCTGAATGAGACGCTGAGTGCTGCACAGAAAGAAGCGCAGCAGAGCGGGAAAAAACAGGTGACAAAGAGTAAGCCGCAGCCTGAGAGGACCACAACTTCACAGAAACAGCAGCGTCAGTATCAGCGTACTTGGGCTGCAGGCGGCAGTGCGCAAAAGAGGATCATGAATATTGCTGCAGCGCGCCAGAAGGAGAAGAATCCGAATGCGAAAACGAAAGCTCTTGTTGTCTGCGGGGGTATTGTGCTCCTTCTGTGGGTAATAGCCATGCTTCAGGATTATACGTTCAGAAGTGAGAGAGAAGTAAGCTATGAGACAGCGGTGAATACGGTGGAAAATCAGGGTGATATCACGGTGGATCCGGAGGAATACCCGGAGGATCTTCCGGCACTTCCCGAAACGGGCGAGGAATTTACTGCAGAGCTGGAGGCGGGAACCTATCGTGTGGGATGGCAGATCCCGGAAGGTGTGTATACAGTGAGCGCAGGCGGAAAGGAGAGCTCTCAGATCAGCGTGGCGGACGAGAAACATATGATCTGGATTTATCAGAGTATGACGCAGGATAGGGAAGGATATGGGGCGTCAAGTATTTCCGATGTGAGGCTTTATCAGGGGGCGGAGGTTATGATCGAAGGTTCGGATCCCCTGACGCTTCATTCGACCTGTGCGAATACGGAGTCTCAGGCGGCTGCTGCGGAAAACCCGCTGACACAATCCTTTACATTAAACATCTCAGGAAAGAGCATGAGAGATGATATTCCTTCCGGATATTATGACCTGTCCGCAAAGAAAGGATGGGGCCCAATCACCGTGCGCAGAGGCGAGGAGGAGATAACATCCGTATTTATGGGAGCCTATAGCGGAAATTCAAGAATCTATCGGAATTTCTTTGTGCCGGAAGGAGCGGCGGTATATCTGGAGGAAGAATATTCCGATGATACACTGGAAGTGGAATTCACTCCAAGTGCATTTATCTATGAATAAACTACAGCAGAGGATTAAGCGGTAATGAGTATTGACAACGAAAAGAAAATGTTTTATCGGAATGTATTTGTTCTGGTAATTCCGATGGCGCTGCAGAACCTGATTAATGTGGGCGTTACATCGGCGGATGTGATTATGCTGGGGAGGGTGGGCGAGACAGCGCTGTCAGCCTCCTCCCTGGGCGGACAGGTATACTTTATTCTGAACCTGATTATTTTTGGACTGACTTCAGGGGCAGCAGTGATTACGGCTCAGTACTGGGGCAAAGGGGATGTCGGTACAATTGAGAAGGTGCTGGGTATTGCTCTTCGTGTGGCGCTCGCGGTAAGTATTTTGTTTACACTGGCAGTGTGGATCATCCCGCGCCCTTTGATGCAGCTACTGACAAATGATGAGGATGTTATCGCGCAGGGTGTTTCCTATCTGAGAGTGATTGGATTCTCCTATGTGCTGGCGTGTCTGACGATGACGTATTTAAATATCATGCGCAGTGTGGAACGCGTGATGATTGCCACAGTAGTATACAGCGTTTCGCTTGTGGTAAATGTAATCCTGAATGCCGTATTCATTTTCGGAATGTTCGGCATTCCTGCGATGGGTGTAGCGGGAGCTGCACTCGGAACCGTCTGCGCAAGAGTTGTGGAGTTTGCTATTGTCATTTACTATGCAAAACGAAAAAATGATACGGTTCACTTCCATATAAGAGACCTCTTTGTGAAGGATAAGCTGCTGAATGCGGATTTTAAGCGTTATGCGCTCCCAGTCCTTTTGAACGAGCTGGCGTGGGGTATGGGTATGGCCACCATTACAGCAATTATCGGTCATCTTGGAAGTGCAGCGGTGGCGGCCAACTCGGTAACTCAGGTAAGCCGTCAGCTTGCAATGGTAGTTTCTTTCGGTGTTGCCGGGGCGACGGCCATTATGCTGGGCAAAGCAATTGGAGAGGGGAGAGAAGAGCAGGCAAAAGTCTACGCGCAGCGCTTTGTGCGGCTGTCCCTGATTCTCGGATTGTGCGGTGCAGCCGTGATCCTGTGTGTATCACCGATTGCACGCCATTTCCTGGTGCTTTCAGACCAGGCATCGGAGTACCTGCGGTATATGATGTATGTGATGGCATATTTCTGTGTGGGACAGAGTGTGAACACGACGCTTGTCGTGGGAGTGTTCCGCGCAGGAGGCGACACGCGTTTCGGTCTGGTTCTGGACCTGTCTGCCATGTGGGGAGGTGCAATCCTGATGGGAGCTCTGGCAGCGTTTGTGTTTCGGCTGCCGGTTCCGTGGGTATATGTATTTCTCGTAAGTGATGAGATTTTAAAGCTGCCGTTTTCATTTAAGCGTTACTTCTCCTACAAGTGGCTGAAGAATATTACACGATAGATTTCTTAAGAAAAATGTAATAATGAATTTCATATTTCTTCTCTTTTTCTTTTTCTGATTTTCCGGATTTTCTGGGTACAATAAAAACAGGAAGAAGAAAAAGAGGTGCGGAAGTTATGAAAGAACAGAAATCTATACATTATACATTCAGCTATCTGATTTTGATATTCTTTATATTTTCTTTTATTGGCTGGGTGTGGGAAGTGGCTTTCCACATCGCAATAGACGGTGCGTTTATCAACAGAGGGGTATTTTACGGCCCGTGGCTTCCGATTTACGGAAGCGGCGGAATCGTGATGGTGCTGCTGGCTGTGAAGCTGAAATCACATCCGCTGTGTCTGTGCGGTTCGATTATGGCTGTGAGCGCAGTTCTGGAGTATATAACAAGTGTAGCGCTGGAGCGCATGACTGGAAACCGCTGGTGGGATTACAGTGAATATCTCTTTAATTTTCAGGGAAGGGTCTGCTTGTACGGCCTTCTGGTCTTTGGAATCGGAGGCTGCCTGATTATATATCGTGTGATGCCGGGGCTGGAAAAGAAGATTGAAAAGATACCTGTGCAGATCCGCAGAGGAATCTGCATTGCGCTGGTAATACTGTTTTTTATTGATGCGATGATGGTGATGAAAAATCCGAACCAGGGGGCTGGGATCAGCATTGCAGCTATGAGATAGTTTTTAAACCTGTTCGGGGGCTTTTAAGCCCCCGATTTTTTACTTTTGCTGATTCTGTTTCAGAGATTCTTCGGCATAATCTGTCACCACAAGATCTTCATAATCGATCCGCTCCTTCAATTCTCCTGCGCTCTCGAGAATATCCTGCAGAAGTGAGAAACTTTCTTCCTCGAAGATAAGGCTGTCTTTCCATGTATCCTGCTCCTGATAGCGCCGTACAATTGTGGTAATCGTCTCAACACTGCTGTCGGTAAACTGCGGAGCTATGGTCTTGGCGATTTCTTCCGGTGTATGACTGTTAACATAGATCATACCTTTTTGAAGAGCGTTGGTAAATCGCTGAATAAGATCCGGATGCTCTTTTAGGAAGCTCGATTTTGCGCTGTATGAGGTATAGGGAACATATCCGGATTCTACACCGCATGAAGCCACAACAAAGCCGGCGCCTTCTTCCTCAAGTGCTGTTGCGGCCGGCTCAAATTCTACGGTGTAGTCACCCTGTCCTCCTGAGAACGCTGCTGCGGTTGAGCCGAAATCAATGCTCTGATCGATGGTGAGATCTTTCTGAGGATCAATGCCTTTCTGTTTCAGAATATACTCAAAAACCATCTCGGGCATGCCGCCCTTTCTGCCTCCGAGCACGTATTTCCCTTTCAGTGTATTCCAGTCAAAGTTTTCTTCCGCGGTTCTGCCCACAATGAAATTCCCTGCGCGCTGTGTAAGCTGTGCAAAGTTAATTACCGGATCGGAGGCGCCTTCCTGATATGCATATATAGAGGATTCAGCGCCCATAAATCCGATGTCAGCCTCACCGGAAAGAACGGCGGTCATAGTCTTGTCGGCACCAAATCCTGTGACGAGTGTTAAGTCTATGCCTTCATCTTTAAAGTAGCCGTTTTCAATTGCCGCGTACTGCGGCGCGTAGAAAACGGAGTGTGCTACCTCGTTAAGAGTGACCGGAACTAATGCATCCTGTGTATTGTCTTTTGTTTTTCCGCAGCCGGCTGCACACAGTGCGGAAAGTGTCAGAAAAGCGGCGAGTGCGATGGATTTCTTTTTCATACTGCCTCCTGAAAATATCCGTGCATTTATTTTAGTGTATGCAGGGCAGCCTGATCCGGTCATCATATTTATTGTTTTGCAGGTTGCGCAGGGGGCGCTTCGGGTGTATGATCTCTATGAGGCAAGGTATCAGGCGGTGGAATCAGAAGCCTCAAAGGAAAAATTTTCAGGAGGTACATGAGAATGAAGACGTGTTTTATCGGATGCGGAAATATGGCAAGCGCAATTATGGGCGGTATTCTTAAGAAAAATGTGATGACGAAAGAAGAAGTTATGGCGTCCGATGTATCTGAGGCGGCGAGAAAAAGAGCAGCGGATACTCTGGGTATTACAGTGTATGAGGATAACTGTGAGATGGCAGCTCAGGCTGATATTCTGGTGCTGGCTGTAAAGCCGTTCTATATGGAGGGTGTGATCGCACAGATCCGCGATGTTGTACGGGAGGATACCCTGATCGTTTCCATTGCAGCGGGAAAGACGGTCGGATGGATTGAGCAGCAGTTCCAGAGACCTGTCAAACTGGTGCGTACCATGCCTAACACGCCGGCTCTTGTTGGAGAAGGCGTAGCAGGTATCTGCTGTAATGAGCGGGTGAGTGATGCGGAAAAAGAGACGGTTCTTAAAATTTTCAGAAGTTTTGGAAAAGCGGAGATAATGACAGAGGCAATGATCGACGTAGTTGGAGCTGTCAGCGGAAGTTCTCCGGCGTACGTGTTCATGTTTATTGAGGCGATGGCTGACGCGGCAGTCGCTGAGGGAATGCCGCGCGCCATGGCTTATGAATTTGCTTCGCAGGCGGTTCTTGGAAGTGCCAAGATGGTGCTGGAGACAGGAAAACATCCGGGCGAATTAAAAGATATGGTATGTTCTCCGGCAGGCACTACGATTGAAGGGGTTCAGGTCCTGGAAACAAAGGGTATGCGCAGTGCTGTAATGGAAGCGATCCGCGCCTGCGTAAGTAAGACCAGAATGCTGTAAACTTTGCTGTCAAAGGTTGTTGCTGCGGAAGTCAAAGAGATCTTTTACAGGAACCTCTAGGGCTTCCGCGATATCGAACAGTTTGTTGAGAGAAATTGAGGTCTTGCTGTTCGGAGCTTCGATATTACTCATGTGTGTACGGCTGATTTCCACAGCTTCAGCCAGTTCGCTCTGCGTCATGCCGCGTGCCTTCCGGTAATACGCGATGGTAAGCCCGAGGAGCCGCAAATCATTCAGTCGTTTATAATCCATATCCATTCTCCTTTCCTAATATCAAGTTTATGTAAAATGGTTAAGAAACAAAACAATCCATATAGCTCTAAAAGCAAACTGAAATATTGCGTTGGGGATACTTCTCGCCCTGCGGCGGGCAAAAACGGTTAATGCACTCCTTTGGAGAGCGTACTGTTGTGATACGCCGTGGAAAACGTTACGTCTTCTCCGAACCATTCCGGAGGAACAAATGCATTCGCCGATGCAAGGTCGGGAAATTCAACTTCTGCCAGGTACAGTCCCTCATAGGGAGATTTGAAGATATCCAGCTCAATGGTAAGATCGCCCAGGGGCAGATAATAACGTGTTTTGGCAATCAGAATACCATCCGTTTTCAGGCGCAGATGCTCGTAGGATTCTTTTGTGAGGGGCAGATTATATTCCTCGCGTGCCATCAGTCCTTTCGATTTATAGGTCAGAACATAGTCATCTCCTTCGTGGCGGATTCGAACCACAGGGTTTGTGCAGAGATAGCCCTGTTCCATCGTGCGGCTTGGATAGGCGGACAGATTTTCGGGCAGTGAGTGAATAAGATATTTCCGTTCAATTTCCATAAATAAAATTCACCTTTCATAGATATTTTTTCTGTGATAATTATAACACAGAAAAGCCATTGTGTGGTATAATCGTGGAAAACACGATACGGAGGAATAGGACAATGGCAAGAGTTATGGTGTTTCTGGCGGATGGGTTTGAGGAGATCGAGGGCCTGACGGTTGTGGATCTGCTGCGCCGCGCAGGCGGTGAAGTCACGACAGTTTCCGTGATGGGCAGAAAGGAAATTCGAGGTTCTCATAAGATTCTGGTACAGGCCGATGAACTGTTTGAGAATATGGAGTTTGCGCGGGGAGATATGCTGGTACTGCCGGGCGGAATGCCGGGTACGCTGAATTTGGGAAACCATAAAGGACTTGCAGAGCTTCTCGTAAAATGGAACGGAATGGGTGAGAGAATTGCAGCAATCTGCGCGGCTCCGAGTGTGCTGGGCGGACTTGGCATTTTAAATGGAAAGGAAGCAGTGTGCTATCCGGGCTTTGAGGAAAAGCTTACCGGAGCGCGTACGAGCGAAAAGCCGGTTGTGACGGACGGAAATATCATCACAAGCCGCGGTCTCGGCACTGCAGTCGCTTTTGCTTCTGAGCTGATTTCCCTGCTGTTTGGCAGCGAAAAGGCGCTTGAGATAGAAAAATCAGTGATCTATACCCGTCCGTAAGCGGAAAAACCAGGAAATCTTGA
>CALWBA010000146.1 GCA_944375815.1 uncultured Lachnospiraceae bacterium | reverse complement strand
CCCCGTGATTTGTAGTATACCGAGTTCCCTACAAGAAGAATTATAAAGAAAAATAAGCTTAGGAAAAACATTTTCATAACGTTTTGTGCCTGAGCGAAGCGAAAGGAATGGATATAAATATGAAGATTAAATTCAAAGTACAGATGACGCAGCAGTATATGTATGACTTTATGCTGCAGCATATTTACAGAAGTTTCCAGGGAGTGATCAGCCTGCTTGCAGGCCTCGCGGTGCTGACCTTATTTGTAGCCACGCTGGGAAAGGTGGATACGGTATATTCTGTCTGCTATGCGTTTTTTGCCCTGTTTTTCTGGGTTTATCTGCCGCTGAGCCTGTGGTGGAAGGCAAAGCATCGGATTCTCTCCAATCCGATGTACAGCAGACCGCTTGAGTATGAGGTTGATCAGCGCGGCATCCGGACATCTCAGGGAAAGGAAAGCAGCTTTGTAGAATGGAAGCAGGTGCGCAAGGTCATAAACAGCAAGCTCAGCGTGATTGTTTACGTATCAAGGGCAAACGCCTGTGTCATGCCGAAAGCGGCAATCGGAGGAAAGTATGACCGGCTGCTTGAGATCATGGAGAAGAATGTTCCCCAGAAAAAGTATAAAATCCGCAGAAAATAAGAAAAGAGAGGTCATAGAAACATGGTTGTGAGAGAGACATACAGCCCGGCTGAGACATTTGAGCTGGGGAAACACCTGGGCGAACAGGCAAAGCCGGGATGGATCTTTACGCTCGTCGGAGATCTGGGCGTCGGCAAGACCGTATTTACCCAGGGACTGGCGTGCGGGCTTGGAATTGATGAGCCGGTTAATAGCCCGACATTTACGATTCTGCAGGAATATCATACCGGCAGGCTGCCGTTTTACCATTTTGACGTGTACCGCATAGCGGACATAGAGGAGATGGAAGAGATTGGCTATGATGACTGCTTCTTCGGCGGAGGCGTCTGCCTTGTGGAGTGGGCGGATCTCATTGAGGAGCTGATTCCGGAAAACGCCTTTCATGTGACGATTGAGAAGGATATGGAGAAGGGCTTTGATTATAGAAAAATTACGATAGAAGGGATGGACGAATTATGAAAATACTCGCGCTGGACAGTTCAGGGCTCGTAGCTTCCGTTGCCTTGCTGGAGGACGAAGTACTCCTGGCTGAGTATACTGTAAATTATAAGAAAACACACTCGCAGACTCTGCTGCCGATGCTGGATACGATAGCGCAGATGATAGAGCTGGACTTAAACAGCCTGGATGCTATTGCGGTTGCTGCAGGGCCGGGATCCTTTACGGGACTTCGTATAGGAAGCGCCACTGCAAAGGGGCTGGGACTGGCATTTGATAAACCTCTTGTGGCAGTTCCGACGGTTGAGGCTCTGGCTTATAATTTATATGGCACTACAGGACTGATCTGTCCCATGATGGATGCCAGAAGAAATCAGGTCTACACAGGCATCTACCGTTTTGAGAACGGGGAAATGAGTGTTGTATGCGATCAGGAAGCAGTGAAAGTAGATGAGCTCGCTGCGGATTTAAATGCGCGGGGAGAGCATGTGACATTTCTGGGTGACGGTGTGCCGGTATATAAAGAGAGGCTTTCGGAGCTTCTCATCGTGAAGTTTGATTTCGCTCCGGCGCACCTGAGCCGCCAGAGAGCGGGCGCTGTCGGAGCGCTGGGTATGAAGTATTACGCTCAGGGAAGAATCCAGAGTGCCCGGGAACATCAGCCGGAATACTTAAGACTGTCACAGGCGGAACGGGAGAGAGCTGAGAGAAAGGCGGCTGAGAAATGATACAGATTCGTGAAATGACACTGGATGATATAGACGAGGTGGCAGTTCTGGAGGAGCAGACATTTTCAAGACCGTGGAGCAGGGAAGGAATCTTCTCATTTCTGATCCGCCAGGATGTGCTTCTGCTTGTTGCGCAGGAGAATGAAAAGATTATGGGCTACTGCGGTGTGATGACTGTGCTGGATGAGGGAGATATCACAAATGTATGTGTCGCAGAACATGCGCGCAGAAGGGGGATTGCCTCGGCTCTGGTGAAGGAGATTATTGCGCGCACAGAGGAACAGGGCGTTCATACTCTGCACCTGGAGGTGAGAAAGAGCAACGATGCTGCGATTTCACTGTATGAAAAAGCAGGTTTTGTAAAGGACGGCTGCAGAAAAGGATACTATGAATCCCCCACGGAGGATGCAGTTCTGATGAGCCGGCGCGTGGAGAAGTAAGAATCTCCAGAACTTACCGCTGGGATTTTGAACAGAAATGCGATATAATTGCCGCAGATGGTACATGAGATAACCGTGAGGAGGATATAATGAGAATTTTTGATGAAAAAACCAAAGATACTGTATCCGCGCGCTGCAACTGCTGCGGCAGGGAGATACCCGTCCTGCACGGCGCGCTCCAGTACGGCTGCGGCGTGGAGGTCCGCTGGGGATACTTCTCCGAAAAAGACGGAGAACGCCACAAGTTTGACCTCTGTGAATCCTGTTATGACAGAATTACAGAAGAATTTGAGCTTCCGGTGACGGTGGAGGATGAGAAGGAGATGATCTGATACGGATCATCTTTTTCTTTACTAATTATTCATAAGAAAGTATAATAGAAATGTTTCAGAAGACAGAACAGACTATAAGATGTATGGGAGGCAGAACATGAACTACAGAAAGTTTGGAAGCACTGGACTTGAGGTTTCAGCGCTGGGATTTGGATGCATGCGTTTTCCGGTGATCAAAGAGGGCGATCAGGAAAGAATTGATGAAGAAAAGGCGATCGGAATGATTCGCCATGCAATTGACACCGGTGTAAACTACATAGATACAGCTTATTATTATCATAACGGCGAGAGCGAGCCGCTGGTCGGAAAGGCTCTTCAGAACGGCTACAGGGAGAAGACCTATCTTGCCACAAAGTGTCCGGTATGGGCACTCAAGGAAGAAGCAGATTTTGAGAAAATTCTGGATGATCAGCTTGCAAAGCTGCAGACGGATCATATTGATTTTTACCTGCTGCATGCCCTGAGCAAAGAGAGCTTTGAGAACGGAGTAAAGAAGCTGAATCTGACTGCGCATATGGAAAAAGCCAGAGAGGCCGGAAAAATCCGTTATCTGGGATTTTCATTCCACGATACTCTGGAGACATTTAAGGATATTGTGGATTACTATCCATGGGATTTCTGTCAGATTCAGTATAACTATGTAAATACAGAATATCAGGCAGGAAGAGAAGGACTGCAGTATGCAGCGTCAAAGGGCATGGGCGTGGTGATCATGGAGCCGCTTCTGGGCGGACGCCTTGCAGATCCGGCACCGCATCACAGAGACGTATTCCCCATGGAGAAGACGCCTGTAGAATGGACGCTTGATTTCCTGTGGGATCAGAAGGAAGTAAGCCTTCTGTTAAGCGGCATGAGCTCACCGCAGCAGGTGGTAGACAATCTGACATATGCAGCACGTTCTTCGGCAGGCATGCTTACTGATGAGGAACGCCAGATCTTTGTAAAAGCAAAGGAAATTTTTGACAATATGGCACTTGTGCGCTGCACAAAGTGTGCATATTGCATGCCGTGTCCTGCTGGCATTGATATTCCGGGAACGTTTGCCGTGTACAATAAAGTAGCGACGGATGGAATGAACAAGGCAAAAGAAGAGTACGAACAGCTCAAAGTCAAGGCCGACGCATGTCTGCGCTGCAGAAAGTGTGAGCAGGTCTGTCCGCAGCACATCGGAATCAGTATGCTTATGACTGAGATTGCAGAAAAATTTGAATAAGAATTATATATACAGCGGGTTGACATTGCGGTGATCCGCTGTATCCGTACGAAGATGAGGAGAGAGAAACATAACAATCGCAGAGGAAAGGAACAGGTTCAGAAAACATGAAGTTAGAGGTTAAAAATCTCACAAAGACGTTCGGAGAGAAAGAAGTGCTTCACGGCATCTCTTTTTCCATTGAGAGCGGAAAGGCGCTGGGGCTTCTTGGAAGAAACGGAGCGGGAAAGACAACTACCATACGTATTCTGATGGATGTTTTCCGCGCCAACAGCGGGGAGATCCTTTTGGACGGCAGCAAATTTGTTCCGTCCCGCCACAGGATCGGTTATCTGCCCGAGGAGCGCGGACTGTATCCGAAAAAAACGGTGAGTGAGCAGATCATCTATCTGGGAATGCTGCGCGGACTTTCGCAGAAAACGGCAAAGGAAAACATGAAGAAGTGGCTGAAAAGGCTGGGTGTGGAGGAATACGAGAACCGGAAGCTGGAGACGCTCTCCAAGGGTAATCAGCAGAAGGTGCAGCTGGCCCAGACACTGGTATGCGATCCGGAGATTGTGATTCTGGATGAGCCGTTTTCGGGACTGGATCCGGTCAACTCACAGATTTTAAAAGACGTGGTGAATGAGCAGATCGCGCAGGGAAAGCTGGTGATATTCTCAAGTCACCAGATGAGCTACGTCGAGGAATTCTGTGAGGATGTGGTAATCATCAATCATGGGGAAATTGTACTGGACGGTGAGCTGAAGGAAATCAAGCGTTCCTATGGACAGAACCGCCTTGTGCTCGGAGTGATCGGGCAGACGGCGGAGGAGCTTGCAGAGATGGTGAGAAGAGAGTGGAACACTATTGTGCGTCCCGCAGGAGTCAGAAAACTGCAGGACGAGGTGATTTTGGAGCTGCTGCCGGGCCATACAGCGCAGGAAGTTCTGCACAGAATCGCAGAAAAAGAAATGGACGTTGAACTGTTCGGAAAATATGAACCGTCACTGACGGAAATTTTTGTGGACTGCGCTGGAGATGAGACACAGGAAACGCAGGAGGACAGGGAGGCGTGATATGAGACAGTTTATAAACGTATTGAAGTTTGAGTTAGGCAGCTATTTTAAAAATAAAAGCTTTGTGGTTGTGACAATTCTGCTGATGATTGCAGCATTTGCAGCCGTGGCAGTTCCGGCAGTTATGATGGGAAAGGATAAGAACGGCGAGACGCAGACAGAGGCCGGGATGCCGGAAGAGGATAATACTGCCATGGCGATTCTGGACGAGCAGGGGATCTTTTCAGAGGGGAAGGAACTTGCAGACCTGCTTCCGATGTATGAGTGGACAGTGTGTGATTCTGAGGATGAGCTAAGAGATCTCGTCCGCGAGGAATCCGTAGAAGCGGGTGTGGTGGTTACAGGTCCCACATCGTATCAGTACATTGTTGAGAATAATGAAATGTTCAGCAATACGCAGACCGTATTTGAGCAGGTGCTGGCAGCAAAGTACAGGGAAGCAGCACTTAACGAGCAGGGGATTGACGCGGCGGCTGTGGAAGCGATCTATAATACACCGATGCAGTCAGAGCTGATTATTCAGGGAAAAGACAGCCAGAACAACTTCTGGTATACATATGTGCTTACATTTGTGCTGTATATGCTGATTCTGTTTTACGGCCAGATGATCGCGGTGTCTGTGACGACGGAGAAGAGTAACCGCGCAATCGAGATTCTTGTGACAAGTGTAAACAGCAACAGCCTGATCTTTGGAAAAGTGCTTGCCGGTGCGCTCGCCGGCGTGCTCCAGGTGGTGCTTATCCTGGGAAGCGCATTTGCGGCGTATGAGACGTTTAAGAGCAGGATAGGGGAAATGCTTGCATTTCTGTTTGATGTGCCGGTTCTTGTATGGGTAGTATTTGCTCTTTTCGGAACGTTTGGCTACCTGCTGTATGCATTCTGCTTCGGAATGCTCGGAGCACTCGTCTCCAAGACAGAGGACATCAGCAAGAGTGCTACTCCGGTGACTCTCCTGTGCGTGGTCTCTCTGCTTGTGGCAGTATACGGCATGTATTTCAGTGACAGTCTGATTATGAAGGTTCTCTCCTTTGTGCCGTTTACATCTACCAATGCGATGCTGGTGCGGGCCGCAATGGGTACTGTGGATATCTGGGAGATTGCGGTATCAGGAGTAATATTGATCGCGGCGTGCGCTGTGGCAGGTGTGCTTACGGCTAAAATATTCCGCATGGGTACTCTGATGTACGGAAATCCGATAAAATTCAGAAATGCGCTTAAGATGTTAAAACAGCAGTAAAAATAAGGCGCCCCGGAAACCGAAGATGGTTTCCGGGGCGTCAATTTTATCCTTCCAGAATGAAGAGACGGGAGTCGAAGTCACAGCTGGGCTTCTGACCATCCAGAATCTCTCCGGAGCTTCCGTCACTCGTCACCAGACCTGCATACATCAGCTCATCGCCGTAGAACTCTCCGATCAGACGATCATCCACGCGCACCTTGTAAAGGCGGTCAGGATCCAGTCCTTTCAGTCTTAAGCGGCTGTAGGGGGCATTTACTGCATTCAGCGTGCGGTACCAGCCGACGACAGCGCGGTCTGCATTGTCACTGACACTCATCCAGGCAGTGATATTTCCCCCAAAGGGGCTCTCCAGACGATAGAAAGTGCCGAACTGCAGCAGAGCACGGTATTCCTTCATGAACGCTACCTGCTTTTTCACCTGGCAGAGCTCATCCTCAGAGAGACGACTTAAATCAAGCTCATAGCCAAAGGTTCCGAAGCATGCCACATTTGCTCTTGTGTGCAGCGGTGTAGTACGGAAGACCTGATGATTAGGAGATACGGACACATGAGCTCCCATGCTGCTGACAGGATAGCAGTAGGAAGTTCCGTACTGTATCTTCAGGCGTTCGATGGCATCAGTATCATCGCTTGTCCAACACTGCGGCGCATAGTAGAGCAGTCCCGGATCGAACCGTGCGCCTCCGCTTGCACAGGATTCAAAGAGAATTTCCGGGAAAGCAGAGGTAAGTCTTTCATACAGATCATACACACCAAGGATGTAACGGTGGAATACCTCTCCCTGGCGGTCAGGAGAAAGAGCGTGAGACCAGCATTCCGTAATGCTTCGGTTCATATCCCATTTGACATAAGAGACCTTTGCGGTGCCGAGAACGTCTGCCATCATATCATAGATGCAGTCTACGATTTCTTTGCGGGAGAAATCAAGTACATGCTGGTATCTTCCGTGGGAATGATTCCGCTCCGGTACGGACAGAATCCAGTCCGGATGAGCGCGGTACAGATCCGAGTCTTTATTGACCATCTCTGGTTCGAACCAGAGTCCGAACTTCATGCCGAGCGCTTCGATCTTCTCCGCAATTCCAGTGATTCCATCCGGCAGCAGGTCTGTATTTACTTTCCAGTCACCAAGTCCTGCGCGGTCGTTTCTGCGCTGTCCGAACCAGCCGTCATCCAGAACAAAGAGCTCGATGCCGCACTCTTTTGCAGTCTTTGCGATTGTGAGCAGCTTTTCCTCCGTAAAGTCAAAGTATGTCGCTTCCCAGTTGTTGATGAGAATTGGGCGGGGACGATCTCTCCAGTAACCTCTTGCAAGGCGGCTGCGGTAGAGCTCATGGAAGGTCTGGCTCATATCGTTGATGCCGCGGTCGGTATAGACCATGACAGCTTCCGGTGTCTGGAAAGTCTCACCCGGAACGAGCTTCCAGTCAAACCACTCCGGATGTATACCCATAAGAATTCGGGTGGTATCGTGTGTATCAACCTCTGCCTGAGCCAGGAAGTTGCCGCTGTAAATCAGGCTGAAGCCCAGAACCTCCCCCTGAAATTCATCCGCTGTGGGGCGTTTGAGAATGACAAATGGATTATGTTCGTGGGAAGAGTGTCCTCTCATGCTGCCGACGGATTGAATACCGCTTTCGAGATGACGAACTTTTACATGGCGTTCTCTGGACCATGCTCCGGAGAAATGCATGAAATCGTAATCGCAGTCCGGCAGATCGAGGCAGAGACTCATTGCTTTTAACAGATGCAGAGTCTGATTGCCGATATTTGAGAAACGGGCGCTGCGGGCAAGAATACCGCCGTGGGCAAAGATCGTGTACAGAAGTTCAAGCTGAACGCCGGATACGCGGTCAGTCAGTACCAGAGTAAGAGTCTCTGCTTCACTGTCATCCTCTGTATAAGTTGCGGGCAGTCCGGCAAGCTTCGGCTTACCCGGAGTTATCGTATGGGAAGTATAGCAGAATTCTGAAATTCTGCTGCCGTTTTCCTGCAGAATCTCAACGGCAGGGAAACGGTAGTCAGTAGAACCGTATGTGCCGTATTCACATTTCATATGTTCCAGGGAAAGCGTACGTATACCCTCATAAACATAAGAACCCATAGCGCGCGGCTGCATCTCTATCAGATGCGCATACTCTCCGCGCGGGCGGATACGCTTGCCGAAGTAAAGCTGTCCCATGGTACCGTTTGGCAGGACAGTCATGATATAGCTGATTGTGTCGTTGTACAGATGAAAGGTCTTGTTTTCTTCGTTAAATATAATACTCATCATGTGTTCTCCTTCCTATAATGTCAAGCCTAAAATCATTGATTTTTTAGGCTTTTTCTAACTTGTTACCTCATATAAACAGAGCTAAAAGTGATGAACAGTCATAGTATCTTGTACTGAATAGCCATAGATG
>CALWBA010000145.1 GCA_944375815.1 uncultured Lachnospiraceae bacterium | reverse complement strand
TCTGAAAAAACTGGCGATGTGGAGGTGGAAACACACTCCCTCTCTACTGAGAAAATGCAAAAATAGCATGAGAAAGAAAAAGAACCTCTATTTTGCCGCAGCTTAATAGGGGTTCTTTGACAGTCTGTCAGGGCAGCCTTCATGAATCATGAAAGGCTGCCCTGAATTTTTTTCTCAGCTTTTCTCCCAGCTGCTGCTTTTCTGGATGGTTTCTTCCTGAAACTGCTGTTTGCATAAATGATAATAATATCCCTTTTTTTCAAGAAGCTCCCGATGCTTTCCTCTCTCCAGAATCTTTCCGTCCTTTACTACGAGAATCAGATCCGCATGACGGATAGTGGAAAGTCTGTGGGCGATAATAAATGAAGTTCTTCCCTTTAACAGCTTCTCGGTCGCTTTCTGAATCAGCTGTTCCGTCTGGGTATCGATGGAGGAGGTTGCCTCGTCGAGTACGAAGATTCTGGGATCAGCTATGATGGCCCGCGCAAAAGAGATCAGCTGTTTTTCTCCGGTGGAGAGACGCCCGCCGCCTTCACCTACATCCGTATTGTAACCATTTTCCAGGCGCTCAGCGGCAAGGTCTGCGGAAACTGCTTTGGCTGCAAGGATTACTTCCTCGTCTGTGGCGTCAAGCTTTCCGTAGCGGATGTTTTCCATGATCGTTCCTGAGAAAAGGTGCGGATTCTGCAGAACATATCCGATGTTGCTGTGCAGCCAAAGCTGACTGCGTTCCCGGTAGTCCACACCGTCTATCAGAATTTTACCTCCGGTCGGTTCAAAAAAGCGGCAGGCGAGGTTGACAAGTGTGCTCTTGCCGGCTCCTGTCTCTCCTACGATAGCCACTGTGGTTCCGGCAGGAACCTTGAGGTTGAAGTGGCTGAGTACTTCCTCCTGTCCATCCGGATAGTGAAATGAGACATCCTGGAATTCGATATCACCCCGGATAGGCTCCCAGTTTTCCCTTTTCGGAGAAAAGGTGTCTCCGTATTTTTGGATTACTTCAGGAGAATCCTTGACCATGGGCTCCTGATCCAGAAGTGAAGTGACGCGCTCGATATTAGCCTGAACAGAAATTAGTTCCGCAAGGTTTCTTGCAAGCATCTGGATCGGTTCAAAAATACCGACAGCGTACGAGGTAAAAGCAGACAACGTTCCAATCATAAGGAGCTGTTCACGCACCAGAATTCCGCCGCGGCTCAGTACAATAGCAGTGGCAAGCGAGCCGCAGATCAGAACTAACGGTACGTATACCGCACTGAGCCTTGCGGCGTGAATCGCCGATACACGCATTTCCTCTGTAATCTCCTGAAATTCCGTAATATTCTTTTCTTCAATTACGAGTGTTTTAGACGTCTGTGCCCCCATGATTCCTTCGTTATAGCTGCTCGTGATGCGTGAGTTGATTTTTCTCACTTTTCGGTTCCAGTGAAGGATCTTGTTCTGGAAGTACCAGGTCAGAAGAGCCAGCGCCGGAACGATGAGCATAATGATGAGTGCCAGCTTCCAGTTAAGCAGCAGCATTGCGGCAAACGCACCCATTACATAGAAAAATGCCCACAGCATGTCTGTGATATTCCACGCTACCATACCGGCAATTCGGTCTGTATCACTCATGACACGCGAAAGAATATATCCCACCGGCGTCACATTGTAATAGGAAAAGGACAGCTCCTGCAGATGGACAAAGCAGGCGCGCTTCATCGTCCTGCTGACATACATTTCCAGCGATGCACTGCTGCGCGTAAAAAGCATGACGCTGATGAACTGAAAAAGGATAACGACTGTATATACTGCAGCAAAAATCCAGATGCCGTGGAGTGTATTTTTCTCAATAAAGTTATCAATCGCATACCGCTGAAATAACGGGAGTACAATATCAATCAGAGAACAAACCAGATTAAAAATCAGTATGACAGCTACTGTACCGCGAAACGGCTTCAGGAACGGAAGCACGCGCTTCCAGATCCGGATGTCAAAATTTTTCGTATATTCCTGTTCTTCGATTCTCATGCCTTTCCTCCTTCCATTAAAAGATCGTCATCCGTATTCATCTGAATATCGTAAATTTTTCTGTAGATACCATTCTGTTTGATAAGGTCTTCGTGTGTACCGGACTCCTCGATGCGCCCGTCTTCAAGAACGATGATGTAATCCGCCTGCATCAGCGTGGTAATACGATGGGATATCAGAATCACTGTGCTGTCCCCCATGCGTGATTTGAGTGCAGCGCGAATCTTTGCGTCCGTCTCGGCGTCCACAGCGGAGAGTGAGTCATCAAAAATCATGATCGGCGCTTTCTGAAGCAGCATTCTTGCTATGGCAACGCGCTGTTTCTGACCGCCGGACAGTGTTACACCGCGCTCGCCGACCATGGTATCGTACCCGTGATCAAACTGTATAACAGCATCATCCACACATGCAGTGCGGGCAGCTTCACGGATTTCCGGAAACGACGGCTGATCCAGGGTTACGGAAATATTTTCTCCGATGCTTCTGGAGAACAGAAACGGTTCCTGAAGTACAATACCGATATTGCTGCGCAGATGGGCAAGATCGATGCGGCGGATATCTATACCGCCGATGGTGATGGAACCGCAGTCTTCAGGAAGTTCATAGAGCCGGTCGAGCAGGTGAACAAATGTGGATTTTCCGCTTCCTGTACTGCCGAGGACACCGAACGTGCTTCCCTGCGGAATCGTAAAGTCGAGGTCTTTCAGTACACAGGCATCGTTTCCGTAGGAAAAGGAAACATGATGAAAACATATTTCTCTGTCCATCGCAGGTTTCAGATCATCCGGATGCCCTTTTTCCTCCTCCGCGTCTAAGATGTAAGTGACGCGGTCAATGGATACGCTTGCTTTGCTCATGTTTGAGAGCACGCGTCCCAGGCTACGAATTGGCCATGCAAGCGAGGAATTGTAGGAAATAAATGCCACCAGTTCACCCAGAGTCATATGACCCTGAACAGTAAGTATAGTGCCTGCCACGAGAATAGTCATGATCTGCATGCCTGTCATAAAATCTCCGGCACCCCAGTAGACGCTCATCAGGCGTCCGACCTTGATCCAGAGGTTTGCAAAGGTATTATTTTTCTCATCGAAGCGATCGATCTCATAAAGTTCCCGCCCGAATGCGCGCACAACCCGCACACCGGTCAGATTTTCCTGAACCTTGGCGGTAAGTTCTCCCTCGGCCTCATCTGCCAGCAGAAAGCGGCGTGAGATTCTCGAATAAAAGAAAGCCGAGTAGCCTATGATCAGCGGAATAAAGAGCAATACAATCAGAGAAAGCTGCAGATTCATGGAAAACATGATCGCCAGATATAGTACGATCAGGAAAACAATGCGGATGACTTCCATAAGCTGTGTACAGACAAAATTTCGGATGATTTCAACATCGTTGGTACAGCGCTGGATAATATCTCCGGTCTTGTGCTGTACATGCCAGGTATACGGCAGCCGCTGAATGTGGCGGAAGAGCTGATCGCGCATAGTTTTCAGAAATCCTTCCGAACCCTTCGAAATACAGATGCTGCTCGCATAGGTGAAGATTCCAGCCAATGAGGCGCTTACAACAACTGCTGCAGCTGCCAGCAGCAGAAAACGCGTGTCTGGATAGTTTCCATCACCCGTCAGCGCATCCACTGTATAGCGGATGATCTGCGGTGTCAGAGCGTTGAACATGGTGTTTAACATACCTGCTGCCAGCGCCAGAACCAGAAAGTGCGAGCTGCCCTTTAAAAAACGGGCAATGCTGCGGAACTTGCGAAGAGTTCCCATGGTGTGGTTCATAAATAAATCCCCCTTTAAAATAAAATTTGTGATCCGGAAACGCAAAAAAAGGGCATCCCAGAAGCTTGAAGCTCTGGGATGCCCATGCCGCACATACAAAAAATCAGCAGTCTTTTTCCATCATCAAATAAAAAGACCGTGAGGCGCACAGATGACCCTGCTATCAAGTTCCCGGATCGAATTGGTATGTGAAGTTGTGTGGTTTGTGATATTGATAGTACGTGTCATCTGAGTTCCTCCTTTCTGAATGTTTATTAAAGTAATATCATGATACAGCCGGGAACAGGCGGTGTCAAGGGAAAAATCGTATGAATTTCTGGAAGGCGGCAGCTTATGCACAAAGTCACTTGCGCCCGGATAAGTTTCATGGGATAATGGGAAAAAATGATACGGAGGATGGAATAGATGTTTAAAATAAAACATATTTCCCCCATGGAAAAAGTCTTTCCTTTGCGCGAACCATCAGGAGAGGGAGCGCAGGAAATCTATACGTCCCTGAAAAACGAAACGGTTTCCTTTCAGATCGCTTACCGCTGGAGCGGAGAAAAGCGGGAGTGGGGCAAAGTAAAAATCAATGCACCCCGGGAAATTGCCATACATGTGCGCACGGCAGCGCTTGTGCCCTGTGCGTATCCCTCTCACTGTCAGGCAGATGATGATTATCTGACAACAGAACCGGGGCTTTACCCGGACAGGCTGGAGGAATTAAACGAATCCGGATTCCCCATGATACTGGGGCAGTGGCGCAGCCTTTGGGTGGATGTAGAGGCGGATGAAACGACACCGCCAGGTA
Organism: uncultured Lachnospiraceae bacterium; assembly: GCA_944375815.1. GTDB lineage: Bacteria > Bacillota > Clostridia > Lachnospirales > Lachnospiraceae > Egerieimonas_A. The sequence continues at coordinate 13,151 of CALWBA010000145.1, read as the reverse complement.
TATATCCGATTGAAATTTCAATCGGAGTGGAAGGTCATATGCAGACAGTAAAAGTGCAGGTTGAGATTCTGGACGCTGTACTTCCGAAATTGGATATTCCACATACAGAATGGTTTCACTGTGACTGCCTGGCAAATTATTACGGAGTTGAGGTGTTCAGTGAGGAGCACTGGAGAACTGTGGAGAATTTTATTGCTGCGGCAGTGCGCAGAGGGTGCAATATGATTCTCACACCGATTTTTACTCCGCCGCTTGATACCGCACCCGGCAAAGAAAGACGCACTGTCCAGCTTGTGGATATGTGGGTGACAGATGACGGATATCGGTTCGGATATGACCGCTTCGAGCGATGGATTGCAATATGCAGGAAATGCGGAGTGACGTATTTTGAAATGTCACACCTGTTCAGTCAGTGGGGTGCCGCAGCTGCTCCTAAAATTATGGGATATGAAAACGGCGAGCTGCGCAGGATATTCGGATGGGAGACTCCTGCATCCGGGGAGGCGTATGCCGCTTTTCTGCATGAGTTTCTGGCATCATTCAAAGAAGAACTGAAGAAACTTGGAATTGAGAGTCAGTGTTATTTCCACGTTTCGGATGAACCATCTCTTGAGCAGCTTGAGTCATACCGGGCGGCACGCGCAATCGTAAAGGAAAGTCTGCAGGAGTTTCCGATCATTGATGCGCTCTCCAATTATGATTTCTTCGAGAAAGGCATTGTGGATGAACCTGTCTGCTCAAACGACCATATTGAAGAGTTCCTCGAGAATCCGCCGGAGAAACTTTGGACATATTACTGTACCGCACAGTGGAAGGATGTATCAAACAGATTTATTGCGCTGCCGGGTTACCGGACGCGTGTACTGGGTGTACAGATGTACAAACATCAGATTGCCGGATTCCTCCATTGGGGATATAACTTCTATAATTGCCAGTATTCTCTCTACCCTGTAAATCCGTATCTGGTTACCGATGCCGACGGAGTATTTCCAGCGGGTGATGCTTTCCTCGTATATCCGGGAGCCGACGGAATCCCTGAGGAATCCATCCGCCTGATGCTCATGGAGGAGGCTATGAATGACCTGCGGGCTATGCGCTATCTCGAGAAACTGACTGACAGGGAAACAGTTCTGGAATGTCTGGGAGACGAAGAACTGACATTCAAACGCTATCCGAGAAATCTGACGTATCTTGGACAGGTGAGAAAGAGAGTGAACAGAAAAATATCCGAGGCTGTATCGAACATTCAAGGATAAGATAAAACAGATAAAAAAATATGGCTGCTGCACCAAAAAGCGTGTGCGGCAGCCTTTTACATTATAAAAAGGGTAATGTTAAATTATTGCTCTTTTTTAGATGATTCAGACTGTTTTCTGTATTTATCTAAAAGTGCGGAGAGATCGTCCAGCAGCTCGTCCTTATCAGGCGCCGCCTTCCAGAGCGTGTTGAACAGCAGGTTCGGAGAAGAACTGAGCTGGTTCTTTCTGAGCTGAAGGAATTCTTCCTTTGTGAGGTTGGCTGAAAAAGCCTGAGCAAAATTTGTTTTGCTTTGTACGAAGGAACCGCCTTTGATGTAACCTCTTGCAGTTAATGTCTTGAATGCTTTGGCAATAGTCGGTTTCGCAAGATCGGAATGCGCGCTGTAGAATTCAGAAACCGTGTACGGTTTTCCGGACTCCCAGAGTATTCTCAGAATCTCGAATTCTTTTTTAGTAAGTTTTGTCATAAGATTTCGCTCCCTTTCGTGTTGCTGGTACTATGTAACAATTAATGAGACATGTCCCCCCTGCATATTCCTTATGACCTCTGAGTGTACTTATCCAGAAGAGACATAAGATCTTCGAGCAGCGAGTCCTTATCAGAAGCGGTTTTCCAAAGTGTATTGAACAGAGCCTCGGGCGATGCAGTCGCCTGATTTTTCTTCAGCTTCAGAAACTCCTTCTCGGTAAGGGCAGCTGAAAAAGCCTGAGCAAAATTTGTTTTACTCTGAACAAAGGATCCCCCTGTAATATATCCTTTGGCTGAGAGCGTTTTAAATGCCTTGGCAATGGTAGGTTTTGCGATGTCGGAATTTTCGCGGAAAAATTCAGAGACCGTATAAGGATGACCTCCTTCCCAAAGCCTTGTTAAAATCTCAAACTCTTTTTTTGTCAGCTTTTCCACCGGCGTTACCCCCTTTCTCTAAGATACAATTAATATACCACACAGGAGATATAAAGTAAATGTATATACTTAATATTTATTGAGAATATCCATGACGGATATACAATTCTCCTGAAAGAACCAGTTTTTCCTGAAGATAAAGGAATTTCAGGCATTCTTTCAGGACATAAATATGTGAATAATTTATAAAAAATATAGAATAATATAAAAACTATATCGGAAAAATATGGTTGAGCTTTTCTTAAAAAACGTTTAGAATAAAGGGCAGGCGCAGTGCATTCAGGCGCCTGATAACTGGAGAAAGAGGGAATACGAATGTTTGAAGAAGATATGGGAATACCGGTGTACCTCATCACAGGATTTCTGGAGGCGGGCAAGACCAGCTTTCTGAAATTTACGCTGGAACAGGACTACTTCCAGATCGACGGAACTACGCTTCTGATTCTGACTGAAGAGGGCGAAGAAGAATACGACGAAGAGAAGCTCAAAAAGAGATACAATACAGTCATTGAGGTGGTTGAAGAGCCATCAGATTTCACACCGGAATATTTAAAGGCACTGAACCGCCGCTACAAACCGGAGCGTGTAGTCATAGAGTTCAACCCTCTGTGGAGCGTGTCCAAGTTTGAGCAGATGGAGCTGCCCCAGTTCTGGGATCCGGCACAGCATATCGTTATTGTGGACGCGAGCTGCTTCCAGATCTATATGCAGAATTTAAAATCCCTGTTCATGGAGATGTGCAGGAATGCGGACATGGTAATTTTTAACCGCAGCAAGAGAGAGTATCCGCTCGCAACGTTCCGCAGAAGCATCAAGGTCGCAAATCAGAGATGTGAGGTGCTCTTTGAGGACGAAGAGGGAGAGCTGGATGATATTTTTGAGGATGAGATGCCGTTTGACACCAGCGGGGACTTTATCGATGTGCCGTATGAGGATTTCGGATTGTGGTATATGGATATGATGGATCATCCGGAGAAGTATGACGGCAAGACAGTCCGCTATAAAGGACTTGTCGTAAAGAGCAGAAAGAAAAACGCGGATTATTTCATGCCGGGAAGAAAGGCCATGACGTGCTGCGCGGATGACATGACGTTTATCGGATTCATCTGCCACAGTGATAAGACAGAGACATTAACCAGCGGACAGTGGGTGGATGTGACTGCAAAAGTAAAAGTAGAGTACAACAAGGTATACCGTGAAGTGGGACCGGTGCTGTATGCAGTAAGCGTAGAGCATGCGGAGAAACCGGAAGACCCGCTCGTATACTTTAACTAAAGCCAAATTGCAGCAGAAAATAAATGAACTAAAAAATAATCAGGAGAAAATACATGTATCTGATTGTAGGGCTCGGAAATCCGGGCAGACAGTATGAGAATACAAAGCACAATGTGGGTTTCGATACGGTTGATTATCTGATCGAGGAGTACCGTATTCCGCAGGCAGGAGTAAAGCATAAGGCCATGTACGGCAAAGGCATCATTGCAGGTCAGAAGGTTCTGATTGCAAAACCGCTGACATATATGAATTTAAGCGGTGAGTCCGTGCGGGAACTTGTGGACTACTATAAGATTGATCCGGAGACGGAGCTGATTGTTCTGTACGACGATATCAGTCTGGAGCCGGGACAGATCCGCATTCGCAAGAAGGGAAGCGCCGGAGGCCACAATGGTATCAAAAATATCATTGCTCAGATCGGAACGGATGTCTTTGCACGCGTGAAGATCGGAGTGGGAGAAAAGCCCAAAAACTGGGATCTGGCGGACTATGTATTAAGCCCTTTTGGGAAAGAAGAGCGAGCAGCCGTGGATGATGCAATCAAAAAGGCTGCCAAGGCGGTGGAGATGATCGTACAGGAAGAGATTGACTCCGCCATGAATATGTTTAACAGAAAGCAGAATGCAGTAAAGGAATAAAAATGATGAAAGCAATCATGCAGCCCCTCGCGGGTCTGGCAGAATTTCAGGAGATCAGAAAATCTCTGTATGCGTCATCCGGAATCCAGCTGGTGACCGGATGTACGCAGTCCCAGAAAATGCATTTTGCGGCAGGACTTACACAGGATTCCCCGGTGCGTCTGATCATAGCGGAGAACGATCTGAAGGCAAAAGAGCTTTATGAAGATTACCGCTTGTACGACCGGGAAGTCCTTTTTTATCCGTCAAAAGATCTGATTTTCTTTCAGGCGGATATTCAGGGCAACCTGCTGACAAAACAGAGGATGCGTGTCATCCGTGCATTAATTGAACAGAAAGCAGCAGCTGTGGTTACCAGCATCGGAGGATGTATGGATCATCTGCTGCCATTGGAACTTATCCGGGAACAGGTGCTGCATCTGAAAAGTGACAGTACCGTGGATCTCGAAAAGATGAAGCGGACTCTTATCAATCTGGGATACGAGCGTATGCCGCAGGTGGAGCAGTCCGGACAGTTTTCCATTCGAGGGGGAATTATTGATATTTTCCCGCTGACAGAGGAAAATCCGTGGCGTATTGAGCTTTGGGATGAGGAGGTAGATTCTATCCGCAGCTTTGATGTGGAAAGTCAGCGCTCAATCGAAAATCTGGATGAGATAGATATCTATCCCGCTTCTGAGATGGTGCTGATGGAAGACGCGAAAGAACGCGGCATTAAGGCTATTCAGAAAGAATCCAAAGCGTGCATCAAAAAGATGAGAGATGCGATGCTGACTGAAGAGGCGGCGCGTATCCGTGTCAGCACGGAAGAAATTTTAGATCAGCTTGAAGAACAGGAAAATTTTACGGGAGCGCAGCAGTATCTCCATTATTTTTATCCGGATACCGTATCGTTCCTGGATTACTTTCCCAAAGACACACCGATTATTCTCGACGAACTGAATCATATTTCTGAGAGCGCTTCAGCTCTGGAGCTGGAATTTCAGGAGAGTATGACGCACCGCCTTGAGAAAGGCTATCTGCTGCCGGGGCAGGCAAATCTTCTGAGAAAGCGTGCAGAGGTTCTCGCGGCATTTAACCGCAGGCACTGCGCAGCGCTGTGTATGATGGAGCCGAAGAAGGGAGACTGGGAGATCGGCCATACCTACAGTTTGGATGTGCGCTCCGTAAACTCCTACAATAACCAGTTTGAGCTTCTGGTTAAAGACTTAAAGGACTGGAAAAAGCGCGGGTACCAGGTCGTGCTGCTGTCAGCATCCCGCACCAGAGCCTCCCGACTTGCGCAGGATCTTCTGGAGGAGGGACTGAACAGCTTTTATACCGAGGATGAAAACAGGATTCCGCAGCCGGGTGAAACCATGGTGATTTTCGGAAATGCCCGAAGGGGATTTGAGTATCCGATGCTGAAGTTTGTTGTCATCACCGAGAGCGATATTTTCGGAAAGGAACAAAAGAAGCGCAGGAAAAAACAGGAGTATTCGGGCAGAAAGATTCAAAGCTTTTCGGAGCTGTCCATCGGAGATGTTGTGGTGCATGAAAACCATGGACTGGGAATTTACCGCGGTCTGGAAAAAGTTGTTGTGGATAAGGTTACGAAAGATTACATTAAGATCGAGTATGCCGGAGGGAATAATCTCTATATTCTTGCCACGCAGCTTGACCTTTTGCAGAAATACGCAGGTGCGGACTCGAAGAAACCGAAGCTGAACCGGCTTGGAGGCCAGGAGTGGCAGAAAACCAAGACGCGTGTGCGCGGGGCAGTAAAAAATATCGCCAAGGATCTCGTGGCGCTTTACGCAGCGCGTCAGGCAAAAGAGGGATTTGTCTACAGTCCTGATACTGTCTGGCAGAAGGAATTCGAGGAGATGTTCCCGTTTGAGGAGACAGATGACCAGATTGCGGCCATAGAAGCTGCCAAAAAGGATATGGAGAGCACGAAGATTATGGACCGTCTGATCTGCGGGGACGTGGGATACGGAAAGACGGAGATCGCGATCCGCGCGGCATTTAAGGCAGTGCAGGACGGCAAGCAGGTCGTATACCTGGTACCGACAACGATTCTGGCACAGCAGCATTACAATACATTTGTACAGCGCATGAAGGATTTCCCGGTGCGCGTTGACCTGATGTGCCGCTTCCGCACGCCTGCACAGCAAAAGAATACGCTCGAGGGACTGAGAAAAGGATTCGTGGACATTGTGATCGGGACACACCGAATTCTTTCCAAAGACATCGAGTATAAGGATCTGGGACTTTTAATCATTGATGAGGAGCAGCGTTTCGGCGTGGCTCACAAGGAGAAGATCAAACAGCTAAAGGAGAATATCGACGTGCTGACACTGACAGCGACACCGATTCCCAGAACGCTGCATATGAGTCTGATCGGTATCCGCGATATGAGTGTGCTTGAGGAGCCGCCTATGGATCGTGTACCGATTCAGACCTATGTAATGGAATATAACGAAGAAATGGTGCGTGAAGCCATTAACCGCGAGCTGGCAAGAGGCGGTCAGGTCTACTATGTGTACAACCGGGTGAGCTCCATTGATGAAATTACAAATGAGATCGCCAAGCTTGTGCCGGAGGCAAATGTTGCATTTGCCCACGGGCAGATGCGTGAGCATGAGTTGGAAAAAATCATGTACGGCTTTATAAGCGGCGATATCGACGTATTGGTTTCTACGACGATTATAGAAACAGGGCTTGATATTTCCAACGTTAATACGATGATCATCCACGACGCCGACCAGCTGGGACTCTCTCAGCTGTATCAGCTGCGCGGGCGCGTGGGCAGATCAAACCGGACGGCATACGCCTTCCTCATGTATCGGAAGAATAAGATGCTCAAAGAGGTAGCAGAGAAGCGCCTTTCCGCTATCCGGGAATTTACCGAGCTCGGAAGCGGATTCAAGATCGCGATGCGTGACCTGGAAATCCGCGGTGCAGGAAATCTGCTCGGCGCTGAGCAGCATGGTCATATGGAATCCGTAGGATACGATTTATATTGTAAAATGCTGAATGAGGCAGTGCTTGAAGAAAAAGGCGAAGAGGTCTTAGAAAACATTGAGACGGCAGTGGATCTGGATCTGGATGCGTTTATTCCGGAGCGCTATATCATGAACGAATACCAGAAACTCGATATTTATAAGCGAATTGCAGGCATTGAGAATGACGGGGATGCAGAGGATATGCTGGAGGAGCTGCTGGACCGTTTTGGAGATCCGCCCAAGGCCGTTCAGAACCTGCTCTCTGTAGCTGCCCTTAAGGCACTTGCTCACAGAATTTATGTGTCTGAAATTAAACAGCAGCAGGACAGTCTGCGTATTACAATGTACGAACGCGCCAGGGTAAATCCCGCGGGAATTCCGAAGCTTCTTGAGCGGTACGGCAGCGAGCTTACCTTTAAGATGGAAACAAACCCGTACTTTATCTATAAGCCAAGAAAGAAAAACCCGCGCGAACGCATAAACTTCCTTGAAAAGGCGAGAAGTTTTCTGGATGAAATGATCACGGAACTGGAAGAGACGCCAGTTGTGAAAAAATGTTGAAATTTTGGAAAAACGTTGCCCCCATAAATAAAACATATTATAATAGACGGCAGGGATGCGCCGCAGATTGGCGGCGTGAATAATGGAAAACAGGCCGTCATCAGGACGGCAGCGGGAGGAAACAATGAGAAAGTTTAATAAAAAAGCAGCCGCAGTTATGCTGGCGGCTGCGCTGTCCGTATCCGGTCTGGCCGGCTGCGGTTCATATAAAGTGGACGGAACAGCTACAGCGGCTGTGGTAAATGATGTGGAGATTCCCATGGGAACTGCCAATCTTGCGCTGCGTTATGTGCAGGCAAACCGGGAATATTCCTACTATTCAATGACACAGGGATTTGGTCTGAGCATCGGAGGCCTGGAGTGGGACGAGAAAACGGACGGCAAGAGTTCCGGAGAAGTGTTAAAGGAAGACATCATGACCGAGCTTGAAAAACTGTACATTTTAAAATCTCATGCAGAGGAATATGGGGTTGCTTTAACGGATGAGGAGACGCAGGAAATCTCCGACAAGGCTCAGGATTTTATGGACGCGAATGATGCAGAAACACTTGAGGAAATGGGAATTGCGAAGGAGAATGTGGAGGAATTCCTGACACTTTATACCTATCAGGTGAAGATGAAAGAATCTATCGGAAGCGGTGCGGATACAAACGTGACAGATGATGAGGCAAAGCAGTCCACGATCAGCTACGGCGTAATTTCCTTCAGTAGTGATGAGACAGACGATGACGGCAACAAGATACCTCTTGAGGGAGAGGAAAAAGAAGCACTGCGGGAAAAGGCACAGAAACTTCTGGATGCCTGGAAGCAAAAGGAAGATGCGGCAACTCTGGAGATATCAGACTACGCAAAAGAGATCGATGAGGAACTTTCGGGACTTACTTACAGCTACGGCAGTGATGATACGATTCTGGATGATAAGCTTAAGGAAGCGGCAAATACACTCTCGGACGGCGAGCTGTATCCGGAAGTTGTGGAAGGTGCGTCATCCTTCTATGTAGTGCGTATGGATAAGACATTTGACGCTGAGGCTACAGAGGAGCACAAAACGGAGATCGTGGAGGAACGTAAAACGGAGCTGTATAATGATACCCTGAACGGCTGGGTGGAAGACAGCAATCTCACGATAGAGAGCGCATGGAAGAAAGCAAAGGTAACCGATAAGCACGACTATCTGTTCACGGAGCAGGCAGCGGACACGGAGGAAGAGGAATAAGCTTCCGGAAGGAGAGACTATGAATCGAGACGAATTTGCAGCATTGGCACAAAAAGGTATTATTCTTCTGGACGGAGCGACCGGATCGAATCTGACGCTGGCGGGAATGCCCAAGGGTGTCAGCACAGAACTTTGGGTGCTGGAACACAGAGAGATTCTTCAGAAGCTCCAGAGAGAATATGCCGAGGCGGGCAGCCAGATTATTTACGCCCCGACCTTTGCGGCAAACCGCATCAGTATGGAGTACTTTGGAAAAGAACACGAGGTGCGGGAGCTCAATAAACGCCTTGTGGATGTGTCACAGGAAGCGGTCAGAGGCAAGGCTCTGATTGCAGGAGATCTCACGACAACAGGAAAGATGATGGAGCCCCGCGGCGATATGACGTACGAGAGGCTTCTGGAGGCATATACAGAGCAGATTGAGGCGCTGGCAGAAGCCGGCGTAGATCTTCTGGTAGCGGAGACGATGCTCAGCGTTGATGAGACATCCGTAGTATTGGATGCTGCCGCGGCTGTCTGCGATCTGCCGGTGATGTGCAGTCTGACACTCGAGGCAGACGGCAGCGCGCTGTACGGCGGAAACGGCGTGGAAGCGGTTGAGACACTGCAGGAGCTGGGTGCGGCAGCTGTGGGTGTCAACTGTTCTGTGGGACCTGACCAGCTCGAAGCGGTTATTACGTCTATGAAGAAAAAAGCACGCGTTCCGGTTATTGCAAAGCCCAATGCCGGCATGCCCACAATCAATGAGAAGGGTCATGCAATATACAGTATGGATGCACCGACATTCGTAAAGCATGTAAAGACGCTGATAAACGCCGGAGCCGGCATCGTAGGAGGCTGCTGCGGCACAACGCCGGAATACATTCGCCTGCTGGCACAGGAGATAGGAAGATAATCCGTCAAAAATATACAATTAATATTAAAAAATCATAAAAAAATAATACAAATATTCCATATGTACTTGAAGTATACAATGAAATGATGCATAATAATACCAGAAAACTTTAAGCATTTAATAATATAGCTATAGGAATGATTGAAAAGTTTTTTGCTTGTCTTTTGCAACGCCAGTGGACACAGTTCTGTGCCAACTGGCGTCTTGTCTTTTGGGAGAAGATCTGGAAGGCATAAATTAACCGCCCCCCTAATATGATGTAAAAAACGTTCTCAGGGGTAGTCCCATGAAGGAATATATAGAGGAACGGGTAATTGCCATAGCAAACTATATCATAGACCATAATGCCACGGTAAGGCAGACGGCAAAGAAATTCGGGGTCAGCAAGAGTACGGTGCATATAGATGTAACAAAAGAGACGTTTTTGTGAAGGTTGTTTATGAGGTGAGATAAAGAGAGGGGATAGAGTAGGGAAAGATCGCAGAAATGCGGTCTTTTTCTTTTGGGTGAATTTATTGTGTTATGGATGAAAATCGGTTAAAATAGAATATAGAAAGCAGGTGGAAGAATCATGGCTAAAACTTTTTTGTGGATAGAAGATCGAAAAGGAAAAGCAAGCTATACATTTTGGGAAAATCTCATGAAACAACTTTGTCCGGATGTGATCGTTGAAAGTAAAAAGAATAATAGTGAGTTAGTGAAAGCTGTAAGGGCATTACAGGATGCTGAAAACAGATATATCATTGTTTTTGATAATTCCTTTGATAATCTGCAGATTATTATGGAACAGAAACGATTGAAGAAATATGTGAATGAGAAAGAAAATGTTTTTCTGCTGGACATTATTTGCTTTGAGTATATTCTTTTAGAGTTTAAAGAACTGATGGAATGGATTTATGCTCCAAAAGATGAGTTTTTAGAAAAAAGAGCCGGAACAATTACAGCAAGACACAAACTTGTAAAATTCTTGCAGGATGATAATTTCGATTATAAAGGAATACGAGAAATTGTGGAATATGATAAAAATATTGAAGAACATAATATTGAGCAATTATCGGCAAAGTTACTATTCGATTTGACAAGAAATACTGGATTTGAAGTGTCAAAAGGCGTGATTGGCGAATGTTGGATAAAGTCATGTTGTGAATGGAAAGAACGGCAGGAAGACGACATCTGTGGGTTGGATAATAACAGACTATCTGTGTTTGATAAAATGAAACGGATCTATGTGGGAAGTTCATTAAAACTACAATTTTCTAAAGTTGGATTGGAGATAGTGGCATGATAACGATTTTTAAAAACAAGAAAGACATACCTCTGAATAAAGAATATATAGAATTGAATGATATCTTTTTTAATCAAAATACGGCAACGAGACTAGATGGTAAAGCGGCAAAGTATATTCAACTGATAGATGTTTCGGAACTTATCAGCAAATATAAAATTCGATCACGTTTTGAGGATATTACATTGAATACAGATCAGCTTTCTACAGGTTGTAAAACGGTATTGAATATATTATATTTTCCAAATAAAGTGTTTTGTTTAAAAGAATGTGGAAATAATGCTTTGGAAATATTATATGGTTTCGAAGAGGGATATGTATATAGTGATTATGCAATGATTCCTTTTAATATGGAACGTGTGAAGGTTCAGACGAGTAGAGGATGTAAAGAGATTAAGGATTACGAAGAACTAAAGGAGTGGTGGGAAAATGAAGAGTAAACCGGTTGTAATGGAACATTTTTCAACAGTGCATACCTCGTTTGTGGTGGACTTTACTTTTACCAATAATATAACAATCTTAATGGGAGATTCAGGAACAGGGAAAACAGCAACATTTTCATTTATCAGAGAATGTATGGCAGTTAATCCTAAGATTTTGTGTTTGGATAATTATGATTATCAGAAAGATGTAAAGGAAATAATCCGCCAGGCAGAGGGAAAGCTGATTGTCATTGATAATGCAGATATTTTGTTGAATGATAATACACGGAAGTATATTTCGTTAGATGATAGAAATCAGTATCTGATTATCGGAAGAAATCCTAAAAATCTGTTCGCAACGAAAGAAAATCTATTTGAATTGGCAAGTGAAAAGGTCGGAGAGCAGACGGTGTTTACGATAAAACCGTATATATAAAGTGGAACTTGTGTGTTGAGAATTGCAGGTGGCGGTATGAATATAGAAGCATATGATACGGAAACTTTGAGGAAGATTGTTCGGTTACTTGAATATGAAAATAGATTATTAAAAGATAAATTGAAAAAAGAAAATATTCCATATGATGAGACTAATCCTTTTGAAGAGACAATAGAAAATGCAGAAGAGTATGATCTCGATCAGGGAGCGCGTATTGTCCATCCTACGTTTATTACGGAGAAGATGGCGATACGCTTCTTTTCTATGTTTTGGGGAAGAGAGGATGTCTATGCCAGGCGCAGCAAGAATGGCGGTTATTTTCCACAATGTGATAATAGATGGGATGTTAAACTTTGTCCGAAACAGCGTGGAGAAAAGATATTTTGCGATGAGTGTGAAAATAAAAAATGGACAAAACTGGACGTGAAGAAAATCGTTTCGCATTTGCTGGGATATAAGGAAGATGGTTCGGACGTAATCGGTGTATATCCATTGCTGCCAGATGGAACATGCAGATTTCTCGTGTTTGATTTTGATAATCACGAAAAAGGTGCAGAAACAACAGATTTTGCCAACATGGATAATGAGTGGCATAAAGAAGTGAATGCTCTTAGAAAGATGTGTAAGATAAATGGAATTAAACCGTTAGTGGAACGATCACGCTCAGGGAGAGGCGCTCATGTATGGATATTTTTTCAAAAAGCAATAGCGGCTTCCGTTGCCAGAAACTTTGGATTTTTACTGTTGGATAAAGGGGCGGCTTCTGTCAATTTAAAGTCCTTTCATTACTATGACTGTATGTATCCATCCCAGGATGTGGCGAGCAGTATTGGCAATTTGGTTGCATTACCCCTGCAGGGCCAGGCACTTAAAAATGGTAATAGTGCGTTTGTAGACGTGAATTGGAATGCATATCCTGATCAATGGGATGTTTTACTTATAAAGGTGATTTGCGGTTGCAATAGGAACTTGCGGCGGAGAAGTTGCTAAGGGATTCAGATGGTGTGCTAGAGGCCGCAACCGCATTTGGAAAAACAGTTGTGTGCAGTTACCTGATTGCGGAACGAAAGGTGAATACACGGATTTTATTACAGAGTAAAGATTTGCTTAGTCAATGGGTAGATGAACTGAATAAATTTCTTGATATCAGGGAAGAACCGCCGGAGTATGAAACGAAGACAGGACGAAAGAAAAAGAGAGACAGTGCAATAGGTATTTTACATGGAAGTAAGAATACATTGACTGGTATTGTAGATATTGCGATGGTCGGTTC
>CALWBA010000144.1 GCA_944375815.1 uncultured Lachnospiraceae bacterium | reverse complement strand
CATCAAACCCATTAGCTAACAATCAACCGCCTCAGAAGCGCACTGATAACCGCAGCATTTGTCTGCGTCCCGCCTACCAGAAAAAATACATCTGCCTGCGGGCAGCCGCAGGCAGCGCGGATCTTCTCTTTCGCGGACTCACAGTAGTGATCCGTACCGTATCCGGGGAGTTTCTCCATGTTTGTCTCAATCAATTTCTGCAGCACCGCCGGATGTGCGCCTTCACAGTAGTCATTCTCAAAAAAAAGCATCTTTTCTTCCTCCGCATAAAAACTGCCGGAAACATCTGCTTGTCCCCGGCAGTGATATTGTCTGTCAGATTTCTACATCCTTCGTGTAATCCACGGTATCAAATCCGAAACCGAACATATGGTAAAAGTCCTCCCAATAGCCCTCAATATCCGCAAGTTCGCGCACATTGTCGGAATTTACCTTTTTCCAGGTATCCTCTACCTGCTTCTGCGTGTCCTCATCCATCTCCCAGTCATCCATACGGATTCTGCCGTCCGCATCTGTGCAGACCTGACCTGCAAACAGTTTCTGAGAAAACAGACGGTAAATCTGTTCGATGCATCCCTCATGTGTACCTTTCTCTTTCATGATGCGGTAGAGAATCGCAAAATACAGAGGCACAACCGGAATTGCGGAGCTTGCCTGAGTCACAAGCGCCTTATTCACTGAAATATAAGCATGGTATGCGCTCTGTTTTTCATTCATGCGGTCTGCCGTCTTATGTAAGTGCTGCTTTGCCCTTCCAATTGTTCCCTCGTAGTAAATGGGGTATGTCAGTTTCGGTCCAATGTAGGAATACGCCACTGTCACGGCATTCTCAGCAAGCACACCTGCTGCGGACAGGGTATCCATCCAGTCTTCCCAGTCCTCTCCGCCCATGACTTTGATTGTGCCTTCCAGCTCTTCCGGATTTGCAGGCTCTACAGTCTTCTCGGATACGGTGTTGTGCTTTAAGTCCAGGCTTTTCTCTGTGAACGCCTCTCCCGTAGTTTTCAGAGCGGATGTGTAAACAGTTCCATCCTCCGTTGTCCTGCGCGGAGCTGCAAGGGAATAGATCACCAGATCCACCTGTCCCAGATCTTTTTTTATTGTCTCTACGGTCTGCTCCTTAATCTCACGGGAAAATGCATCTCCATTAATTGATTTCGCATACAGTCCCTTCTCAGCAGCCAGCTTTTCAAACGCTTTTGTGTTGTAATAGCCCGGGGTAGCGGTGCGTCTGCCGTTTGCGGGACGCTCAAACATAATACCCAGCGTATCAGCTCCGCAGCCAAATGCCGCCGTGATACGGCTTGCCAGACCATAGCCTGTGGATGCTCCGATTACAAGTACCTTCTTTGGTCCCTGAATGGTACCCTTTTCCGTTACATACTTCACCTGACGTGCCACATTCTCCGCACATCCGGTCGGGTGGGCGGTTGTGCAGATAAACTCTCTCACTTTCGGTTCTACTATCATATTCTTTTTCCTGTCCTATTCTTTCATATTCTGCTGTCTGTGCAGTTCCTTATTTTTATATATACTACAAACTATTTTGAATGTCAAACTTTTTGTATCAGGGCATCCCCACATAAAACGTATACAGCTCGTCAAGTGTCCCATACCGGTAGTTCAATGTATCCAGGCCGTAATAGTCCATAAAGTATCCGGCCAGTTCATCCAGAAGCCCATTATCCCTCAGTTCCGTTTTTGCCCGCTCATACGCCTCCCGGTTCGTGTACTTGAAATGAATCACACGGTTCTTCTCATCAATCTGGTACACGAAATAATTGTATAATTCTGTCCGGTCAAACTCCTCAAAGCAGCTTGCGTTCCTGACATAATAATTGTTCGCTGTAGCAGTGCATGACGGCAGCACCAGTCCCGCATCGGGAGTCACAAGCTGCTCGTACTCCTCCGGAAACGGACAGAAATAGTCGTAAAGTACCTGGTTTTCCTCCAGGGAAGACGAAAATTCAGGCATGTCCCCGTAGGTGACATCCACATAATAATACTCCCCGTCAAGCTTTATCATGTTCCACGCATGTCCCTCTACGGTGTCTCTGGCATCTCCTGTGACGTAAATACACTCAATACCCGCTTTCTCGCAGAGATATTGAAATGCGCGCGCGTATCCCGCACAAACCGCCTCATTCTGCAGAAAGACACCTGCAATATTCTGATCATTTTCATTCTGTACATACTCGGTATCCGTAATAATATGCTCATAAATCAGACGTGCTGTAAGATACGTATTTTCTTTCTGATCAACCTCCGCCAGTATCTCATCAGCCAGTTTTTCAATCTGTTCTGTCTGGCTGCGTGCCTCACTTGCGGAAATATTGTACCCCGGCTGCAGGCGCGCGTATGTGGTATACAGAATCTTTCTTGTATTTCCCGCATTCTGCGCCCAGAAGTACTCCGGATGATCCATAAGTACCTTCTGGTATGCACGATCAATCAGATCATCATCTGCTGTTGTCAGCAGAATATCTGTCTCAAACTCTTCGATCCCGGATTGTATCTGTCTGTAGATCCGCTTTTCCTGTTCATCGGCCTGATGAAAATAGTATTCCTGATGCCCGGGCATCTCTTCCGGAACGCTTGCGCTTTCCAGCTCCTCAATCTGCCGTTTTAGCTCTCTTCCTCCGGAAGAGAACAGATGCGGCGCTTTTTCCACTGTCTCGCTGAATGCCATTCCGACATTTCCTGCCATCTCGCGGACTCCCGCGCAGCCGAACATTGACAGCACCAGCACGAGCCCCGCCCCTGCAAGCAATGCTTTTTTCTTCATCCTGATTTCTCCTGTAAACAGCGCGGATGGATCGTCCGCGAAATTTATAGCTATGCCTATTATAGCGTGCATTCCCATTTGAGGCAATCCTTTTTCTTCGCCAAATTTTCTCACAGAACAACAGATCCTCAGCTGCTGCAGATTTTTCTTGTCCGGAATCAGGGGATCGTTTATAATGGGAAGTTGAGGTGATAAGCATGATAAAAAAAGAAATTCTTGAAATCCGAAAGCAGTTTACACAGGATAACTGCGCGATCTCCCGCATCTGCGGCTGCTACGTAGATGCGGAAAAAAACATTAAGACAAAACTCAAAGACGCGTTTCTCTCCCTGCCCGAGGAAGAGATGTTCAAATATTTTGAAATTTTCCGCAAGACGCTCTCCGGAACCGTGGGAAAGAATCTGCTGAACCTGGAATTTCCGCTTGAACAGGAAGCAGATGGAGGAACACAGTCTTATCTCTTAAAGCTCAGGGACAGCCAGTTGAAAGATGACGACCTGCTTGATGATTTCTATGAGAAAATCATTGAAATGTACAGCTATGGGGAAAATTATTATATCATCCTGATTCACGCATCTTACGATATTCCAAAACGCGGAAAGGATAATGAGGAAATGTTTGATGCCTCCGAGGACGTATATGAATTCCTTCTCTGCTGCATCTGCCCGGTCAAGCTCTCAAAGGCAGGACTGTGCTATAACGAGGCAACAAATAATATCGAAGACCGTATCCGCGACTGGATTGTTGAAACACCGGACTGCGGCTTCCTCTTTCCGGCATTTAATGACCGCAATACGGATCTGCACAGTATGCTCTACTATTCCAAGAAGGCGGACGAACTGCAGTATGATCTCATAGACCGTTTCTTTGGCTGTTCCATCCCGCTGACTGCCAGAGATCAAAAGGATACGTTCAATGAAATCCTTGAGGAGGCACTGGGAGAAAAATGTGACTACGAGACTGTACGCGCAATCCACGACAGCCTCAATGATATGATTGAAGAACACAAGGACGATCCTGAGCCGGTTACGCTCGATAAGGCCGAGGTACGGCGTCTTCTCCTGGACGGAGGAGCTCAGGGCGAACCTCTTGAGCAGTTTGATCATCATTTTGATGAAACCGTAGGCGAGAAGCAGTCCCTGCTCGCCTCCAACCTTGTTAATGCGCGGTCATTTGAAATTAAAACACCCGATGTGATTATTAAAGTCAATCCCGACCGCACAGACCTGGTGGAAACCAAAACAATTGACGGCAGAACCTATCTCGTCATTGAGGTAAATGATTCTATGGAAGTCAATGGCATCCATGTCAGAACATCAGCAGCAGATCCAACGGGGGCTGATGAGGCAGCTGCCAGCGAGGAATAGACGAAGGAACAGGAAGTTTTCTGTAAGCAGGGTATCATCTACCCTTCCCTGGGAAACTTCCTGTTTATTTTATCCAGTCCCATTGCACAGAGAATTCCGATGCACAGACATAACACATTTGCCGCAAATGAGACGCCGGATCTGAAAAAACTTCCAAATGGGATAATCGCCAGAGTTGCCGCTGCGACAATCCCAGCAATCGCATGAAAAGCTGCAGAATAGTGATTCCAGAACAGAGCGTCGATCCCTCTGGCCAGACAGATAACCGTAAGTACCGCCCCAATTCCGCCGAATACCAGTATTTTCAGATCCAGATGCCCAATACCTGCGACAAACGGAGTATACAGGCCCAATGGCATCAGAAGTGTGGAAAAACTCATCCCGGGAGCAATTATACTCAGCGCAAGGCAGAATCCGCAAAAAAGATACCAGCCGCCGTTCGGCTCAATGTTTACAGACATCACATCCAGTATTCCAAGCAATATCAGAATCAGGGCAAACGCGATCCCCATGGAAATCCAGGATGCTTTTGTGCGCCCTTTCTCCCCGGCTTCCCGCATCAGAGACGGATACATGCCTCCGATAAGTCCGATAAACAGGCACACTGACGGATCCGGGTATTTTTCCAGAAAAAAGGAAAGCAGATTGGCTATTCCCAGGAATCCCGCTCCGGCTCCAAGGATGACAGGAAGCAGCTTCGGCACATGGGTCCGAAAACGCTTCAGGGGGCTTGCAAGAAGCTCCATCACAGGTTTATAAATTCCGAAAATGACGCAGAGCACTCCTCCGGAAATTCCCGGCAGCACAGCACCCAGTCCAATCATCATTCCCTGCAGAAGCCGTACCAGAAACAATACCGCGCCCGGACGCGCTATCCTTTTTTGATTCATAATCATTTCCTCCATTTCAGATCGTTTGCTTCTATTTCCATTTTCCATCCCCGGACAGGCGGATTAGTACTATTATATAGCATTTCATTATTTCAATGTCAACTTCATGCCTGCACAATCCCGGGATTGACATATTCTCTGCTTTTACGCATAATAAGCCTTAGGATGAAGGAGGGATATACCTTGGAAGAATGTTATTATGAATCTGAACGTTTTGAAAACCTGAAGTTTACGGAAGAGGTTTTTAGAGACTGCCGCTTCGCGGACTGCGAATTTATCCGCTGTACATTTGAAAGCTGCAGCCTGATCGGCTGTTCATTTACCGGCTGCTGCTTTGATCACTGTACAGTGACCGGTCTGCATGCCTCCGAGTACTCTCAGCTTCAGTATGCAGAATTTCGCAGCTGCAGTCTGGTAGGCATCCACTGGCATGAACTGCTGCCATCGGCAAGATTTGTAGATCCTGTGCGCAGTCTTCAGGACTGCCGTATGAAATACAATACCTTCTCTCATATGAATCTAAAGAAATTTCATTTTGCGGGCTGCGAGCTTACAGATTCCATGTTTGCAGACTGCAGCCTGAATGAATCCTGCTTTCGCACATGCCGTCTCGACCGTACGGAATTTTATAAATGTGATCTGCAAAAAGCTGACTTCCGTGAAGCACAGGGATATAAAATTGATATTACAAACTGTAAGGTCAAAGGGGCATTCTTTTCATTTCCGGAAGTCGTAAATTTATTAAATATACTGGAAATAAAAATTGACTGATACTAAAAACCGGGAGGCCGGCGGTGAAACCGCTCACTTCCCGGTTATAAAACTTCTTCTCGAGGATATCCTGAAATTTCTATTTTCTTTTCTGGTCAATCATTCGTTCAATCAGATCAATCGTTTCCCGAATACCGTAATTAGCGCTGTTGATACAAAGATCATAGCTTTCCGGTCTGCCCCAGCGGCCGCCCGTATAAAAATCATAATATTTTTTATGCTGTCTGTCCATCTGCTTTAAAAAACGGGCTGCCTGCCGAAATTCCATATTTTTTGACGCCATAATGCGCTGAATGCGAAGAGAAAACGGCGCACTGATAAACAGGCTGATATGGGGAATATGATTATTAGCAAGAATTGCATCTGCGCATCTTCCCATAATCACGCAGTCCTCCGTCCTGGCCAGATTGCAGATCAGATCACTCATATTGAAAAACACAGCATCCTGCCTGGGCAGTCCGTGATAGCGATTAAATTCACGGAACCAGGTTTTCAGGCGGAATGCTCTTTTCCGATATTTGTCAAAATCTGCGAAATTCTCTGTTTCCGCATCGTTGACAGAATCCTTTTCGGCTTCCAGACGATTAAGAACCTGATTAAAAATTTCAACGTCATAATAATTGATATGCAGTTCGTCTGCCAGCTCAAACCCGATATCATTTCCGGCACTTCCCTGCGTCCGGCTGATGCAGATGACCAGATGATCATTTTCGGAGAGCTTTCTGGCTGTAGGGTTCAGCCTGGTTCGGGAAAGATCGACGATATCTACTTTGCCAAAGCTGTCCGGCAGCTGTTCAATTTCTTTCAGAATACTGTCATATTCCGTCAGCATCTTCTTCTTTGATTCTTTATCCTGAATCGTTCGCGCCATATTTCCGATCAGCGCCAGTTCGCTTCTTAAAAGATGTCCGTCCGGTTTTGTAAGCATCAGCATACAAAGATTCTGCACAGTATTTTCTCTGTTTCCGGTAAAGGTTCTGCCAAGAGAAGATCCCACACATTCGTAAACCTTGGCATCCAGATTATAGATGCGTTCGGCAAGCTCCATACATTTTTTCTGATTTTCCTGCATGTCTGTCTTCCCTCCTTATAAAAAGAATATCAACGTATCCAGCAAAAACAGCGGTATTAAAAATCCCAGAGACCACAGCATATATCCAAAGAAAGACGGCATAAAGACACCGTTTTCATCGGAAATGGATTTTACCATGAAGTTAGGTGCATTTCCAATATATGTATTTGCCCCCATAAACACGGCACCGCAGGAAATCGCAGACAGCAGATGTACCGGAACGGTTCCCAGACTGGTAGCAATTCCGCTGGTAAATCCAATAGTTCCTGCCGTGGTAAGGAATACCAGGTAAGTCGGTGTATTATCCAGAAAGCTGGACAGAACTCCAGTTGCCCAGAAGAGCTGATAGGACTGATCCAGGCCAAGGTCTGGGCCCACCTGTCTCAGCAGCATCAGAGCCGGCTGCATGGTAATAAAAATACCGATAAATAAAACAGCTACCTCTTTGATCGGTCCCCACGTAAAGTGGTTTCTTGTCCGTATTTCTTTCGGCGTAGTCTTAAAGGACAGACCGGCTGCCGCAAGGATAATGACAATCTCGATGACTGACGGAATTCCCAGACTTACTCCCTTAAAAATAGGAATACTCAGGACATTTCCTGCACTGTCCTGGAAAATTTTCAATCCGGGCAGTACACCGCTTAAAATAACAGCTGCTACAATCATTACAAGGAAGATAAGATTGTGCAGACCGTCAATACGAAACTGCGTTCCCGGCTTACTGATATCCGGCTTTCTTCCTTCCGCAATGTCTTTGCGGTACATCCGTCTGTCAACATGGTAAAATACAAAGAGAAGCACTGCCATATTAAACAGAAGTACCGGCAGCATATGCAGACTCCAGAAGAATGGAACTCCTCGCATAAAGCCCATCAGCAGCGGCGGATCACCGATTGGCGTCAGAATTCCGCCCATATTTGAAACCATAAAGATAAAGAAAATCATAATATGAGCTTTTCTTTTTCTCCATGAATTCATTTTGAGTACCGGACGTACCATAAGCATACTTGCTCCGGTAGTACCAATGCAGCTTGCCAGAAAAGTTCCAAGTGCCAGAAGTCCTACATTTACGCGGGGAGAGCCGGCGAAATCACCTTCCATGGTAATATTGCCGGATACACAGAACAGACCGAACAGCAGAATGATAAAAGTAATATAGTCATTCACTGTACATTCAAGCACTGTTTTGGCTGTCTCTCCTATTCCATATACAATGGAAAAAGGTATTGCCATAGCCAGTATCCAGAGAACTACCACATGAGGCTGATGAGTCTCCCACCATTCTCCCTTTACAAGCGGCATCAAAGCGATACAGAGCAAAAGCCCTGCAAAAGGTATACACAGCCACACGGGCACTGAGGCCGCCTGGGTGCTTTCCGCTGCCTGAACATTGACAGGGAAAAGGAAAAACGCAGAGCAAAGAGCACATAATAATACTTTCAATTTTTTCAATTTCTTCACCTCCATAACCATGAAAATTATAACGTATAACGGACGCAAAATGCAAGAAAAAGCACACATAAAATTCACAAATCGACACACGGTATTGGCAGGCATTGTGCAGACATGAAGAGGGCTGCCGCGGTAAACGACAGCCCGTTTTTATTGTCTCTTTGTATATTACGAAACATTTATCTGTTTCCCAGTTCCCAGAACGCCACTGCGCTGGCTGCCGCCACATTGAGGGAATCCACGCCTTCTGCCATAGGAATTTTTACCGCGTAATCGCTCTCTGAAATTGTCTCCGGCTTGAGACCTTCTCCCTCAGTTCCCAGAATAACTGCCAGCCGCTCCTGGGCATGCAGCCGTCTGTCATCAATACTTATGGTGTTCTCTGAAAGCGCCATGGCAGCGGTACAGAACCCTGATCTTTTCAGCTGCTGCATCCAGTCCGGATCATCCAGGAATGTCCATGGGATCTGAAATACGGTGCCCATACTTACCCGGATGGCCCGACGATACAGAGGATCGCTGCAGCCTGCGGTCAAAAGCACAGCGTCCATTTGCATTGCCGCCGCAGAACGTATGATTGCGCCAACATTGGTAGGGTTGACCACATTCTCCAGCACAGCGATGCGCTTGGCGTTTCTGCACAGCGTTTCCGCTGAAGGGAGACCAGGGCGGTGCATTGCGCAGAGCATTCCCCGGGTAAGCTTAAATCCCGTAAGCTGCGTCAGCACGTCAAACGGTGCCGTGTAAACCGGAATCTCTCCGCATCGGTTTATCAGCTCCTTCGCCTGTGTCTCGATATGTCTGTCCTCCACCAGAAAAGAAACAGGAACACAGCCGGCATCCAATGCCCGTTCAATAACCTTCGGGCTTTCAGCAATAAAAATTCCCTTCTCCGGCTCATGGCGGTTCAGCAGCTGCCCCTCTGTGAGCCGGGCATAAACGTCCAGTTCCGGGGCGCTGAAATCAGTAATCTCTATAATATTCGGCATATGACTCACCATCACTCATAGAGAGGATACTTCTTTACCAGCCCTTCCACGATCTCTGCCGCTTCCTCCGGCTTATCTGCCAATACCGCAAGGCGAATTGCCTCAGCGATTCTCTCCATGTCCTCTTCCTTCATGCCTCTGGTTGTAACCGCAGGTGTTCCCAGGCGGATACCGCTTGTAACGGATGCCGGCTTCGGATCATTTGGAATGGCGTTCTTGTTGCAGGTGATGTGTACGCTGTCCAGCAGCTTCTCAACCTCTTTGCCCGTCTTTCCGGACTTCTGAAGATCTACGAGCATCAGGTGATTATCCGTTCCCCCTGAGACAATATCAAAACCTTTTTGGATCAGCGCTTCTGCCAGTGCACGGGCATTTTTTGCCACCTGGCGCTGATACTCCCTGTATTCCTCGGTCAGAGCTTCTTTAAAGCAGACTGCCTTTGCCGCAATCACATGCATCAGAGGACCTCCCTGCGTTCCCGGAAATACAGCTTTATTGAAATTATACTTGGCATTTACCTCATTGCTGGAGAGGATCATACCGCCTCTGGGGCCGCGCAGCGTCTTATGCGTCGTGGTGGTAGTCACATGCGCATACGGAATGGGGCTCGGATGAACACCTGCTGCCACAAGTCCCGCAATATGGGCCATATCAACCATAAGTACTGCACCAACCTCATCTGCAATCTCACGGAAGCGCTTGAAATCAATTACACGCGCATATGCACTGGCACCGGCAACGATCATCTTGGGTCTGTGCTCCTTTGCGAGACGTTCCACTTCATCGTAATCAATATAGCCGTTTTCGTCTACATGGTACGGTAAGCAGTTATAATAAGTTCCGGAGATATTCACCGGACTCCCGTGTGAGAGATGTCCGCCCTGATTCAGGCTAAGCCCCATAAATGTATCGCCCGGTTTTAAAATCGCGAAGAATACCGCAGCATTTGCCTGTGCGCCGGAGTGAGGCTGAACATTGACGTACTCGCATCCAAACAGTTCTTTTGCACGGTCAATAGCAATCTGTTCCACCACATCGACATACTCACAGCCGCCGTAATATCTTCTGCCCGGATATCCCTCGGCATACTTGTTTGTCAGGTGGCTTCCCATTGCGGCCATAACTGCCTTGGATACAATATTCTCCGACGCAATCAGTTCCAGATTGTTTCTCTGTCTCCCCAGCTCATCTTCCATTGCCGCAGCGATTTCCGGGTCAAAACTCTGTACTTCCTGAAAATCAAACATATCTTTCTCCTCCTATGATTTTATCTCAAAACTGCCGCACAGCCGGAGAACGCCCCGACCAGTGCGGCAGTAAAGATTCACTGTGTATCAAATTGATTTAACTGAATATCTTTTTCTTTGCCGCAGAAATATACCTGATACCATACCAGGAAAATATAAATACACCATACCTTGCGGCTGTTATCCTTCTTTCCCTGATAATGCTCGTCCAGAAGTTTCATAAGATACTTCGTCTGAAAGAACTTCGCCGCATCCTCAGAGGTAAATGCAGATTTCACTCTTTCATAATACGGCTTCTCTCTGAGCCACACACGCACCGGAACCGGGAAGCCCAGCTTCTTCTTCTGAGCAGTAAATTCCGGAAGTACCTCTCGTGCAGCTTTTCGGAACGCAAGTTTCGTAACCTTACCGCGTACCTTATTATTCATAGAGAGATTTCTGGCAGTGTAAAATACTTCCTTATCCAGGAAGGGAACCCGCGACTCCACGGCATTTGCCATGCTCATCCGGTCCGCTTTCAGCAGAATATCTCCACGCAGCCAGAAATTCAGATCAATATACTGCATCCTTGCCACATCATCCAAGCCTTTTGTCTTCTCATAGTACGATTTTGTAAGCTCCTCCGGCGATGTCACCGGCATTCCTTCTGCGAGCACATGCGCTTTCTCGCGGCGTGTAAACATGTATGCGTTTCCGATAAATCTCTGTTCCAGCGGCGTACATCCTCTGCGGATATAGTTCATGCCCCGGATATTGGAATGGCGTACGGCAAACTTTCTGAGCACTCGCTTGGCACCCTTCGGCAATATCTTAAACGGTCGAAGTGAAAGCGGCTCATGGTAGATATTATAGCCGCCGAACAGCTCATCTGATCCCTCTCCCGAGAGTACTGCCTTCAGATGCTTTCTTGCAAGCTCATCCACAAAATAAAGTGCTACCGCGGACGGATCCGCAAGGGGCTCGTCCATATAGTACATAACCTTAGGCAGCACGTCCCAGTATTCCTCTGCCGTAATAACTTTCTTATAGTGTTCTACACCTTTTGCCTTTGCCATTTCCTCCGCATACTGAATCTCGCTGTATTTTCCTGAATCCTCAGCAAATCCCACGGTAAACGCCTTATCCACATGGCTCTTCATCAGCACATAATTGGAGTCCACTCCGCCGGAAAGAAGAGTTCCCACCTCTACATCTGCGAACTGATGCTTCTGGATAGAGTCTTCCATAACCGCGTGAATCTGTGCCACAGCATCTTCCTCTTTCTGCTTTTTCTGCGGAGTGAGCATAGAATCCCAATACTGAAACAGCTCAATATTTCCTTCCTTATATTTCAGATACGTACCCGGGCAAAGCTGGCGGATACCTTTAAAAAATGTCTCCTCCATGACGGAATACTGGAAACTCAGATAATGGCTGAGTGCCTCGGTATTCACTTCTCTGTGGTACTCCGGAAACTCCAGAATCGCCTTGATCTCTGAAGAAAAAACGAGATTTCCGTCAATCACCCCATAATAAAAGGGCTTGATTCCGAAGAAATCCCTCGCCGCAAAGAGCGTCTGCTCCTTCTCATCCCAGATCGCAAAGGCGAACATACCGCGCAGATGGCTTAACATGCCCTCCTTATACTCCTCGTATGCATGAATCAGACATTCCGTATCCGAATTTTTGGTGCGAAATACATGACCCTTTTCGATCAGCTCTCTGCGGAGCTCCTCATAGTTGTAGATCTCACCGTTAAATACAATCACAATATCATTTGTCTCATTATACATAGGCTGTGCTCCTGTCTCCAGATCAATGATGCTCAGCCTGCGAAAGCCCAGCGCCGCATCGCCTTTTACATAGCTGCCGCCGTCGTCAGGCCCTCTGTGGTAAATCCGGTTCATCATACGCTGTATGATATCTTCTTTTCCTTCGTGTCTTCCAATGATTCCGCAAATTCCACACATATAAAATTCCTCAATTCCTCTCCATCGATGACGCCGCTTCTTATCCGGCGTCCTGCTGCTGTTTTCTTTCAAGTAATCTGTTTCATTATATTACATTTACCATGATATTTCAATAAATTTATACCTCTTCACTTTACTACAGCCTTCAAATCTGCTATCATGATTCTACTCAATTATAATGTTCAGAGGGGGACTTTTACTGATGAAAAAAACGAACGACCTTGGGAAGGATAATATCCTTTCCCTCGTGCTGCGCCTTGCCATACCCACAATGATCGCGCAGTTCGTCAATGTGCTCTACAGCATCGTAGATCGTATGTATATCGGCAATATCAAAGGCACCGGTGACATCGCTCTTGCAGGGGTCGGCGTGTGCGGACCGATCGTCACGCTTCTTTCGTCCTTTGGAACGCTTGTGGGACTCGGAGGTTCCATTCTCTTCTCCATGCGTATGGGGGAAGGAAGCAAAAAAAAGGCGGAGCAGATCCTGTCAAATTCATTTCTGATGCTCACGGCATTCTCCGCTGTGCTTACTGTCACGTTTCTCATTCTCAAGGACTACCTGCTGATGTGGTTCGGCGCCAGTGAGGTAACGTTTCCGTATGCAGATCAGTACCTTACGATCTATACCTGCGGAACATTCTTTGCGCTTATGGCTGTGGGACTTAATTACTTTATCAACTGCCAGGGATTTTCCACCATCGGTATGATGACCGTTCTTGTAGGTGCTGTCAGCAACATCATACTCGACCCTATATTTATTTTCCTGCTTCATATGGATGTAGCAGGAGCAGCTGTTGCGACTGTGATCTCGCAGATTGCCTCCTGCGCCTTTGCAGTATGCTTCCTGTTCAGCAAAAGAGTTCCTGTGCGGATTACCTTTGGCAATTACCAGTTTTCCCTGATGCGCAGAATTTTATCCCTCGGGATTTCACCGTTTCTGATTCTGGCTACCGACAGCGTGCTGCTGATTGCTACAAATGCAGTGCTCCAGCACTATGGCGGGAAGAGTGAGGGAGATATGCTTATCACCTGCGCTACCATCGTGCAGAGCTACATGATGCTGATTACTTCTCCTATGCTCGGCATCAGCAGCGGAACGCAGGCGATTATCAGCTATAACTATGGAGCAAAGCAGACTGCGCGTGTCCGGAAAACAGAAAAAGACGTTCTGATCTTCTGTCTTTGCTTTACTGTGTTTATGTTCATTGTCACCCGCTTCCTTCCGCAGTATTTTGTTCTGCTGTTCACCCGGGATGCTGCATATATCGATACGTCGCTGTGGGGAATCGGAGTATTTACCATGATGATTATTCCGCTCAGCTTCCAGTACACGTTCGTGGACGGACTGACGGCACTTGGACGGACAAAGACGGCACTGTGTCTTTCAGTTCTGCGAAAGGGCGGATATCTTGCCTTTACGATACTTCTGCCGATCTTCTGGGGAGCCAGAAGCGCTTTTTATGCAGAGCCGGCGGCCGATCTGCTTGCATCCATAGTTTCCACCGTTACCTTTCTGCTTATTTTTGAAAAGCATCTGCGCGCAAGGGAACTTGGAGCCAAAATATAAATGCAAGGGGAGTCTGTACACC